>NZ_JBJIAO010000048.1:0-36452 GCF_045310825.1 Mycobacterium sp. SMC-21 | reverse complement strand
CGACCCACCCGGGTCACAGCCAAACGTAACGCTCAGCAATACGAAGTAACTGCAACTACAAACTTAAGGACAACATGACCGCTTCGCCGTATGACAACCTGCCGCAGCTGCCGACCTTCACCCTGACCTCGACATCGCTGACCGACGGCGGCCCGTTGGCCAACGCTCAGGTCAGTGGCATCTTCGGCGCCGGGGGAGAAGACGTCTCGCCGCAGCTGAGCTGGTCGGGCTTCCCGGCCGAGACCCGCAGCTTCGCCGTCACCGTCTACGACCCCGACGCACCGACCGCGTCGGGCTTCTGGCACTGGGCCGTCGCCAACCTGCCCGCCGACGTGACCGAGCTGGCCGCCGACGCGGGCAACGGCGAGGCGCTGCCCGGCGGCGCCATCACTCTGACCAACGACGCGAGCCTCAAGCGCTTCCTGGGCGCCGCCCCGCCGGCCGGCCACGGCCCGCACCGCTACTACATCGCGGTGCACGCACTACCTGTGGAAAAGCTGGACATCCCCGAGGATGCCACCCCGGCGTTCCTGGGCTTCAACCTGTTCACGCAGGCCATCGCCCGGGCCGTCATCCACGGCACGTACGAGCAGAAATAGGCCGCGCGCGCCGGGTCGCGGCTCGTCATCGCCCGACCTACTATCGGACCGAGGTCGGGGCAGCGACGCTTGCCGAACCTGAAGGGGGCCATCAGCTTTGTCCACATCCACTTCGGTGAATAAGCGCTCGGCGCCGACGGACGAGGACCGCCTCGACTACATCGACCAGGCCACATTCCTGTCGTACCGGGCCAACGGCCGGGTCCAGGTCGGCATGGCGCTGTGGTTCTACGAGGGGCCGGTGGACCTCGACGGGTTGCGCCGGTTCAACGAGAACTTCGGCAAGGGGATGGTGGCGCGGTACATCGAGCGCTCCCCACTGCCGTTCGGCCGCCATCGTTGGGTGGCCGCGTCAGGCGCGCCGCGACCGGTCGACGTCGCCGAAACTCCTTGTCCACGTTCAGGACTGAGCGACTGGCTGGAGGAGCGCGCCCAGATCCCGATCGATCCCGAACGCGGGCCGGGTTGGCACCTGGGGGTGCAGCCTTTCACCGATGGCTCGACGGCGGTCGCGATAGTGCTCTCGCATTGTCTGATCGACGGCAGCGGCTCGGTCGTCGCGTTCATGGACGCGGTCCTGGGAAACGAGCGCGACCTCGGCTACGAGCGGCCGCGGTCCAGGACCCGCCTGCAGGCGATCCGTTCCGACCTGCGCCAGACCTTCAGGGACCTGCCTGAGGTCCGCCGGACGGTCAAGGTCGCAGCCAAACTGGCCCGAGAGCGGCGCGGTGAGATGACGGCGACGCCGTCGACAGGAGGGTCTGCCTCCGGTGACGAACTCGTGCACGTGCCGTTCGCGTCCGCCATCATCGACCTCGATCACTTCGACGCCCGTGCGGCAGAGCTCGGCGGCAATGGCCATTCACTGGTCGCGGCGTTCGCCACGCGGCTGGGCGTCCGGATGGGCCGCCAGCGCGCGCGGGACGGCGCCATCTCGCTGATGGTCGCCATCAACGACCGCACCTCGCTCGAGGACACCCGGGCCAACGCGATGACGTTCACGACGTTCACCGTCGATCCCCAGTCGGCCACCACCGATCTCACCGAGCTGCGTGGGGCGATCCGGACCGCGCTGCGCACTGCCAGGCACCAGCCGGACGAGTCTTTTCAACTGCTGCCGCTGACCCCGTTCATCCCGCGGCGGGCGGTCCGCCACACTGCGGCCATGGTGCTCGGCGAGCTGCCTGTCACCTGTTCGAATGTGGGCGACGTGCCCGACCTGGTCGGCCGCATCGACGGGGTCCGCCAGGCCGACTACGTGATCTGCTGGGGCGTCGAGCAGAACGTCAAGAAACGCGACATCGAGCAGCCCGGCGGTCTGCTGGTGGTGACGGCCCTGCGCCACAACGGCAAGGTCACCATCGGCATCGTGGGTTACCAGGTCGGGGCGGAGAACACCAAAGCCGTTCTCCGCGAGCGCGTGCAGCACACCCTGGACGAGCTCGGCGTCACGCCGACGGAGGTCTACTGATCGCCGCAGTCAGGTCCGTCAGGGCGTCGCGCACCGCGTCGAGCAACGGCCACGGGTCATCGAGTTGATCGCGGTCGGCGACGATGCCGATCGATAGCTCTCGGCGGTAGCTGAACACCGTGATGTTCAGCCCGACTCCGTGCAGTACGCCGGAGATCGGAAACTGCGAAAGTTGTTCGGCGCCTGCGCAGTACAGCGTCGTGGGGGAGCCGGGCACATTGGAGATCGCGGCGTTCACGGCCGGCTGCAGGAACGCTGCCCCGTGGCGCAACGCCGTGCCGGTGGCGCGGGCGAACAGCGCCGGCGGGATGAGGTCGTTGGCGTCTTCCAACAGGGACGCCGGCAGTGCCTGATGGCGCTGTTTCGCTGCGGTCATGGTGGCCTGCGCCCGGTGTAGCCGCTCGACGGGATCGGCCTCATCGGTCGGCAGTTCGGCCATCATGACCGAGACCCGGTTACCGAACGTGCCGGCTTGCTCAAGCGTGCGGACGGACACGGGCACGAACGACAGCAGTGGTCCGTCCGGCAGTTCGCCTTCGTCGGCCAACCACGACCGCAACCCCGACGCGCACATCGCCATCACGACGTCGTTGATGCTGCATCCGAAGTGATCCTTGACGGCTTTCACCTCAGCCAGTGACACCGAACCGAACGCCACACTTCGGCGCGGCGAGATCGCGGTCTGGAACCGCGTGCGCGGTGCGACGAGTTCGGTGCCTTCGGCTGTGTTCGTGCGCTCCAGGATCGCCTTGGCGGACCGGCTGTGCCGCGCCACCCTGCTGACGCCGGGCACACCTCGCAGCGTGGGCACCTCGTCGAGGTGCGGCAGCGCTCGCACCGCGGCGCGAATCGACCGTGCGGGGTATCGGCACATGTTGGTCAACCCGCGGCCGAAGAGTTCGGCCTGGGACGGCCCGTGCTGCGGTTCCACGCAGTGGGGAGCCACCACTGGCCGTCCTTCTACGGTGTCATCGAGCAGCACCCGCAATACCTCGGCGCCTGAGACGCCGTCGACCGCGGCGTGGTGCATCTTGATCAGCAGTGCCACGGAGTCGTCGGCCAGTCCGCTGATCACGTGGATCTCCCACAACGGCCGTGACCGATCCAGCGGCCTCGCGATGATCTCGGCGACGTGGTCGGCGAGCCGGCGATCGTCACCCGGTGCCCACAGCGCGGATTCCTGTACGTGATAGGTGACATCGACGTCGTCTGCGTCGGCCCAGTACGGGTGGTCGAGGTCGAATGGCACCCTGACGAGCCGCCAGCGGAACGGCGGCAGGAGCGGCAACCGCTCGGCCACGAGGTCCCGGATCACCTCGGCGGTCAGCCGGCGGCCGTCTGCGGTGTACGGCGCGTAGGTGCTCAGCACGCTGACGTGGCCGTGCGCGCGTCCGTCCTCCATGGCGAGGAACTGGGCATCGAGGCTGGTCAATTTCCGGAAGGTCATGGCCGGTCCTTTCAGGGTCTCGGCGTGTGGATCAGGATTTGGCGACGCCGGCGGCGCCACCGTGGACGAAGACGGGTTTGGTGCCTTGAGCTGCGGACACTGTCTCGGTCAGGTAGTGCAGGGACACCGCGTCGAGGATCGAGTGGAACGTGCCGTCCTCGTTGAAGTTGACGTTCGCGCCGTCGACCCAGATGAGCGCGACGGTGTCCTCGGTGTTGTCCTCAGGCGTGTAGAAGGTGTGGACGGATCCGCCGGGTTCGTAGAGGTAGGAGCCGGCGGTCTGGGGCTGGTCGGGGTATTCGCGGTAAAGCCAGCAGCCCTGCATGGTGTACACCTGCGCGGGTCCGGTGTGGTAGTGGATTTGCAGGCCGACGCCCGGGGCCATCCTGGCGAGGATGACGTACTCGCCACGCTCGGTGTCCAGTCGCAGCGGGTGGAAACTCATGCCGGGGCCGAGGGCGTCCTTCAGCAGCGGGGTCTCGGCGAGGTTGACGCTCAGCAGTTCACCCTGCGGCAGCGCGACCAGCGGGAGAGGAGCGCCGCTGCGGGTGGTGACCATTTCGGGGGAGGCGATGGCGGTCATTTTCGGGCCTTTCGATGTCGGGTGGATTCGGTTGGTATGCATCGATTCTGCGGTGCGCCGGAGTCCAATACTTGACATCAAATGACAATTTCTTGACACTAGGCGACATGCCATTTGTGCGCGGCACGTCGTTGCAGGGCTTCCTGGAACTCGTCCGGGAACTCGGTGAAGACCCCGCGCCCCTGCTCGCCCTGAGCCACATTCCGATCGAGGCGGTCGGTGACCAGGACAGCTTCATCAACTACCGCAGCGTCGTCACCACGCTCGAGACCGCGGCCACGATGACCGCGACGCCCGACTTCGGCAGGCAGCTGGCGCTGCGCCAGGGCCTGGACATCCTCGGCCCGGTTGGGATCGCCGCCCGGACCGCGGCGACCGTCGGTGCCGCGTTCGAGGCCATCGACCAGTACATGTCCGTTTACAGCCCGGCCTTGACGGCAACCATCGACGCGCAGCCGGCGGCGCGCCATGCCCGGTTCGACTGGCGCCTCGCGGTACCCCGCTCCATCGCGCACCGGCAGGCGGCCGAGCTCGCCCTCGGCGTCGCGCTGCGGGTGTTCCGGCTGCTGACAGGTCCCGACTTCACGCCGGCGGCGGTGCACTTCCGCCACGAGCCGCTGACCAGCCCGCAGCACTACGTTGAGTATTTCGGGTGCCCGGTGCGTTTTGCTCAGCCCGACAACGGTTTTCGCTTCCCGAGGTCGGTGCTTGTCCGGCCGCTGGCGGCCGACGCCGCGGTGCACGACGTCGTGCGGGACTACCTGAACACGATCGCGGTACCGGCCGATTCGCAGATCGCCGAACCGGTGCGGCTGCTGATCCGCCGGATGCTACCCACCGGGGGCCTGACCCTCGACCTGGTCGCGCAGCATCTTGCGGTGCATCCGCGCACCCTGCAGCGGCAATTGGAGACGCAGGCCACGTCGTTTGCCGCACTCGTCGACCAGGTGCGCCGCGAGGAGGCCGACCGCTATCTCCGCAGCACCGACATCCCGTTGGGACAGCTGGCGGGGTTGCTCGGCTACAGCGAGCAGAGCGTGCTGTCGCGGTCGAGCCAACGCTGGTTCGGCACCTCGGCGTCAGCGCATCGGCGCTCAGCCGTGCGCGATCAGGCTCCTGTGCCCACCGCGTCCGCCAGCGACGCGAAGCCGCCGGCCTTCAGCCGCGCGGCGATGCCGTCGTGAATGTGCTTGGCCCACAGGCCACCGCCGTAGATGAAGCCGGTATAGCCCTGCACCAGTGAGGCTCCGGCAATGATGCGCTCCCAGGCGTCGTCGGCGGTCTCGATGCCGCCGACGCTGATCAGCACCAGTTGATCGCCGACGCGCTTGTGCAGCCGCCGCAGGATCTCGAGCGACCGCGCGGCCACCGGGGCGCCGGACACGCCGCCCGCGCCCAGCTCGGCGACGCCGGGCGTCAGTAGCCCTTCGCGGGAGATCGTGGTGTTGGTCGCGACGATGCCCGCGAGCCCCAGTTCGACGGCCAGGTCGGCGATTTCGTCGACGTCGTCGTCCGAGAGGTCGGGCGCGATCTTGACCAGCACGGGCTTGGTGGTCTCGGCGCGCACGGCGGCCAGAATCGGTCGCAGCGACGCCACGGCCTGCAGGTCACGCAGCCCGGGCGTGTTCGGCGAGCTGACGTTCACCACGACGAAGTCGGCCAGTGGCCCGCACAGGCGGGCGCTCTCGGCGTAGTCCTCGACGGCGCGCTCGGCCGGGGTGACCTTGGTCTTGCCGATGTTCACGCCGATGGGCACGGTGGACTGGCTGCGGGTCAGCTTGATGGCGAGCTCGCCGGCCCCGTGGTTGTTGAAGCCCATCCGGTTCAGCAGCGCGCGGTCCTCCGGCAGCCGGAACAGCCGCGGCGCCGGGTTGCCGGGCTGCGCCTGTGCAGTGACGGTGCCGACCTCGGCGTAGCCGAAACCCAGTGGGCCCCAAGCGTTGATGCCGCTACCGTTCTTGTCGAAGCCGGCGGCCAGGCCGACCGGGCCCGGGAACGTCACCCCGAACACCGTCGTCTCCAGCACGGGGTCCGACGGCGCCAGCCACTTGGCCAGCAGCCGGCGGTTCACGTTCGGGCCGGTCGCGACGCGCAGCAGCGCGAACACCCAGGTGTGTATCCGCTCCGGCGGGACACGGAACATCACCCAGCGCAGGGCGCGATACATCAACGGCTCCTCACATCGACGGCTGTTCGGGCGCCAACCTATCGGGCACCTGGCCCGTCGTTTCGCCCGCCCCGGGCCCATTTCCGGTCGCTTCGCCAGTCCTGATCTTGCGGCGGCGCAGCAGCACGCGGCGCGAACCGTCGGTATAGAGGCGCACCCGGGTCAGTTCCCACCCGCGGTATTCGGCCTCGATCGACAGCCGGATGGACGCCGACAGCCTGGTCACTTCCGGGGGCAGCCGGAGCGGAATCCATTCGTAGTCGTCGGACAAGTCCTCCGCCCACGCTGCCGGCATCCGCCCCCGCTGCATCAGTGGCCGCCCGACCCCGGCCCCGCGGCGGCGTTCGCGATCACCTGGACCCCGGCACCCGACCCCGACACCACGAACAAGGTGCCGGTGCGTTCGTCGAAGGAGAGGACGTCGGGCTGCTGCACGGTGCGATATCGGACTTTCTCGACGGGGATACCAGTCGAAAGATCGTAACCAACCACGCTGTTCGTCGCGGTCTGTGAAACCCAGGCGAGTTTCGCCGATCCGACGATGCCGTACGGCGCGCCGCGCACCGGCGCCTGCTGCCGCAGCATGAGCGGTGTCGTCCCGAAGACCAGCAGGCCGTCGCCGCGCGTGTCGGCCACCAGCACCCGTCCGGCGGGATCGGCGGCCAGCGTGGTGGCGCCCTCACCGGCGCGCAGCGCCTGCGCGACGTCGGTGCCGTCGGCGTTCACCTCGGTCACCGAGGTTTGCCCGCGGTCCAGGACCACGACGGTATTGCCTTGCGCGGCAAGACCGTCCACGCGGGCGAACGCCTTCATCCGGGACTTCACCGCGGTGCCGTCGACGATCAGCACCGCCCCGTCGGCGGTCCCCAATGCCAGTTTCCCGTCGGCCCGCCGGGCGATCGAGGTGAAGTCGGTGTCCGCCTGGCCGTCGACCGCGACCGCCTGCACTGCGCGCTTGCCGATGTCGAACCGCAGGTAGCCGCCGCGGGTGGACAGGAACGCCGTGCCCGCGCCGTCGCCTGTGACACCCGTCGCAGCGGCCGGCAGCACCACCGGCGGGGTGCCGGGCACCGTCACCACCGGGCGCCCGGCGTCGGTGCCGAGCACCACGAGCGACGCCGTCGCCGCGTCGAAGGCCGCGCCGGTACCGGGCCCGGGAAGGGCGCGGACGACGCCGTCGGGGGCACCGGTGACCGGGGGAGACACCGCGGCGTGTGCGGGGGAGATGGTCGGCGGCGCTGTCTCGGCCGGATGCGACGAGCACGCCGCCAGCGTGCCGATGGCCAGCGCGGCCGTCGCGAATCTCGTTACGCTCACCCGATATTCACGCAGCCGACAATTAATGGGATGGTGATCCATTGACACAGGCTGGCTTTCGGTCGGTGAACGGCGGGTAGGCGCTAATTGCCAGTTTAGGCAAATATTTTGACGTCAATTATCTGCTTCAGGCGGGTACGTCACGTACCGGAGGGGTATGGTCGGGATCATGAGCATTGCCACCGACGGCGATCTTGCCAACGGTAATTTTGCTATCGAAGACCTTTCGACAGGTCTGCGGGCCAGCGGGTTTGGCCAGGTCGGCGACGGCCGGAGTTTTTCATTTCGCCTTGACGACAAGCGCGTGCTGATTGTGGAGGTCTACCGCCCGCGCTTGTCGGGGCCGGTGCCGCAGGAAGAGGACGTCGTCGCGGTGTCCTCGCGAAGCCTGGCCCACGTCGACGTGCACGACGAGCGCAGTCTCGCCGCCGCCGTACGTGACGCTGTCGCCGACGCACAACCGGTGCAGCGCAACCACTAACGCCTGCGCCCGCCGCTCACGGTACGGTCGTCGGCGTGACTGACGTGGCAGCCATGAGCTGGTGGCAGACGATCGTGCTGGCCGTCCTCCAGGGGCTCACCGAGTTTCTGCCGGTGTCGTCGTCGGGCCATCTGGCCATCGCCTCCCGGATTTTCTTCGCCGGCGACGCGGGCGCGTCGTTCACCGCGGTCACCCAGCTCGGGACCGAGGCCGCGGTGCTCATCTACTTCGCCAAGGACATCTGGCGCATCCTCACCGCCTGGTTCGGTGGGCTGACCGACGCCGCCCGCCGCACCGCCGACTACTGGCTGGGCTGGTGGGTGATCATCGGCACCATCCCGATCTGCGTGCTGGGACTGCTGTTCAAGGACCAGATCCGTTCCGGCGCCCGCAATCTGTGGGTCATCGCCACCGCGATGATCGTGTTCTCCGCGGTGATCGCCCTCGCCGAGTACATCGGCAAGCAGATCCGCGACGTCGAGCAGCTGACCTGGAAGGACAGCGTCATCGTCGGCCTGGCTCAGTGCCTGGCGCTGGTGCCGGGGGTGTCGCGCTCGGGCGCGACGATCAGTGCCGGCCTGTTCCTCGGCATGAATCGCGAGCTGGCGGCCCGCTTCGGCTTCCTGCTCGCCATCCCGGCGGTGCTGGCCTCCGGTCTGTTCTCGCTGCCCGACGCCTTCAAGCCCGTCACCGAGGGTATGAGCGCGACGGGCGCCCAGTTGACCGTCGCCATCTTGATCGCGTTCGTCGTCGGCTATGCCGCGGTGTCCTGGTTCCTGAAATTCCTGGTGCGGCACAGCATGTACTGGTTCGTCGGCTACCGCGTCGTGCTCGGCGTGACGGTGCTCGCGCTCCTCGGCACCGGGGTGGTGGCCGCACAGTGACCGTCATCCTGCTGCGGCACGGACGCTCGACGTCCAACACCGCCCACACCCTGGCCGGCCGGTCCGAGGGCGTCGACCTCGACGACAAGGGCCGCGCGCAGGCCGACGGCGTCGTCGCGCGAATCGGCGAACTGCCGGTCAAGGCCATCGTCCGGTCGCCGCTGCTGCGCTGCCAGAACACCGTCGCCCCACTGGCCGCGGCGCTCGGTATCGAACCGCGTGTCGACGACCGGCTGACCGAGGTCGACTACGGCGGCTGGACCGGCCGCAAGATCGCCGAACTGGTCAAAGAACCGCTGTGGTCCGTCGTACAGCAGCAGCCCAGCGCCGCGGTGTTCCCGGACGGTGAGGGACTGGCGCAGGTGCAGTCGCGCGCCGTCGCGGCGGTCCGCGAGATCGACCGTGCGCTGGCGCAGGAGCACGACGGCGACACGCTGTGGATCGCCTGCACCCACGGCGACGTCATCAAGGCGGTCCTGGCCGACGCTCTCGGCGTCCACCTCGACGGCTTCCAGCGGATCGTCGCCGACCCCGCCTCGATGAGCGTCATCCGCTACACGCCGCACCGGCCGTTCGTCCTCCATGTCAACCACACCGGTTCGGATCTCTCGTCGTCGCTTCACCCGCCGCCCGCGGAACCCAAATCCGACCAGTCCGGCAAGCCCGACGATGCCGTACCGACACACGACGCAACCGTCGGCGGCTCGACCGATTAGACCGGTGAACCGGTATTTTGAAAGGTGCCATGGCTCGCGCAATTCACGTCTTCCGCTCTCCCGACCGCTTCGTGGCCGGGACCGTTGGGCAGCCTGGTAACCGGACGTTCTACCTGCAGGCCGTGCACGACCAGCGGGTCGTTTCGGTCATGCTGGAGAAGCAGCAAGTCGCGGTCCTGGCCGAACGCATCTCGGCGCTGCTGGTCGAGATCAACCGGCGGTTCGGCACGCCGATCCCGCCTGACACCGGTGAGGTCACCGACCTCAACCCGCTCGTGATGCCGGTGGACGCCGAATTCCGGGTCGGCACCATGGGTCTGGGCTGGGACTCCGAAGCGCAGACCGTGGTGGTCGAGCTGCTGGCCGTCACCGACTCGGAATTCGACGCCTCTGTCGTGCTCGACGACGCCGAGGAAGGTCCCGACGCCGTGCGGGTGTTCCTGAGTCCGCAGTCGGCCCGGGACTTCGCGAACCGCTCCAACCGGGTGATCTCCGCCGGCCGGCCGCCGTGCCCGCTGTGCGAGGAGCCGCTCGACCCGGAGGGACATATCTGCGTGCGCACCAACGGGTATCGGCGCGGCATGCTGGATGCCGACGGTGATGAGCCGGATGACGCCTCCTGACGCCGAGCGGATTCTGCAACGCGGTGAGCTGACGGCGCTCGGGCGCATCAGGTCGGCGAGCAACGCGACGTTCCTGTGCGAAGCCGAGCTGGACGACGCGCTGCTGCACTGCGTGTACAAGCCGATCTCCGGGGAGGCTCCGCTGTGGGACTTCCCCGACGGTACCCTGGCCGGACGGGAGCTGGCGGCCTATCTGGTGTCTGCCGCGCTGGGCTGGAACCTGGTGCCGCACACCATAATTCGTGACGGCCCGGCGGGCCCGGGCATGGTGCAGCGCTGGGTCGACCAGCCTGGCGATGCGCTCAGTGAAACCGAACCGCCGCCCGGCCCGGACCTCGTCGACCTCGTTCCGGCCGGCCGGGTGCCGGCGGGATACCTGCCTATCCTGCGGGCCTACGACCACAAGGGCGACGAAGTGGTGCTGGTGCACGCCGACGACGCCCGGCTGCATCGGCTGGCGGTGTTCGACGTACTGATCAACAACGCCGACCGCAAGGGCGGGCACGTGCTGGCCGGCGCCGACGGCCAGGTGTACGGCGTCGACCACGGCGTCAGCCTGCATGCCGACGACAAGCTGCGGACCGTGCTGTGGGGCTGGGCCGGAAAACCGATCGACGACGACGTGCTCGGTGCGGTCGCCGCATTGCGGGACGCCCTGCGCGACGGCCTCGCCGCGGCGCTGGCTCCGCACCTCACCCGTCCTGAGATCGCTGCGCTACAAGCGAGAGTTGTTGAGCTGATTGACAATCCGATCATGCCCACCCCGGATCGGCACCGGCCGATCCCGTGGCCGGCCTTTTGATCGCAGTTTGCACACAGGTAGCGATTTGCGTAGTGATTTCGGCAGCCCTACCGATCGGTAGTGCTCTAGGCTCGTCGGCATGACCGACCACGACAAGGCCGCAGCCCGCCGCGAGATCACCGATGCGCTCCAGAAAGCACTGGATCGCCGGCACGAGGTGCTCGACGTCATCGTCGAAGCCGACAACAAGGCTGCCGCCGTTGATGCCATCGCCAAGCTGCTGGGCACCTCCCATGCCGGGGGCGAGCAGGTCATGGCGATGTCCTTCGATCTGCTGACGAAGGACGCCCGCAAGCGCATCGCCGACGAGCTGGAAGATCTGAACAGCCAGTTGTCCTTCGCGGTGAAGGACCGCCCCGCCAGCTTCGGGGACAACCTGTCGCTGCGCCCGTTCTCCGGCGCCGCCGACCGCGACATCTTCGCCACCCGCACCACCGATGTCGGTGCGTCCGGTGACGGCTCGGGCCGTGCCGCCGGCGACCTGGACGACGAGATCAAGGCCGCGCTTGCCCGCGTCAACGCCGAGGAAGCGGTGTGGTTCGTCGCCGAGGAAGATGGCGCCAAGGTCGGCATGGTGTTCGGTGAGCTGGACGGCGGCGAGGTCAACGTCCGCATCTGGGTCCACCCCGACTACCGCCACCGCGGCTACGGCACCGCGGCGCTGCGCCGGTCGCGGTCGGAGATGGCGTCGTACTTCCCGGCCGTGCCCATGGTGGTCCGCGCTCCGGGCGCGACACCGAAGTAGGCTGTGCCCCAAAGGAAAAGGGCTCCGGGAATTCCCGGAGCCCTTTTCCGTGCCTGTCGTCAGCTCAGCCGGAGTACGGCTTGGCCTTCACCGGCGGGGAAGCGACGGTGACGGGCTCGACGCTGCTGGGCGTCGTCGGCGCTTCGGTGGAGCCCATGTTGATCGCGGCGACGGTCGGCTGGTTGTACTCGCCCGACGTCGAGCCGTGTCCCGACGAGGCGACGGGCGCGACGGCCGGCGCCGGCGCGTGGGTCGTGCCGTAGACGCCGAGCGCGACACCCGCCGCGACGCCGACGAATCCGAATGTCTTCGCCACCTTCATGACGTCCTCCTTAATGACTACGCGGTAAATAGTTGTGGAAAATGCTATGAGCCCTATTTCGGCAGGACCTGCCAGCAGCCTGCAACGTCCCTGTGAATAGGCGATTTCGGCTGTGACGTCGCCCTCGGCGATACTCATGGGCATGGCGGACAGCGACAGGGCGCAGACCGATGTCGCGCTGGCCGCCGAGGTCGCGCAGGAGGCAGGGGAGTTCCTGCTGTCGGTGCGCGACCGGCTGGGCTCCCACGATCCGTACACCCTCGGCGCGGCCGGCGACCGGCACGCCAACACGCTGATCCTCGATCGGCTGCGCACCGCGCGCCCCGACGACGCCATCCTGTCGGAGGAGGCCGCCGACGATCTGGTCCGGCTCCGCTCGGACCGGGTGTGGATCGTCGACCCGGTCGACGGCACCCGTGAGTTCGGCCGGGGCCGGCCGGACTGGGCCGTCCACATCGCGCTGTGGCAGCGCGATGGCAGCCCACACGGGTCCATCACCGACGCGGCCGTCGCGCTGCCCGCACACGGCGAGGTGCACCGCACCGACACCGTGACCGGACCGCCGCCGCGCCGTCCCGGGCCCATCCGCGTCGCCACCAGCACCTACCGGCCGCCGGCCGTGGTGTGGTGGCTGCGCGATGTGCTCGACATGGAACTCGTCGGCATCGGATCGGCGGGCGCCAAGGCGATGGCCGTGGTGCGCGGCGACGTCGACGCCTACGTGCACGCCGGCGGGCAGTGGGAATGGGACTCGGCCGCACCGGCGGGCGTGGTGCAGGCGGCGGGGCTGTTCGCGTCGCGTCTCGACGGCTCGCCGCTGCGGTACAACCGGCCCGATCCGTACCTGCCTGACTTCGTCATGTGTCGCCCGGAGTTCGCCGACTCGTTGCTCGAGGCGGTGCGCCAAGTGTCTCGTGGACTGAGTTGACGCGGTCGATGCGCTGTGCGCCGTCCGGCGTGAGGGCCAGGACGCGATCGGACAGCACGGCAACGAGGCTCATCACCGCCGCGTGACTGTCGAACGCGCCGGGGGAGACGTTCGGGCACTCGAGCCACCAGGTGGCACGTGCCGCGAGCGCACGCAGTTGGTCATCGGCGAAGAGCGCCAACGGAACTCGCGACTCGGAAGCCCAGTCGACGAGTTCTCTGGCCCACCGGCCGTGGCGCCGGAACGACATCGCGATGACGAGGTCCCGCTCATCGAAGTCCGCGATGTCCTCGGCGACGGACTGACCCGAACTGGGCGCCAGCCAGGTGTCGGGTCGGATCTGCGCGAGGTTCAGCCTCAGCAGCGTTGCCGCGGCCAGGCTGCTCCGGTAGCCGCAGATGGCGATGCGACGGGACGTGGCGATCTTCTCTGCGACGGCCTCGACCACCGCCTCATCCAGCAGCGCATGCATGGCGTGCAGGTTCGCGATGTCCTGCGAGATGATCGCGCTGACGTCGGGCGTCCTCTCGATGGCGAGGGGCACACCCGATCGGCGCAGGGCGCGCAGGTGCTCACGCATGGCATCGAAGTTGGTGAATTCCAGGGCGCGTACCAGCCGGGAGAACGTCGCCTTCGAGACATCGGCCATGGTGGCGAGTTCGCTGGCCCGATAGGTACCGGCATCGCCCGCGTGCGCGAGCAGCACATCGGCAGCGCGGCGTTCCTGCGGGCTCAGCGACGCATAGCAGTTCGCGATTCTCGCCTCCAGCGAGTCCGGCTCGTCCGCGCGCATCAGCTGCCCTTGTAGGTGGTGTACGCGAACGGGCTGAGCAACAGGGCGACGTGCGTGTGGCCCGCTCCGATCGTGACGTGCAAGTCGACGGCGGGGTAGAACGTCTCCCGATCGGCACTGGCGAACCAGGCGCCAGTCGCGAAATGCAGTAGGTAGTCACCGGGATTCAGCGGGACGTCCCAACGAATTCGGCCGTCGTCGTCGGTGTGTGCGGCCGCCACTTGCTCGTTCATTCGGATCAGGACGACCTCGAGATCCGCGGCGGGTTTTCCGCGGGCGGCGTCGAGCACGTGAGTGGACAAGGATGTCTGCGTGGCCGGCGATGTCATGGCGTCACCCTTTCTGCCAGGCGGAGCAGTGCGATCTCACGAAGCTGGCCGATGGCGATGGCGGCTTCCTCCTCGCGGTCGAGTGACAGCCGATATCGCAGGGCGTCATAGATGTCGGCAGCGCTGCGGCCCTTCGCGCGGATGAGGAAGATGCGCCCGAACTTCGCTTCATAGTCCGCGTTGGCCCTGGCCATCGTTGTCGCAAGCGCGTCGGGCATGGCCGGTTGTTCGCCGCGGGAGAGGCCGGACTCGATCGATGTGCCGTCGGCTCTTTCGCCGATGCGGGGGTGCTGTGCCAGTGCCTGGTCCAGGTTGTCGACGCTCCAGTCGGCGGCGGCACGCGCGGCTGTCGACTCGAGTTCACTGATGGTCGCAAAGGGCCGGGCGGCGACAACCTCGCTGAGCCACGACGCAATATCGGCGCAGGGACGCAGCACCTCTTCGGCTTCCTCAGGCAACGCAGAGTTGAAGGTCTGAAGATCCATGGACTGAATCTAGCGTTGCAGCAAAGATTCGCCCTGACGAGATTGTTACGATCCGTTTACGTCCAGGTCCGGGGCATTCCAGTCGTCTGTGGGCTGAAACGCCGTCACGCGGTTGAAACGAAATGGTGACGCCACAACAAAAACTGAAACGTACGTTGCAGCGGTAAGTCGTTCAACGTGCGTCAGGGGAAATCGTGGCAGTGGGTGACATCGTCCTCGGGTCGAATCAGTACGGCAAGGCGGAGAACCGCCTCGTGCGCATCGTCCGGGATACCCCCGTACATCGCATCATCGATCTGAACGTCACCTCGCAGTTGCGGGGCGATTTCAGCGCATGCCACTACGCGGGTGACAACTCGCACGTGGTCGCGACCGATACGCAGAAGAACACCGTGTACGCCTACGCGAAAGAAGTGGGCGTGAAGTCACCCGAGGATTTCCTGATCGCGTTGGGCCGGCACTTCGTCGGTGATTTCGAGTGGGTGACCGGAGGCCGTTGGGAGGCAGAGGAATACGCGTGGGAGCGGATCGTCGTCGACGGCAAGCCGCACGACCACTCGTTTGTTCGAGCCGGCAAGTTCGTCCGGACGACGGTCGTCCAGATGGCCGGCGAGACGACGTGGGTGGTGTCCGGCATCAAGGACTGCGTCGTACTCAAGTCGACCGGATCGGAGTTCCACGGCTTCCCCCGGGACAAATACACCACGCTGGTCGAGACCGACGACCGCATCATGGCCACGTCCATCACCGCATGGTGGCGCTACCTCAGCACTGACACCGACGGCACCGACCTCGACTTCAACGCGCTGCACGAGGCCATCACCGAGGTCGTGCTGGCCACGTTCGCCGGCGTCCACTCGCTCGCGTTGCAACAGACGCTGTTCGAGATCGGCAAGGCGATCCTCGAGAAGTTCGATGTGGTCGCCGAAGTGAAGTTGTCATGTCCCAACAAGCACCACTTCGTCGTCGACCTCAGCCCGTTCGGTCTGGAGAACCCGAACGAGGTCTTCTACGCCGCCGACCGGCCGTACGGCTTGATCCAGGCCACCATCACCCGCGAAGGCGCGGATCAGGCGCCGGCGGCCTGGGCCACGATTCCAGGTTTCTGCTGAGCCATGGACCTGCACACCGTCAGCCGGTATCGATTTGCGCGAACCCGCGACGACCTGCGCCTTGCCCACGGCGAATCCTTCGTCGCCGGGGGGACGTGGACATTCTCCGAACCGCAGGCCGAGCTCACCGGTGTCGTCGACCTGACGACCATGGACTGGTGCCCCATCGAGCGCACCGCCGACGGACTGCGCATCGCCGCCACGTGCACCATCGCCGAACTCGTGCGCTACCCGCGCCGCGCCGAGTGGCCGGCCCAGCAGCTCTTCGGCGACTGCGCCAACGCGTTGCTCGCCTCGTTCAAGATCTGGAACGTCGCCACCGTGGGCGGCAACATCTGCCGTTCATTCGCGGCCGCATCGATGGTGTCGCTTGCCGTCGCCCTCGACGGCGTGGCCGAGATTTGGACTCCTGACGACCAGACCCGATGGGAACCCGTCGCGGATCTGGTCACCGGCAACGGGATCAACTCGCTGGCCCACGGCGAAGTGCTGCGGGCCCTGCACCTGCCCGAACGGGCGCTGCGGTCCACGGCGGCACTGCGCACCATCGCGCTGGCCGAGTACGGACGCTCCGGTGCCGTCGTCAGCGGCCGCCGCGACGACGACGGATCGGCGGTCTTCACCGTCACGGCTGCGACGCTCGCGCCCACCGTCTTTCGCTATCCGGCGATGCCCGGCGCCGAAGCTCTCCGGTCCGACGTCCTGGCCGCATCCGGTTATTACACCGACCCACTCGGGTCCGCGGATTGGCGCCGCGCCGTCAGCGCGGTGCTGGCCGTGGACATTCGCTCAGAAATTTCTTCTCGCCTGGAGGTGGGCCATGCCGATTGAGACGGACCGAGCCGACGTCGCGCGCAAGGCCGTGCATCCCGTCGACGAAGTGTTGCCGATTCCCAAGCTCGCGGTGTACGGAATGCAGCACGTGCTGGCGTTCTATGCCGGCGCGGTGTTGGTTCCGATCATCGTCGCCGGCGCCCTGAAGCTGTCGCCCGAGCAGACGATCCACCTCATCAATGCCGATCTGTTCACGTGTGGCATTGCCACGATCATCCAGTCCGTCGGCTTCTGGAAAGTGGGCGTCAAACTCCCGTTGATCCAGGGGGTGACCTTCGCGGCGGTCAGCCCGATGATCGCGATCGGCACCGCCGGCGGCTTGTCAGGGGTTCCCGGTCTGCTGTCGGTGTACGGGTCGGTGATCGTCGCCGGACTCTTCACCTTCTTCATGGCGCCGTACTTCTCGAAGCTGCTGCGCTTCTTCCCGCCGGTCGTGACCGGATCGGTCATCACGATCATCGGCATCGCGCTCCTGCCCGTCGCGGCCAACGACATCGTCGGTGGCACGACCACCGAGGCGATGAAAACGGATGTGGCGCTGAAGGATCTCGCGTATGCCGCGGGCACGCTGCTGATCATCATCGTGATGCAGCGCCTCTTCCGCGGGTTCCTCGCGACGATCGCCGTGCTGGCCGGGCTGGTCATCGGCACTGCGGTCGCGGCGCTGCTCGGGGATGTCGATTTCAGTGCGGTAGGTACATCCCACTGGCTCGGCGTGACCACGCCGTTCTACTTCGGCTGGCCCACATTCAGCGCCACCGCGATCATCTCGATGATCGTCGTCATGATCATCACCGCGGTGGAAACCACGGGTGATGTCTTCGCGACGGCCGAGATCGTGGGTAAACGCGTGGGCGCCAACGACATTGCCAGAGCACTGCGCGCCGACGGCATGGCGACCACGATCGGCGGCGTCCTCAACTCGTTCCCGTACACGTGCTTCGCGGAGAACGTCGGGCTCGTTCGCTTGACGCAGGTCAAGAGCCGCTGGGTGGTCGCCACCGCGGGGGTCATCATGATCGTGCTGGGCTATCTCCCCAAGGCCGCGGCCGTCGTGGCCGCGATCCCGCATTCGGTGCTCGGCGGGGCGTCGCTGGCGCTGTTCGCCACCGTGGCTGTGGTGGGCATCCAGACCCTGTCGAAGGTCGACTTCAATGACCACCGCAACGCGGTGATCGTCGGCACCGCACTCGGCCTGGGCATGCTCGTCACCGCCCAACCGCTGTTGAAGTTCAGTTTTCCCGCCTGGGCCCAGATCATCTGTGGCTCAGGGATCACGCTGGGCGCCCTTGCCGCGATCGTCCTGAACATCGTGTTCTTCCACATCGGGCCGAACCGCGGCCCGATGGTTGCGGGCACGCCACGGACCGGCGAAGTCGGACTCGATGCCGTCAACAAGATGACGCAGGAGGAGTTCGTCAAGACGTTCTCGATCCTCTATCAGGGCCTCGCCTGGCCGGTCGAGCGCGCGTTCGCGCAACGTCCGTTCGCCGACACCCGCGCACTGCGTGGTGCCGTCCAGACCGCGCTGCTCGCCGCTACCCCCGCCGAGCAGATGGAGTTGATGCAGGCGTATCCGGACCTCGCCCAAACTCAGGAACACAACGTGTCGAAAGTCGATCTGGCCTACCTGGGTCTCGACGGTCTCACCGAGGAGGAGGCCGAGGAATTCAGCGAGTTGTCTGCGGCCTACGAAGCCAAATTCGGCTTCCCCCTCATCATCTGCCTTCGGGATCTGGAAAGGCGCGAACACATCCTGACCCTCGGCTGGCGGCGCCTGGACAATTCCCCGCAGGTCGAGCACATGGCGGCGCTCGGTGAGATCTCGCGGATCGCGGCGTGGCGATTCGACGACCTGGTTGCCGACGCGAATCCCATCGCCTCCGCCCGACGCCTGCGAATCGCGCGATGACGACCGGCCGGCGGCACCGCGTAGTGGTGTGCGTATGAGATTTGATGTCAACGGCACGACCGTCGAAGCCGATGCTCGCCCGGGGCAGTGCTTGCGAACCCTGCTCCGGGAGACCGGGAACCTCGACGTCAAGAGGGGATGCGACGCCGGCGACTGCGGAGCGTGTGCGGTCATCCTCGACGGCGTGCCGGTGCACTCCTGCATTTACCCCGCCGCCCGGGTGGGCGGCCGCGCGGTCACCACGGTTGCCGGGCTTGCCGACGGCGATGACCTCCATCCGGTGCAGCGTGCGTTCTGCGACAACTTCGCCTTCCAGTGCGGCTTCTGCACTGCCGGAATGATCGTCACCGCCGCCACCCTCGAGCCTGACGACCTCGGTGATCTCGACCGCCGGATGAAGGGCAACCTGTGTCGTTGCACCGGCTACCGCCCGATTCGCGAGGCGATCCATGCGGCCGTCGCGGGCAGTGGCGACGGCGTGGCCGTTGCGGGTCCGGCCATCGGACAGTCACTGCGGCCGCCCGCCGGCCGACGGATCGTCACCGGGTGCGAGCCCTTCACGTTCGACATCGACGTGCCCGGGCTGCTGCATCTCGCGGTGCTGCGGTCACCCCATGCGCACGCCCGGATCCTGGCGATCGATACCGCGGCCGCCGAGCAGGTGCCCGGGGTCGAACTGATCCTCACGCACCTCAATGTCGCGACGCCGCGCTTTTCCACTGCGCGCCACGAGATCCGGACCGACGACCCGGACGACACCCTTGTGTTCGACCCGGTCGTCCGCTTCATCGGACAACGGGTCGCGGCGGTGGTCGCCGACACGCCCGCGGCCGCGCAGGACGCGGCACGCCGCATCGTGGTCGAGTACGAGCTGCTGCCCGGGGTGTTCGATCCGGAGGCCGCGAGGTCGGCGGGCGCGCCGCTGCTGCATCCGGACCGGACGCTCGAAGACGGCGTCGCCGACGCGTCGCGCAACGTGATCGCGGCGATGCATGAGGGTTTCGGCGGCGACATTGACGAGGCCCTGGCGGACGCCGATGTGACGGTCGGCGGTACGTGGCGGACCGCGCGGGTAACGCACGCGCAGCTGGAGGCCCACGGCACCATCGGCTGGTTGGACGACGACGGCCGGCTCACCCTGCGCACCAGCTCACAGGTTCCGTTTCTGGTTCGCAAGGAACTGTGCCTCCTGCTCGGCCTGCCCGAGGACCGGCTGCGCGTATACACCGCGCGTGTCGGGGGCGGTTTCGGCGGCAAGCAGGAGATGTTCACCGAAGACCTCGTCGCGGTCGCCGTGTTGCGCACCGGGCGGCCGGTCGCGTACGAAATGTCGCGGACCGATGAGCTCACCGCAACCGCCCATCGCCATCCCATGCGTGTCGACGTCACCCTCGGCGCCCGCTCCGACGGCACGTTGACCGCAATGAAGCTGGCCGTGCTGAGCGACGGCGGCGCCTACGGAAACCACTCGCCGGGCGTCATGTTCCACGGCTGCGCGGAGTCGATTTCGGTCTATCGATGCCCCGTCAAGCGGGTCGACGCCGAGGCCGTCTACACCAACAACCCGCCGTCGGGCGCGTTCCGCGGGTACGGGCTCGGCCAGGTGATCTTCGCCATCGAGAGCGCACTCGATGAGCTGGCGCTGCAACTGGGTATCGACCCGTTCACCATTCGTCGCACCAACATGGTGCGCGACGGCGACGACTTGTTGATCGCCCATCCCGAACCCGAACCGGACCTGATCTACGGCAGCTACGGCCTTGACCAGTGCCTCGACCTGGTCGAGCGGGCCCTGGCCGGTGCCGACGGCGAGAGCGCCCCGACGGGAGCTCAATGGCGGACAGGTGAGGGCATCGCATTGTCGGCGATCGCCACCATGGCTCCGCGAGGCCATTTCTCCTCGGTCAACGTTCGGCTCACCCCGAGCGGGTGCTATGAGGTGGGCATCGGGACCGTGGAGTTCGGCAACGGAACCACGACGGTGCACACTCAGATCGCCGCTACCGCGCTCGCCACCACACCGGAGCGGATCACGCTGCGCAACGGCGATACCGATGCCGCCGACTACGACACGGGAGCCTTCGCCTCGGCGGGGACCACGGTCGCGGGCAAGGCGTTGTACGCCGCGGCGTCGAGCATGCGCGAGCTGATTCTGGAGACGGTCCTTCAGCTGACCGGCGAAGTCGGCGCGCTGAGTGAACACGGCGTCGAGACCGCCACCGGGTTGGTGCCCTTCGCCGACGTCATCGCCGCTACGCCGGCGCAGCATCGGGTGGGCGACGGCATCCAGACGACCGGAGCCGAAACGGGTGAACTGCGTTCGATCGCGTTCAACGTGCAGGGATTTCGGGTCGCGGTCAATACCGAGACCGGGACGGTCAAGATTCTGCAGTCGGTGCACGCCGCCGACGCGGGCACCGTCGTCAATCCGGCGCAGTGCCGGGGGCAGGTTGAAGGCGGAGTCGCCCAGGGCATCGGGTCGGCGCTCTACGAAGAGATCGTGATCGACGAATCGGGCCGGGTATCGACGCCCACATTCCGCCTGTACCGGGTGCCCCAGATGGCCGACATTCCGGCGACGACAGCGTTGTTCGCCGAGACCGCCGACAACCTCGGTCCGTACGGCGCGAAATCGATGAGCGAATCCCCGTACAACCCGGTGGCGCCCGCTCTGGCCAACGCGATCCGCCGCGCCCTCGGTGTGCGTCCATACGAACTCCCCATGTCGAGGGACCGGGTCTGGCGGCTGGCGCAGGAAGGAAAACCACAATGAACGCTTTCACGGGTACCGATCCGAAGTGGCTCGGCGTCGCGATCGATCTGGCAACGGCCAATGTCGAAGCCGGCGGCGGGCCGTTCGGTGCGGTGGTTGTCGGCGCCGGTGAGCTGGTCTCCACTGGGCAGAACCGGGTGACGCAGAACCTTGATCCGACCGCACACGCCGAGGTCATGGCGATCCGGGCCGCTTGCGAGCGGGTCGGGAACTTCAGCCTTGCGGGGCACACGCTCTACTCGTCGTGCGAACCCTGCCCGCTGTGTCTGTCCGCGGCTTTGTGGGCCAGGGTCGATCGGATCGTGTTCGCGGCGGACCGCCACGACGCGGCCGTCGGCGGATTCGATGACCGGGCTTTCTACGAGTTGTTCGACAAGCCTCGGGCGCATTGGGAAGTCCCCGTCCAGCAGCACCGTTTGGACCGGTCGTTCCTGCCGTTCGAGACGTGGATCGGCAACAGCGCCCGGGTTCAGTACTGATCATGGACGTCATCGAGGACCTGGTGGCCCGCGCCCGGCTCGGTGAGTCGGTGGCACTGTGCACGGTGGTCGCGGCCAGCGGATCCACGCCGCGCGGGCCGGGTACGTCGATGCTCGTGACGGGCGACGGCTGCGTTGTCGGCTCCATCAGCGGTGGTTGCGTAGAGAGCGCGGTGTACGAGCTGGCGCTTGAGGTGCTGGCCTCGGGCGAGCCGAGGCTCGTCAGCTACGGCGCCGGTGACGAGTCGGTGTTCGCCGTCGGTCTGTTGTGCGGCGGAACCATCGATGTGTTCGTCGAGCGCGTCGGCCCGTCGAACGTCACCGAATTCGAGTTCGCGGTGAAAGTCGTCGATCGCGGGCAGACCGCTGTTCTGGCCACGCTCATCAGCTCTACGGTGCCGGCTCCGCTCCGTAGCGGCGCCCACCTGGTGGTCGCCGACCGGTCGGTGAAGGGCAGCCTCGGCGTCGGCGCGCTGGACGACGCCGTCGTCCGCGCCGCGGACTCGTTGACCACCAGCTGGACGCTGAGCGGCCCCGACGACGACGTCGTCTTCGCGCGCGTGCTGACGCCCAAACCGCGGATGATCGTCTTCGGCGCGACCGACTTCGTCGCCGCTGTCGCGCATGCGGCGGCATTCACCGGCTACCGCGTGACGGTGTGCGATGCGCGAGCGGTGTTCGCCACGAAAGACCGGTTCCCGATGGCTGACGAGGTTGTCGTGGACTGGCCCGATCGCTACCTCAGGCAGCAGGTCGATGCCGGGCTGATCGATGCCCGCACCGCGATCTGCGTTCTGACGCACGACGACCGCTTCGACGTGCCGCTACTCGAGGTCGCCCTGGCGTTGCCCGAGATCGGATTCGTCGGCGCCATGGGCTCGCGCAGAACCCATGACGAACGGGTGGCACGGCTGCGCGAGCGGGGGATCGACGACAGTCAATTGGCCCGGCTGTCTTCTCCGATCGGACTGGATCTGGGCGGCCGAACGCCCGAGGAGATCGCGATCGCGATCATGGCGGAGATCATCAGCCGGCGGGAAGGTGGAACAGGTCTACCGCTGCGGGACCTCGACGGCGATGTTCATCAGCGGGCCGGTGTGTCCGTATCTTCACCCGTCGCCAGATCCTCGCAGGGAACATGAAGCACGCCAACGCCGTTCAGGTATTCCTGTGCGCCGCGGTCGCCGCGAGCACTCGCACTGACCAGGTCCCAGTGACTGCGGCCGATGACGACGGGATGCCCAGGCGTGCCGGAGTAGGTCGCCCTGGCGAGCCGGTCCCGATCCGCAAGAGCACACAGGCGCGCGACGACGCCGGGCCCGACATCCGGCAGATCCACGAGATGAATCAGCGCGGCCTCACCGTCGATCGTCGTGAGTCCTGCCCGCAACGATGCCGCGATGCCTTCCTCCCAATCCGTCGCCACGATGGTCGACGCCGTGTCGGGCACGAGCGCCGCGGCGCGTTCGTATTCGGCGCCGAGAGCGACGGCAACAGAGGCGCAACCACCCGAGAACAACACGTCGACGGCACGCTCAATTGCACCGGGCACCAACGCTTTCGGCATGCCGAACCGGCGACCCGCGCCCGCGGCCAACAACAGCCCGGCGACCCGCGGCTGATCAGGCGGCCTCATCGTGCGGACGATACCGGCCCCGGCACAACCACTCGCTCCGAAAACCACCGATGAGGAGTAATCAGATGGAGCTCGTCCCGCGACTGCTCGACGTGATCGAGTCCGACATCCTTCCGCTGACCGCACAGGGCGTTGCCGCGGGCAACAAGGTCTTCGGGGCCGCGCTGCTGCGCAAAACGGACCTGTCGCTGGTGCTGGCGGGGACCAACGCGGAAACGCGTAATCCGCTCTTTCACGGCGAGATCAACACAATCAATCAGTTCTACGAGATCGAAAATCGCCCGGCGACGCGTGACCTGCTGTTCCTGAGCACGCACGAGCCCTGCACCCTGTGCATGTCGGCCATCACCTGGGCCGGTTTCGACAACTACTACTACCTGTTCAGCCACGAGGATTCGCGCGACAGCTTCGCGATTCCGCATGATCTGCGAATCCTCAAAGAACTGTTCGGTCTTGACCCGGGCGGCTATCGACGCAGCAACGCGTTCTGGACCGCCCGGGGGATTCGCGAACTCGCCGATGCTGAGCCGGAGCCACGTCGCGGCGACCTGCACGCGCGCATCGCGCGGATTGCGCAGCGGTATCAAGAACTCTCGGAGGAGTATCAGGAGTCGAAGCCGGGCAGCGGCATTCCACTGAGTTGACGACGGCTAAAGTCGACGTCATGCGATCGTGGCTGGCGCCCAGCGTCCCGAGCCTGCCGGGCCGACCGAAACAGGCCGGTCCCGAACTCCGGCTCTATGACACCGCCGACCGTCAGGTCCGCCCGGTCTCGGCGGGCCCGAAGGCCACCATGTACGTCTGCGGGATCACGCCGTACGACGCCACCCACCTGGGGCACGCGGCCACCTATCTGACGTTCGATCTGGTGCACCGGTACTGGCTCGACGCCGGCCACGAGGTCCACTACGTACAGAACGTCACCGACGTCGACGACCCGCTGTTCGAGCGGGCCGCGCGCGACGGCATCGACTGGCGCGCCCTCGGTGACCGGGAGACCGAACTGTTCCGGGAGGACATGGCGGCGCTGCGGGTGCTCCCGCCGCACGATTACGTCGGCGCCATCGAATCCATCTCCGAGGTCGTCGAACTCGTCGAGAAGCTGCTGGCCTCCGGCGCGGCGTACGTCATCGACGATGCCGAGTACCCCGACGTCTATTTCCGGGCCGACGCCACCACCCAGTTCGGCTACGAGTCCGGCTACGACCGCGACACCATGCTGGCGCTGTTCGGTGAGCGCGGCGGCGACCCTGACCGGCCCGGGAAGGCCAGCCAGCTGGACGCCCTGCTGTGGCGGGTGCAGCGGCCGGGCGAGCCGAGCTGGCCGTCGCCGTTCGGCGCGGGCCGGCCGGGCTGGCACATCGAGTGCGCCGCCATCGCGCTGAACCGCGTCGGGCCGGGCCTGGACATCCAGGGCGGTGGCAGCGACCTGACCTTCCCACACCACGAGTTCTCGGCCGCGCACGCCGAATCGGTAACGGGGGAGCGGCGTTTCGCCCGTCACTACGTGCACGGCGGCATGATCGGCTGGGACGGCCACAAGATGAGCAAGAGCCGCGGCAACCTGGTGCTGGTGTCGCAGTTGCGCGCCGACGGTGTCGACCCGGGCGCCATCCGGCTCGGGCTGATGGCCGGGCACTACCGCGCCGACCGCTTCTGGAGCCCCGAGGTCCTCAGCACCGCCCAGGTGCGGTTGCAGCGCTGGCGAGCGGCCACCGCACTGCCCGCCGGGCCCGATGCCACCGATCTGCTCGCCCGGGTGCGCCGGTACCTGGCCGACGATCTCGACACTCCGAAAGTCCTTGCCGCCCTTGATGGCTGGTCGACGGACGCGCTCGAGTACGGGGGTCACGACGCCGCCGCGCCGCGGTTGGTGGCCGACACGGTCGACGCGCTGCTCGGGGTGACCCTCTAGTCACTTCGCCGTGAGGGTAGTTTTCCGACCATGTCTTCTGTGTACGGAAAAGTCGTCTTCATCACCGGTGGTGCTGCGGGGGTCGGGGCCGAGGTGGCCCGCCGGTTGCACCGCAAGGGCGCCAAGCTGGTGCTGACCGACGTCGACGCGGCGGCGCTCGACGCCACCGCCGCCACGCTCGGTGACGATGTCCTGACCGTGGTCGCCGACGTCCGTGATCTCTCGTCGATGCAGGCCGCCGCCGATGCGGCTGTCGAGCGCTTCGGCGGTATCGACGTGGTGATGGCGAACGCCGGTATCGCGACCTACGGTTCGGTGCTGCAGGTCGATCCCGAGGCCTTCAAGCGGCTGCTCGACATCAACGTCCTCGGCGTGTTCCACACCGTGCGTGCCACGCTGCCGTCGGTGATCGACCGCCGCGGCTACGTGCTGATCGTGTCGTCGCTCGCCGCCTACACCGCGGCGCCCGGCCTCGCGCCGTACAACGCCTCCAAGGCCGCCGTCGAGCACTTCGCCAACGCGCTGCGCCTCGAGGTCGGCTACCGCGGCGTCGACGTCGGCTCGGCGCACATGTCCTGGATCGACACCGCCATGGTGCGCGACACCAAGTCCGACCTGTCGACGTTCGCCGAGATGCTGACGAAGCTGCCGTGGCCCATCAGCAAGACCACGTCGGTCGACAAGTGCGGCGAGGCGTTCGTCGCCGGTATCGAGGGCCGCAAGACGCGGGTGAACTGCCCCGGCTGGGTCGGCGCGCTGCGCTGGCTGCGGCCGCTGCTGGCGACGCGTATCGGGGAAGTGCCGGTGGCCAAGTTCGTGCCCGATCTGCTGCCCCGCATGGACGCCGAGGTGGTCGCGCTGGGCCGCTCGTCGAGCGCGCACACCGAGCAGCTCGACAAGGGATGACGGTGCGGGTCGGTCTGGCGCGGCTCGGTCTCGTCGCGCTGCTGCTGGCGGCGACGGGGTGTTCCGGGCATGATTCGCCGGGGCCGTCGGCCCCGCAGTCTCCGCCCACCCCCGAGCAGGTGCGGGCCATCGCGAAATCCGCGTACACGTACGGGTTTCCGATGGTCGACAACTACCGGATTCAGTACTCGTACTTCGCCGACAAGACCGGACCCGAGTACAAGGGCGGCTGGAACCAGATCCACAACGTCGCCCGTGTCTTCACGCCCGAGGACAAGGCGATCCAGACGCCAAACTCGGACACCCCGTACTCGTTCCTGGGTGCCGATCTGCGGGCCGAGCCACTGGTGCTGAGCGTGCCGGAAGTCGAGCCGGGTCGCTACTACTCGCTGCAGTTCATCGACGGCTACACCTACAACATCGCGTATGTCGGCAGCCGTGCCACCGGCAACGGCGCGGGCAATTACCTTCTGGCGGGGCCGAATTGGCACGGTGCGACGCCGCCGGGCGTCGAACGGGTGATCCGCAGCTCGACCGACCTGGCGTTCGTGCTGTACCGCACGCAGCTGTTCGGACCGACAGACATCGAGAACGTCAAGAAGATCCAGGCCGGGTACCAGGTGACGCCGCTGTCGGCATTCCAGAAGCAGCCGCCCCCGCCACCGGCGCCGCCCATCGACTTCGTCGCCCCGCTGTCGGCGCAGGACGAGCGCACCTCACCGAAGTTCTTCGAAATCCTCAACTTCGCAATGAAGTTCGCGCCGGCGCAGCCGGCCGAGGAGGTCATGCGTCAGCGCTTCGCCACCATCGGCATCGGACCCGACGGCACCTTCCGCGCGGACCGGCTGACGCCCGAGAACCGCAAGGCGGTCGAAGCCGGCATGGCGGATGCCTGGGCGGCGTTCGAGACCTTCAAGAAGGACAAGTTCGACACCGGCGAGGTGACGTCGGCGCAATTGTTCGGCACCGCAACGGATCTCAAGGGCAATTACCTGTACCGCATGGCCGGCGCGGTGCTCGGGATCTACGGCAACACCGCGGCCGAGGCGATCTACCCCGGAAGTGCGAACGACAGCACCGGAGCACCGCTCACCGGCGCCAACAACTACACGCTGCGGTTCGCTCCGGGCCAGCTGCCGCCGGTCAACGCCTTCTGGTCGGTGACCATGTACGAGATGCCGCAGAGCCTACTGGTGGCCAACCCCATCAACCGCTACCTGATCAACTCGGCGATGCTGCCCACCCTGGTCGAAGCCCCCGACGGCGGCATCACGCTGAACCTGCAGAACAAGTCGCCCGGACCGGCCCGCGAAGCCAACTGGCTGCCGGCCCCGACCGGCCCGTTCGTCATCGCGTTACGCCTGTACTGGCCCAAACCGGAAGCGCTCGACGGCACCTGGAAGGCCCCCAAGCCCGTGAAGGTGCCTTAGTTCTCTTTCCCGCGAGCGGCCGTGTTTGTGCACGACACACCGGGTGATCGCGTACAAAAGGGGGCAGCTCGTCGCCCACGAGCGGCCGCAAGCTGCTCGCTGGAACCCGCGTGTCGGTGTACAAACAGGGCCACTCGCGGATAGGGGACTACGCGGGCTGGGGAACTAACGGCCCCGGCGCTTCAGGTACCGCTCGAACTCCGCGGCCAGCGCGTCGCCGTCGATCTTGCCGAGCGCCTCGTTCATGTCGACCTCGGCGTCGCCGCGTTCTTCGAGGGACTGCACGTATTCGGCGATCTCCTCGTCGTCGGCCGTCATCTCGGTGACCGACTGCTCCCACTCCTCGGCCTGCGCCGGCAGGTCGCCGAGCGGCACCTCGACGTCGAGGGCGTCCTCGACGCGACGCAGCAGCGCGACGGTGGCTTTAGGGCACGGGGGCTGCGACACGTAGTGCGGTACCGCCGCCCAGAACGTGACGGCGGGGATGCCGGCCTGCACGCAGGCGTCCTGGAAGACACCGGCGATGCCGGTCGGCCCCTCGTAGCGGGTCTCCTCGAGCCCGAAGAACTTGGCCGAATCGGCCGAGTACGCCGCGCCGGACACCGGCACCGGGCGGGTGTGCGGGGTGTCGGCGAGCAGCGCGCCCAGGATGACGACGGTCTGCACGTTGAGTTTGTCCAGGATCGCCAGCAGCTCGGCGCAGAAGGTGCGCCAGCGCATGTTCGGTTCGACGCCGTGCATCAACACCACGTCGCGGTCCGAACCGGGCGGACGGCAGTGGGAGATGCTCATCGACGGCCACACCAGTTCGCGCGTGACGCCGTCGACCTGGCGGATGACGGGGCGATTCACCTGGTAGTCGTAGTAGCTCTCGTCGTCGATCTCGACGAGGTTGCGGGCCTCCCACATGGCATCGAGGTGCTCGAGGGCGTCACTGGCGGCGTCTCCGGCGTCATTCCATCCCTCGAACGCCGCGACGACGACGGCATCGTGCAGTTCGGGCAGGTCAAGTCCCTGGGGCAGGGGCCGGTCGGACGGGCTCACAACGCCAGCGTAAGCCCTTCGCGGCGCCCGCGAGCGCTACCCCTGGGCGGGTCGGGCCGGCAAACCGGTTTGGTGGCTCCACCTACCATGGTGAGGTGACTGCACTGGACAAACGACTGTCCAACGTGGGCGTCCGAACGTCTGTCAGCTGACGACGTAGACTCTTTGGCGTCGAGAGGCGTTGCAACGGATCCGGGTTTCCGGTGTCCGCCACGCTCGGCAGAGTTAAGGACGCCTTCCGCAATGGAAGGAACGTATGTGACTGCCGCCCCGGTGAAAACCTTCGTGCCGAACATCCGCCCGGACTGCACCGATGAACTCACGGCTGCGCTGGGCCGGCGGATCATGGTCATCGACGGCGCGATGGGCACGGCGATCCAGCGTGACCGGCCCGACGAGGCCGGCTACCGCGGCGAGCGCTTCAAGGACTGGCCGAGCGATCTGGTCGGCAACAACGATCTGCTCACCCTGACGCAGCCGCACATCATCGAGGGCATCCACCGCGAGTACCTCGAGGCGGGCGCCGACATCCTCGAGACCAACACGTTCAACGCGAACGCGGTCTCGCTCGCCGACTACGGCATGGAGGAATTCGCCTACGAGCTGAACTACGCCGGCGCCGCCCTGGCCCGTCAGGCCGCCGACGAATTCAGTACCCCGGAGAAGCCGCGCTACGTCGCCGGCGCCCTCGGGCCGACGACGCGCACCGCGTCGATCTCGCCCGACGTCAACGATCCGGGAGCCCGCAACGTCTCCTACGACCAGCTGGTCGCCGCGTACCTCGAAGCCGCCAATGGCCTCGTCGACGGCGGCTCCGACATCCTGATCATCGAGACGATCTTCGACTCGCTCAACGCCAAGGCCGCGGTGTTCGCCGTCGAGACGCTGTTCGAGGAACGGGGCCGTCGCTGGCCGTTGATCATCTCCGGCACCATCACCGACGCGTCGGGCCGCACGTTGTCCGGTCAGGTCACCGAGGCGTTCTGGAATGCGATCCGGCACGCCAAGCCGCTCGCGGTCGGCCTCAACTGCGCCCTCGGCGCGCCCGAGATGCGGCCGTACATCGCCGAGGTGGCGCGCATCGCCGACACCTTCGTCTCCTGCTACCCAAATGCGGGTCTACCCAACGCTTTTGGCGAGTATGACGAGTCCCCGGAGCGTCAGGCCGGCTACATCGAGGAGTTCGCCGAGGCCGGTCTGGTCAACCTGGTCGGCGGGTGCTGCGGCACCGCGCCGCCGCACATCGCCGAGATCGCCAAGGTCGTCGAGGGCAAGGCGCCCCGCGAGCTGCCGGAGATCCCGGTGGCGACCCGGCTGTCAGGGCTCGAGCCGCTCAACATCACCGAAGACTCCCTCTTCGTGAACATCGGTGAGCGCACCAACATCACCGGTTCCGCCCGGTTCCGCAACCTCATCAAGGCCGAGGACTACGACACCGCGCTGTCGGTCGCGCTGCAGCAGGTCGAGGTCGGTGCGCAGGTCATCGACATCAACATGGACGAGGGCATGATCGACGGCGTTGCCGCGATGGACCGCTTCACCAAGCTGATCGCGGCCGAGCCCGACATCAGCCGCGTGCCGGTGATGATCGACTCCTCCAAGTGGGAGGTCATCGAGGCGGGCCTGAAGAACGTGCAGGGCAAGCCGATCGTCAACTCGATCTCCATGAAGGAGGGCGAGGAGAAGTTCATCCGCGAGGCGCGGCTGTGCCGTAAGTACGGCGCGGCCGTCGTCGTGATGGCCTTCGACGAGCAGGGCCAGGCCGACAACCTGGAGCGCCGCAAGGAGATTTGTGGACGCGCGTACCGGATTCTGACCGAGGAGGTCGGCTTCCCGGCCGAGGACATCATCTTCGACCCGAACTGCTTCGCGCTGGCAACCGGTATCGAGGAGCACGCGACCTACGGCATCGACTTCATCGAGGCCTGCGCGTGGATCAAGGAGAACCTGCCCGGGGTCCACATCTCGGGCGGCATCTCGAACGTGTCGTTCTCGTTCCGCGGTAACAATCCGGTCCGCGAGGCAATCCACGCGGTGTTCCTGTTCCACGCCATCAAGGCGGGCCTGGACATGGGCATCGTCAACGCCGGCGCTCTGGTGCCGTACGACGAGATCGACCCCGAGCTGCGGGACCGCATCGAAGACGTCGTGCTGAACCGGCGGGAGGACGCGGCCGAGCGGCTGCTGGAGATCGCCGAACGGTTCAACACCAAGGGCAAGGAAGAGGACCCGGTCGCGGCGCAGTGGCGCAGCCTGCCGGTCCGCGAGCGCATCACGCACGCCCTCGTCAAGGGCATCGACGCCCACGTCGACGACGACACCGAGGAACTGCGCGCCGAGATCGCCGCCGCCGGCGGGCGGCCCATCGAGGTGATCGAGGGCCCGCTGATGGACGGCATGAACGTCGTCGGCGACCTGTTCGGGGCCGGCAAGATGTTCCTGCCCCAGGTCGTGAAATCGGCCCGCGTGATGAAGAAAGCCGTGGCGTACCTGTTGCCGTTCATCGAGGCGGAGAAAGAGCAGAACGGAACCGCAGCGGCGAAGGACACCAACGGCACCATCGTGATGGCGACCGTCAAGGGCGACGTCCACGACATCGGCAAGAACATCGTCGGAGTTGTGCTGCAGTGCAACAACTTCGAAGTGATCGACCTCGGTGTGATGGTGCCGGCCCAGAAGATCCTGGACGCCGCCAAGGCGCACAACGCCGACATCATCGGCCTGTCCGGCCTGATCACGCCGTCGCTCGACGAGATGGTGAACTTCGCCGTCGAGATGGAGCGCGAGGGCCTGGAGATTCCGCTGCTGATCGGTGGCGCGACGACGTCGCGCGCCCACACCGCCGTGAAGATCTCGCCGCGCCGCAGCGGTCCCGTGGTCTGGGTCAAGGACGCGTCCCGCTCGGTCCCCGTCGCGGCGGCGCTGCTCGACGACAAGCAGCGTCCGGCCCTGATGGAGGCCACGGAGAAGGACTACGCGGCCCTTCGGGAACGGCACTCGCAGAAGAACGAGCGGCCCATGCTGACGCTCGAGAAGGCGCGTGCCAACCGCACGCCCATCGAGTGGGACGGCTACACGCCGCCGGTGCCCGCTGGCGGGACGGGAGTACGAGAATTTCTCGACTACGACCTGGCCGAGCTGCGCGAGTACATCGACTGGCAGCCGTTCTTCAACGCCTGGGAGATGAAGGGCAAGTTCCCCGACATCCTCAACAACCCGGCGTCGGGCGAGGCTGCCCGCAAGTTGTACGACGACGCCCAGGAGATGCTCGACACCCTGATCAAGGAGAAGTGGCTGCGCGCCAACGGCGTCATCGGGTTCTTCCCGGCCAACGCCGTCGGCGACGACATCGAGGTCTACACCGACGAGACCCGCACCCAGGTGCTCACCACGCTGCACAACCTGCGCCAGCAGGGTGAGCACCGCGACGGCATCCCGAACAAGTCGCTCGGCGACTTCGTCGCGCCCAGGGACACTGGTCTGGCCGACTACGTCGGCGCCTTCGCGGTCACCGCGGGGCTCGGCAGCCAGGACAAGATCATGGAGTTCAAGGCCGCCCTCGACGACTACAGTGCCATCCTGCTGGAGTCGGTCGCCGACCGGCTGGCGGAGGCGTTCGCCGAGCGGATGCATCAGCGGGTCCGTGAGGAGTTCTGGGGATACCGGCCCGACGAGCAGCTCGACAACGAGGCGCTCATCGGGGAGAAGTACGTCGGCATCCGCCCGGCGCCCGGCTACCCGGCCTGCCCCGAGCACACCGAGAAGACGACGTTGTTCTCGCTGCTGGACGTCACCGAGCGGACCGGTATCGAGCTGACCGAGTCGATGGCGATGTGGCCCGGCGCCGCCGTCAGCGGCTGGTACTTCTCGCACCCGCAGTCGCAGTACTTCGTGGTCGGCCGCTTGGCCCAGGACCAGGTCGCCGACTACGCGCGGCGCAAGGGCTGGACCTTGAAGGAAGCCGAGCGCTGGCTCGCGCCCAACCTCGGCTACAACCCGGAGGACTGAAGTAGATGTTCAAAGCTGTCCTGTTCGACATGGACGGCACGCTCGTCGACTCCGAAAAGCTGTGGGACGTCGCGATGCATGCCTTTTACGCCGAAAAGGGCGGGGTGCTGACCGACGCCGTCCGGGAGACGACGGTGGGCGGCTCGGCGGAGAACGTCATGCGGATCGTTTACGACGACCTCGGCCTGGACCCGACGCCGGAGTCCATGGCCGAGTCCGCGGACTGGCTGCACGACTACACCGGTGAGCTGTTCGAGCAGGGGCTGCCCTGGCGGCCGGGCGCGCAGGAGTTGCTGGAGACGTTGGCCGCCAGCGACATTCCGCTGGCGCTGGTGACCAACACCCGGCGCACCTTGACCGAACAAGCACTGAAAACCATTGGTAGCCATTACTTCACGGTCACGGTCTGTGGCGACGAGGTGCCCGACGGTAAGCCACACCCGGCGCCGTACCTGCGGGCCGCTGCACTGCTCGGCGTTGCGGCGGAGGACTGCCTGGCCATCGAGGACTCGGTGACCGGTGCGCAGTCGGCCGATGCCGCGGGTTGCGTCGTGCTCGTCGTCCCCAACGATGTCGAGGTGCCCGACGGGCCACGCCGCCGGCACATCGAGTCGCTGGCCGGTCTCGGGGTCGCGGACCTTCGTGACATCTACACCGAAATGTGTTCGTAGCCGCCGGTTCTGGTCCTGTGGCGCGGCCTGCTGTGCAATTGTTGACGCACCCCACGCAGCGTTGCGAAAGGACGTCCGATGTCCCATGGCCCGATCGGTGACGACACAACGGCGATCTTCGATGACGAGGAGTTCGACTCCGGTCACAGTGCGGTGCGCATAGCGTCGGTGGCGGCGCTCGGCGGTCTGCTGTTCGGCTATGACAGCGCCGTCATCAACGGTGCGGTGAAATCCATCCAGCAGTACTTCGAGATCGACGACCAGTCGCTGGGAATTGCCGTCGCCTCGGCACTGCTCGGTGCGGCAGTCGGCGCCGTGACGGCCGGACGGCTGGCCGACCGGATCGGCCGCCTCTCCGTCATGAAGCTGGCCGCGCTGCTGTTTCTGATCAGCGCGATCGGTGCCGGGCTGGCGTGGAACATTTGGGTGCTCGTGGCGTTCCGGGTCGTCGGTGGTCTCGGCGTCGGCATCGCGTCGGTGATCGCGCCCGCCTACATCGCCGAAACCTCACCGGCGAGCATTCGAGGTCGGCTCGGGTCGTTACAGCAGTTGGCCATCGTCAGCGGCATCTTTCTGTCATTGGCTGTGGATGCGCTGCTGGCGCATCTGGCCGGTGGCGCGAGCAACATGCTGTGGCTGGGTCTGGAGGCCTGGCGCTGGATGTTCATCCTGATGGCCGTCCCCGCTACCGTGTACGGTCTGTTGGCCTTCACCATTCCCGAGTCGCCGCGTTATCTGGTTGCCACACACCGGATTCCGGAAGCGCGCAAGGTGCTCACCACGTTGCTGGGGGAGAAGAACCTCGAGATCACGATCGGTCGCATCCAGCAGACGCTCGAATCCGAGGAGAAGCCCACCTGGCGCGACATGTGCAAGCCCGGCGGCGGACCGCTGAGCCTCTACGGCATCGTCTGGGTCGGTTTGGCGCTGTCGGTGTTCCAGCAGTTCGTCGGTATCAACGTGATCTTCTACTACTCGAACGTGCTGTGGGAGGCCGTCGGTTTCAACGAGAGCTCGTCGTTCCTGATCACCGTCATCACCTCGGTGGTGAACATCCTGACGACGGTCATCGCGATCATGCTGATCGACAAGATCGGCCGCAAGCCGCTGCTGCTCATCGGCTCGGCCGGCATGACGCTGACGCTGGCCACCATGGCGGTCATCTTCGGTACCGCCCCGCAGGTGAACGGGGTGCCCCAGCTCAGCGGCGTCGAGGGGCCCGTTGCCCTCATCGCGGCGAACCTGTTCGTGGTCGCGTTCGGCATGTCGTGGGGTCCGGTGGTGTGGGTGCTGCTGGGCGAGATGTTCCCCAACCGCATCCGGGCCGCGGCGCTGGGTCTGGCCGCGGCCGGCCAGTGGGTCGCCAACTGGGCCATTACCGTCACCTTTCCCGAACTGCGCAGCATGCTCGGCGTCGCATACGGCTTCTACGCGCTGTGCGCGTTCCTGTCGCTGGTGTTCGTCGCCAAGTGGGTTCGCGAGACCAAAGGTGTTGCGCTGGAGGATATGCACGCCGAGTTGTTGGCAAAGTAAGGCCGCTGGGTGCCTGGCTGCAATGACTGGCTGATTTCCGCGACTGACTGAATTCAGCCGCGCGCCCCGGAATGTCCGTCAGATGGCTGATGCCCATCCGTATTGACGTGCGAGATAATTATCGGCGGTGAGCGTTGGTGCTGCCGTGGTTCTGACGCTCCTTCGTGGAAGGGGTGCGCAATGGTCAACGCCGGCTCTCGTTGTGTGGCTCGCCTGAACGGTGTGGCTCGTCTGAACGTCGGTGCCGCGGTGGCCACGGCCGCAATCGTGGTGATCGGCTTTGTGGGCGCGGCCCCGCCGGTGCGTGATTCGCATGTCGCCAGTGCCGTCCGGGTAGCGGCGGTGAATACGTCGAATATGTTGCTCGCAGCGCAATGGGCCGCGCTGGACCAATTCCTGGCCACCCACGCCGACTTTGTGGCGACCGCAGGGCGGGCCGAGGCCGATCGCAGCTTCGGTGCTGTAGCCGCGATAACGCCGACGACTGGATCCGTCACGGCGCCAACATCTATGGCGGGATCCAGCACGGCGCCAATGCCTCTGGCGGCGACGGCACTACCCGCTCCGCAGCCGGCCGGCGCCGTCGCCGTCATCGAGCAGGCGATCGTGTCCGCGCTGTCGACGGCGTTCCTGACGTTGGCCCAGCCGCTGGTCAGCACGCCCCAGCTGGCCGCGATCTTCGGCCCGTTCGTCTTCTTCGGCGTCATCCTGTACGGCTTGGTCGTGGGTGTGCCGCTCACAATTTTCAACTCCATCGCTGCCCCGATCCTCAACTTGTTGCCGTTCTCGGCGGTGCCTGCACCCGTCTCGGCGACGCCCACGCTGACTGCAGCCGTGTCGACCGGGCCCCTCGCGCCCACCGCACGCACCGTGACTGCCTCCGACCCGGTGACGCCATCTCCCAAGGCGACCCATAAGGGCCGGGCCTTGCCGATGTCGCGCACACCGAAGGGCGGGGTGGCGACTCCGGATGCGACCGGTGACGACGACGCGGCGGGGCAGCTCAGGTCGACGGCGCGGCAGTCGATGCCGCACGGGCCGGTGACTGCTGCCGGCCAATCCCACGATCGGAATGTCGGCGGCCAGGATGCCGGATCGCAGGCGGGCGTTCCGAAGGGCGCCGGTGAGGCGGGGGCATCGCCGTCGCGTAGCTCGAAGCTGGGCCACGGCAGCCGGCCGATTCGCGGTGACAAGGGCAACTCCTAGGCGCGGTTGAGGCTCGGCGTTGGCGTCGACGTAGGCGTCGGCGGCTCTCGGGCGTGGCGGCTCTTTTTCGGCCCGTAGCGCCGCGGCGCGTGCGGCACTGCCGTCGCGGCATGGGATGCCGTGGCGCGGTGCCCGATTAGCTTGCGGGCCTGTTTGTTTCACCGTCATCGTCTCCGCTCTCTGTCGGGTAGAGCGTCGGGTGGTGGTAGTGATTCGTCCGTGGCTGGCCGACGTCCAGTAGTGGTGGTGGGGTCCAGTGGGTTCTGCCGTGGGGGCCCATGGTGGTGGTCCAGCCGCCGGT
>NZ_JBJIAO010000047.1:0-37128 GCF_045310825.1 Mycobacterium sp. SMC-21 | reverse complement strand
AATTCGAAGCAATCATGACCACACCGGCCAGTCAGGCCGCGTGACCGAAACTGTCACCTGATCGTGCAGCAGACCCTTCCGCCAACTCGACGCCGTGGCGGCGCGGTTGCTGGCCGGTCTGCACGAACGCACTCCGGTGCTGGCCGGTGTTGACGGTCCGGTGTGTGTTGATCTCGATGACACCATCATCGAAGTGCACGGCTACACCAAACAGGGATCTGGTTACGGATACTCCGGGGTCCGTGGGTTAAATGCGCTGATCGCCACGCTCACCACTGAGCATGGTGCACCGATCATCTGCGGCCAACGCCTACGCAAAGGCGCCTGCGGATCAGCACGTGGAGCTGCCCGCATCGTCGGCGACACGCTGGCCACCGTGACACGACTGCGCTCTTCGGCGGCAGCCACCCGGCCGCTGCTGCGAGCCGACTCGGCGTTCTACGGCTACCCAACCGTGGCGGCTGCTCTGCGCGGTGGTGCCGACGTGTCGATCACCGTGCGCCTAGACCCAAAAGTCAAAGCCGCCATCGCCGCCATACCCGAGGACGCCTGGATCTCGATCCAGTACACCGACGCGATCTACGACGAGAACACCCAGCGCTGGATCTCGCGCGCCGAGGTCGCCGAGATCGACTTCACCGCGTTCAGCTCCCGCAAAACCAGCGAGCAGATCCCCGGCAGGCTGGTGGTGCGGCGCATCCCCGACCTCAACCCCGCCAGCGGCGAGGGGCAGACCACCCTGTTCGACACCTGGCGCTTCCATGCCTTCTTCACCACCACCGACCTCGATACCGTCACCGCCGACAAGACCCACCGCGGCCACGCGCTCATCGAGCAGGTCCACGCCGACCTCAAAGACTCTGCTCTGGCCCATCTGCCCTCGGGGCGATTCGGCGCCAACGCCGCCTGGCTGGTGTGCGCAGCGATGGCGTTCAACCTCACCCGCGCCGCGGCCACCCTGACCGGACCAGCGCTGGCCAAAGCCCGCACCGGCACCATCCGCCGCACCCTGATCAGCGTGCCGGCACGCATCGCCTCCTCGGCCCGACGCCTGACCCTGCACCTGCCACGCAACTGGCCCTGGGAAACCGCGTGGAACACCCTGTTCCACAGTCTGTTTGGCCGAAACCGGCCACTGCTGGCCTAACAGAGCAACCCCAACCGCCCGCACGAGACGAAAGACCCACAGGAACAAGCCGATACCGAGATCGGGCCATCACACACACCCACCTCACGGCACACCCCGGGCCCAACTCACACAATCGAAATCGACTTCACACCGACAGCTCACCGGTGGATCGAGGCTTAGGTATGTCACGCCGCCAACGGATCGACGTGTTCACTCCGGGATGCGGCGAGGACGGTGATACGTGCAATCTTAATTTGGCGTAACCCCAACTGCGCGAATGAAATTGGGTGGTTCGGGACGGCGACCTCCCGGTAACCAGTTTTGTCGAGACCATCACTACCTGGCGTCGCGCCGCGAAATTAGATTCTTAATCACGAGCTCTATTCACTATTTTGTCCGCAGGTTTAGGTTCAACGCCCCGCATGGGCAGCGCAGAGCGTCTTCCCGCCCCGGGGAACCATTGACGTAGAGCCACCCACCGCAGGCGCTGTTCGTACATCTGAATAGCTCCAAGAAGTCCTTGCATGCCGCGACCACCGGAGCGAAGTCAGCCTTCGACATCGACGCCCAATCATTATTGTGGACAAGGGCGTTAATCGCCCAATTCTCTCCATCCTGAGCAAGCATCGCCTGTTGGCGGGCCGTCTTGAGGTCTTCAACTTGTTGCTTACCAGCTTGGTTGTTCCATTTCTCGGCCGAAGTACCAGCTTTCTTGAGCAGGTCTCCATGGCGGCCCTTGGCCGCCGAGAATAAGGCGCCAAGTTCGTAATTGTTATCGGGTCGGTAGATCACCTTGCCCTGCAGCGCGGCAACGATATCTGCCATCGACGCTTCGAGGTTACGACGGAGCTTATGAGCTGCTCCGGGCACATCATCGTCCGCGAGGTCAGCGTCAATCTGCGTCCAGAGATCCTCGCCCTGGCCATACACCGGACCGCGATCGACGGTCCAGCCGTGGAATCGGGCGTGGGCCTTCGCCCCGATAAGCCCTGAGGACTGCATTTGCCTGGCCCAGACTTCGTCGTGGGTGGTCAGGATGAACTGAACGTCAGGGAAGACGTCCTTGAGCAGACTGCAGAACTGCCGTCGGTGATTGGTGTAGACGGAGGTAACGACGTCATCCAGCACGGCTAAGCGGAAGTCGTCGTGCAGGAGCTGCCTGATGAGCGCCAGATAGAGGCACACTCCCATACCGTCTTGATGGCCCTCGCTGTGATAGGCCATTGGAGGAAACATGCCCAGTCCGTAGAAATCGACTTCTAGATCCAACTTCCCAGCCGACGGAGCCAAACCAGCCTTGAACGACGACTCATCGTCTGCGTTGATGCGGCGGTAATAGTCACTGAAGTCGTGTTCCACGGTGGTGTAAAGCCTGGTCAGCTCGGTGTCTGCCACGTCGTTGTAAATCTCGTAGACCGCCTTGGCGGTGCTGTGGGCTGCGCTTGCTTTGATGTGTGTGGCCCGGGCCTGGCGCAGCCGGGTCCACCGTTCATGAGCGACTGTCAGGGCACTGCGAGCGTTGGCGGTGGCGCTCTGGTCCGGCAGCGCCTCGATATCTTGCCGCACCCCGGCAAGCAGGGCCGTCAACCCAGGGGGAAGGGCTAATGGGTTGGCGCCGACTCGCGTCGCCTGTTCACGGATGGTCGTTAGATGGTCCAGTACGGCGGCGAAAGCGGCCAGATCGGCTAGCCAGTCGACAAGCACAGCTTGGTCGTCGTTACGTCCCACCTTCAGCGCATGGGGTTGGGCGGCGCGAATCAACGCCTCTGCCCGTTGCACCTGCCCCTTCAACCGCGCTGCCGCAAGCAGAATCCGACGCTCCAGCGTCTTGGCCGCCTCCGAGCGCGACAGCTTGCCCTGCAGGTGCAGCCGGAGCGTCTCGGCGTCCTCCCATGGCTGATCGCACAATGGGCACGCGGCCTCGGTGACCAGGGGCAGCCCAGCCTCGATGAGCTCGCGATGGGTGAGGGCGTGGAGAATGCTCGGGTCGTCCTCCAGTTCGGCCAAAGCCTGCGCCAGGTCCAGGGCGGCGTTATCTAACTCTGGGTGATCCGTAGCGAAGGCGCTCAGCTCGTTGACATCTTGGAGTGCGGAAGCTTTGTTGAAGGAGGAATGCTCACCGGCAACCTGAGCCCCGACGATTAAGTCGGTGTCGGGCTGCAGCGAGTCCAGCGGCGCAATCCCGAGGACCTGACGATGCTGATTGACTGCGCCGAGGACCTGCGATTCCAGCAGCGTTGTGAGATCGAGATGACGGCGCAAGGCGTCCTCAGCGTTGCCAACCTCGGTTGTCGCCTGTTTTTCGTCACTGGCGGACCTAGTCATCGCGGTCCGCAAGAGCCGGCGAGTCTCGTCGATGCGGTCGAGCTTCAGCAGCGCTTGCACTTCCTGAGCGCGCTTACCCGGCTCGGTGTACACGTACTTGATGACCTCGCGCCGCGACAAAATCAGCTCGGGATGCTGGGCAGCCCAATCCACTGCGGAATGCAGTTCGGGGGTGTCGGGCTCCAGCTTGTAGGTTGCGGCAGTCTTCACGCACCTCGTCAGCACGCCGGTCTGGCCACTCGCGCTGTCCACGATCGTCAGTGCCACCGATGCGGCGGCAGGGTTGTCGCGTTGGTGCACGTGCGGGCCGTGTTTGGCCAAGCTGACTCCACCGGTGCCCGCGCCGCTCAGTCGAGCAACGGAGCCTGTTAGCGCGAAGTCGATCGCGTCGACGACGCCACTCTTGCCAGAGCCATTTGGCCCGGCAACGACGAACGACTGGCCATCTAGTCGCAAATCCAGCAACCGGATGCCGCGAAACTCTTCAACGTGAATGGCTTTGATCTGGATCACGCGCGTCGGTCGCCGGTCTCTTCGGCAAACAACGCGACCAGTACGTCAGCCTTGGGCAACTTGTCGGCACCGAGTAACGCGCCCAGCTGTGCTGCTACCGCCGCGGGCACCACCTCGTCGACCTCGTTCAGGCGCTGCATAAACGTGCGCAGCACCTCAGACTCGATTCGAGACACTCGACCCCCTGCCAACGGTTCACCCCGCCTCCCCAGCGGTTCGATCACCGTAGCGTCAATTTCAGCAAACATGCAGCGTGTTCGCTAACAGCAAACCTCGGGAGGATCTCCCTGCTTGCCGGCCGGTTTAGATACGACGCAACAGACCTTCCGCCTGTGCGGCAGTCTGCATTGCTTAAAGAAGGCGCGCCGGGGTGTGCCACGCCGGGAGTCGACTATCAACACGGGTGTCGGTACCACTGCATATGGTCGTCACGTGCCCAGCGAACTCGTGAACGAAACCGTCGGCCGCCTCGCCCGCCGCAAGCCGATCCGCGCGGAGGCCGAGACCCAGGCGGACATCTACATGCTGCTGACCACCGCCGGTCTCGGACTCGATCCGGACGACGTTGTGAAGATCGAATCCCAGGTCGCTGACGGCACACGACGGCGTATCGATATCGAGGCCGGGCACGTCGTGATCGAGGTGAAGAAGGACCTCACCGTCGGCAACCTCGCTGACTACGAACAGCAGCTCGCCGGCTACGTTCAACAGCGGCACAAAGAGCTGGGCACACGCTACGTCGGCATTCTCACCGACGGCACCGGTTGGATGCTCTACAACCTGGAAGGCGACGCTCTCGTCTTCGTCTCCGAGCTGGTCCTGAACCCCAGCGCACCCGACGTCGCTCAGCTTCTTGTCTGGCTGGAATCGGTGATGGCGACACGGGAGCAGATCAAACCAACCCCGCAGGAGATCCAGGACCGGTTGGGTGCCGACTCCCCGGGCCACCGGCTCGACCATGCTTCTCTGGCCGCGCTTTTCGAGGCTAACGTCGACGACCCGGAGGTGAAGCTCAAGCGAGAACTGTGGGCAAAGCTGCTGCGTACCGCGTTCGGCAAGAACTTCGTCGACGACCCGAACCTATTCATCAACCACACACTGCTGGTGATCACCGCTGAGTTGATCGCCCACGCCGCGGTCGGCTGGGACGTATCTCCCAGCGGTGGCCTGTCGCCCATGCAACTGACATCCGGGTCGGAGTTTCAACAGGCTCAAATCCACGGCGTCGTCGAGGCAGACTTTTTCGACTGGGTGGTGCAAGTCAAGGGCGGGCAGGAGTTCGTCGTCGAACTCGGCAGGCGCATCGCACGGTTCGACTGGACAAAGGTTGAACACGACGTGCTGAAGATCCTCTACGAATCGGTAATCGCCCCCACCGAGCGCCGCCGGCTGGGCGAGTACTACACGCCGGACTGGCTCGCCGACCGTGTCGTCGAAGCGACCGTGACCGACCCCCTAGGCTCTCGGGTGGCAGACCCGAGCTGCGGCTCCGGGACATTCCTGTTCCACGCCATCCGGCGCTACCTCGAGACCGCGGAGAAGTCGGGAACGCCAACGGCGACAGCGGTGCACGAGGTAACTGCGAATGTGATCGGCATGGACGTTCACCCGGTCGCGGTGACCCTCGCCAGGGTCACCTACGTCCTGGCGATCGGATTGAATCGGCTCCGAGACGATGACAGGGGTCCCATCGCGATCCCTGTGTATCTGGGTGACTCGATGCAGTGGGAGCAGAGCCGGGACCTCATCGGAGGCGTGGACCGGGTGACCATCAGTACCGAGGGGGACTCCATCATCGCCGGCGGAGGCGGTGTCCTGTTCGGTGACGATCTGGTCTTCCCGCGCAGCATCCTCGGTGACGCCGGCCGGTTCGACCGCCTGGTGTCGGAGATGGCCGACAACGCGCTCGACTCAACGAACAAGAGGAACGGGACGCTGATCGACCCGATCCTCAAGCGCTTTAAGGTGACCGCTGAGGAGGCAGAGGTTCTCAGCGCCACCTTCGCGACCATGCGGGCGCTGCACAAGTCGGGCAAGGACCACATCTGGGGTTACTACGTCCGCAACCTCATCCGCCCCCTGTGGCTCGCCGAGCCGGACAACCGCGTCGACGTACTCGTAGGAAATCCGCCGTGGCTGGCGTACGCAAAGATGACCGCCACAATGCAGGAGAACTACAAGAAGCTCGCCAAGCCGCGCAATCTGCTCACCGGCGGCCTAGGAGCGGCCAGCCGCGACCTGTCCACGCTGTTCGTCGTACGGGCTGTGGAGCTGTACCTCCGCCCCGGCGGCGCGTTCTCGTTTGTGATGCCCTACGGCATCCTGACGCGCAAGCCACATACCGGATTCCGCACTGGCAAGTGGATGACGAGGAACTCCGAGCACCTCGCCGTCAAATTCGGGCTCAGCTGGGACCTCGCACGCGCAACCACCGGATTCCCCATGGTGTCTTGCGTCATCCACGGCGAGAGGTCCTCATCAGCGACTCCGATCGACGCTGAGACCGTAACGTGGACGGGATACCTTGCACGACCAGACATTCCGTGGGACGAAGCGAAGGACAAGATCACCGTCGGCTCCGGCACCGTCGCTGCGCACGATGCCGGAGCGGTGCGCCCGGAGTCCCCGTACAAGTCGCAGTTCCGGCAGGGCGCCGTGCTCGCTCCCCAGATGGCACTGTTTGTACGCGAGGCTCCGGCAGGTCCACTGGGCGCGGGCGCGGGCCGCGTTTCGGTGTCATCGAACCGAAGCGTCTACGAGCCCGAACGGTGGAAACAGTTGCCGGCGATCACCGCCACAGTCGAGACGAGGTTCGTTCGGCCAACGTATCTGGGCCTGACCACGCTTCCGTTCCGCACTCTGGAGCCGCGCCGAACACTACTCGCGATCAGTGACGACGGGGTGTTGGAGGAAGCGGCAGTCGTTGACCACCCGGGACTGAAGTCGTGGTGGGACCAAGCTGAGAAAGCGTGGGCCGAGAATAAGTCCGAGTCCGACGCAGGGACGCTGCTGGACCGCATCGATTTCCACGGGCAACTGTCCGCGCAGCTGCCGCCCGCAGCGGTCAGAGTGGTCTACACCAAGACCGGGAACAGACTCGCCGCAGCGGTCGTAAGGGATTCACGGGCCATTATCGACTTCTCCCTCTACTGGACGGCCGTCGCGACTGAGTCAGAAGCGAGCTACCTCTGCGCCATTCTGAACTCGGGGACCGTGTTGGAGCGAGTAAAGCCGCTGCAAGCCCTGGGCTTGTACGGAGCCCGGCACTTCGATAAGTATGTATTCCTAGTTCCGTTCCCGGAGTACGACAACACCATCGATCTGCACCTGCAGTTGGCGAAGCTCGGCGCCGCGGCCGAGAAACTCGCCGCTGAGGTCGATGTGTCCTCGGCTCGGACGTTCCAGGCTGCGCGGAAGTTGGTCGATAAAGCTCTGAAAGACGCCGGTATCGCCGCCAAGATCAACGCTGCGGTGGCGGAATTGGTCCCTATGGCCGCTATTTCGCTGTAACGACTGCCGTCCCAGTGGGAGGCGATGCGCCGCCCTGTTGGCGGGCGGGCCGAGAGCCGCCCGTGAGATACCGCAGGAGATACCGCAGTGCTTTCATTCGCCCTCATCGGCCGCCAATGCAACCAACAACATATTCGCAGGTCGAGGTCGTTCATCCAGCAGCTGCCGAATGAGTCAAACACAACAAACACCCAGTTCAGAGGATTTTAAGTCCGCTGCCTCTGCCAATTGGGCTATAGGGGCGGGCACCGACTCAACTGGCGCCGCAATGACGGTAGCGCCCGGCAGTCCGACCGGACGCAGCGGTCCGGCCGCAGTCACAAGATCAACCACACGTTGAATTGAAGGAGAACACTCGTCTACGAGTTGAGACGACCGGGTATCGGTGTTTCACTGGGGAGATGGCGACTTCGCCGACCCCACCGACCAGCCAGTCCGGCGCCGCAGCCGATGCGCGCGACGCGGGTGACAGCCTGGCTGAGCGCATCAACGCGCTCTTCGACGCCCATCGACGTCCCGACGGCCGGATGTGGACCAACGAAGAAGTCGCAACCGCCCTCAAGAAGGCCCATCCCGAAATCAAGGTCGGCGGCGCTTATCTTTCCGCGCTGCGGACCGGCAAGCGGGCGCGCCCCGGCATCGACCTGCTCGGGGCGTTGGCTGACTTCTTTCAGGTGCCGTTGTCGACCATCACCGATCCGGCGCGGTCACATTCACTCGACGAGCGGCTCGGCGCACTCGATGAATCTGTCCGCGACGACGTCGAACTGATTGCGTTGCGCGCCATCGGCCTCAACAAGGAGAGCCTGGAAACCGTTGCTGCCGTGCTGGATCATGTGCGCGCACTGCAGGGCCTGCCGACCATCGCGCCCGCGAAAGCCGAACGGTAGTCATGGACGCGTCGTGTGGCGCATCGCCAGTTCTGCGCTCGACGCGCGAGCTCAAGGCGATACACCGCGACTGCACACGCAAGCTCGTGGATTTGGGGCTGAACAAGCTCACCGCCGTCGACGACATCCGCGCGGTCGCCAGCCAGATCAGCGGTCGTGACATCCAGCTGCTGCCGTATCGCTTGTCAGGAAGCGGTGTGCACGGCATGTTGGTGCGAACGGGTCTCACCGACTACGTGGTCTTCGACAGCGACACCACCACAATGCACCGCGAGCACATCATCCTCCACGAACTCAGCCACGTGCTGTGCGGCCACTCCGCCGCCGGCCAAACCGGCCCTGCCGAAGTACTGCGCCGGGAGAACTACATGGACCATCAAGAGATCGAGGCTGAAACTCTCGCCTCCATCATGGGGCAACGGGTCAGACGCGGTGCGCCGCAAACCGTCTCGATCTCAAATGCCAACTTGGGACGCGTTCTCGCGTCGCTGAGACTCGAGGGCCATCCGGCGACGCCGTGATGTCTTCGGTGGCCCAAATGCTCGAGAACATGGCCTTCAGTTATGTGGTTTCCGCAGCGTTCATCTGGGGCGCCGTCGTCGTGGTTGCCCTGGCCATCAGCCGGTCCCCCGTGCGGCCGCCCGCGTCCAAAGCGCTGCTGATGTCGTTCCTGTTCAAGGGAATTGCGGTCACGCTGTCCATTCCGAGCGTATCGGCATGGTTAGACCACGCGATCGGCGTGCACAACATCTGCCGACTTATCCTGAGCCTGACCGGGGGGATGGCCTGGACTGCGTGCGTCCTCGCAGTCATCACGTTCTGGGGCGAGTCCGGCCGACGCGCCTATCGCCAATTGCGCCTGTGGATCGTTCTGGCCTGCCTGGCCGCCGTCGCGTTGATCGTCTGCTGGATCGCCGCGCCAGAGGCCGAACTCCCAGTCGATTTCTACGCCGCGCACGGCGGCGAACCCGTCTGGGTCACCTACATGCTGCTGTACCTGGGCACGTATGCCCTTGGCGCAGTGATCATTATCGTGCGTTGCCTGCAGTACGCCCGCTACCACGAGGTGGCCTGGCTACGGCGCAGTCTGCTGCTCACCGCTGCCGGAGCCACGCTATGTCTGGTCTTCTGCCTGCTGCGCGCGGACTCGGCCATTTACGGCCTGCTCACCAACCGCAGCATGTCCTGGCAGCACCTGGCACCATTCGTCGCCGCAGTGGGGCAGGTACTGATCGTCATAGGTCTTGCGGGCCCGTCCTTTTCCCAGCTGGCCCGCGCAGCAGGCCGCCGCGCGCAGATCTACCGGTGGCACCGACAACTGGAGCCGCTGTGGACCGCACTCTACGAAGGCAATTCGCACATCGCTCTCGCGCCGCCGCGGGCACCGATCGGCGACCACGACTATCGGCTGTACCGCCGCATCGTCGAGATCCGCGACGGGCTCAGCGCCATCCGCCCGTATGTATGCGATGACCCGGCAAAAACCTCAGCGGCGCAACAAATCCGCAGCGCCATTCAGCATCAGCGCGCACGGCAGCTTCCGGCCGGCCATTCGCATGGCCAGATCGCCGGCGAACCGTGGGGAACCGAGCAGACCAACGAACTCAGCTGGCTCCTCGAAGTGTCCCGTGAGCTGAGGGCACCGGCGATCTCGCGACAGTAAATCAACCGACGGCGCTGAGCTTCTCGATGTCGGGGAACTCCGCCAACCGGAAGAATGCCTCGGCCCGGTCCAGAATGCGGTCACGCATTGCAATGGTCTGACCGTGATCGGCGCCCTCGAGCAGCGTGAAATAGGCGCGCGGCATCAGCGCCGCGGCATGACGGGAATCAGCCAATCGCAACATGTCTCGGGAACCAGCGAAGAACAGCGACGGCGTCTGCACCTGTGCCAGCACATCCTCGGCAACCCCGGGTTCGGCATCCCACTGCCGCATCAAGGCGACGAGACCCCGCGCGCCGAGGGCATCGACCGTGGCGCGAAATCCCGAGCCCATCGTCGTACCGCGATGCTCCTGCCAGCCCTGCACGAATCCCTCGACACCCCACTTCTCCGTCACCGCAATGGCATCGGGGAACATCACCACGTTGACCGCACCGCATTGCGGCCGGGACGACGAGCCGGCGACCACCAGGGACGCGAGCCGCTCCGGGGCGGCGGCCGCCATGGTCAAGCCGATGCGACCTCCCAGTGAGTAGCCCAGGAAATGCGTCTGGGCGATCTCGAGGTGGTCGAGCAGTGCGCACACGTCGCGCACCGAAGCCTGAATGTCGTACCCGGCGGGGTGTTCGGGCTTATCGCTGCGCCCGTGGCCACGCACATCAATGGTGATGACCCGGTAGCGCTGCGCCAACTGCGCCACGTAGCCGTGCTTGGACCATACTTTCGAGGACTGCAACGATCCGTGAACGAGCAGGACATCGCCGCATGACGCACCCGGACGTCGCCGCCCCCAGGTCTGATACGCGACTCGGGCACCATCGGGACCATTGCGCCGGAGGAAACCTGTTTCGGTGGCCGTCATTTCGACAGGAACGGCTGTGGATGTGAGCGTGGACATGAGTGAGGGCGCCTTCCCAACACAGTGAGCACTGCCGGACGTAACCGCGCGCGACGCTGCGCATCACTCAACTGACCGTTATCAGATTGAGCAACAAATCAACTGTCCGTTGAAATCTCTCTGGCGTCAAGTCGAGCGCCGCAAAATATGCAAACTCAGAACGCCGCCCGAGCGCCGGCACTCACCACACCGAGGACTTCGGACGCCTGTAGGGGCGGGCTGAGGAAGAATCCCTGCAGCACATCGCACCCGAAATCCCTTAACTGCGAGGCTGATTCGGCACTCTCGATGCCTTCGGCGACAATCCCGAAACCGAGCCGGTGCGCGAGGTCGATGATGGTGCGCACCACCAACGAGGCACGCTCGTCAGCCGTGACCCGCGCGATGAAGTCGTGGTCCAGCTTGATCTCGTCGACCGGCAGATCGGACAGGTAGGTGAGTGCGGAGTATCCCGTGCCGAAATCGTCGAGCGCGACGCTGATGCCGTGGTCGAGCAGGCCCGTCAGCACCGTCCGGGTGTCTTCCATGTTGTCGACGAACAGGTCTTCGGTGATCTCGACCGCGAGCGCCGAGGGCGGCAAACCGCGGTCATCCAGCGCCTGGCACAGGTGGTCCGGCAGGTTCAAGTCGCTCAGTAGCGGCGCGAAAAGGTTAACGGCCACAGGCACTTCCGCCCCGGCGGCGTACCACCGCAGCGCATCGTCGAGCGCCATGTTGACGACCAGACCGGTGGCCTGTTCCATCAGGCCGTGCTCACGCACCAACGGCAGGAAATCGGCGGGCCGCAGTAGACCGCGGTCGAGATGGCGCCATCGCAACAACGCCTCCACCCCGACGACACCGGCCGTGTGCGCGTCGAATTTGGGCTGATAGACCAGGGATAGTTCGTCTCGGTCGATCGCCTGGCGAAGGTCCATGAGAAGTTCAGAGATGGCTTGCTCACCCCCGCCCCGCATCGAAGCACGCGACCGCCTCAGGACCGTCGCTTGAAACAATCCTGACCCAACGTCTCAAGATGGTCAATCACGACACTGGGCCGAGCGGTCTGCGACACCCGACCCCATCGGCGCTGACAAGTGCTTTGCTCCGGTTGATCGCAGCAAGTCCTGGATCATTCAGCCCGACGGCGCAGCAACGCGCGCTCGGCGTCATTGGTGCTGAGTTCGGCGGCACGTGTGAACGCCGCCGACGCCTCGGCGACTCGGTCCAGACGCTCCAACAGATCGCCGCGCACCGCATGCGGCAGCGGTGATCGGGGCAGCGGATCGGGCCCGAGCGCGTCGAGCACCGCCAGCCCCGCCGCTGCCCCGTAGGCACGCCCATGTGCCACGGCGCGGTTCACCTCCACGACGGGGCCCGGCGCGGCGACCGCCAGGACGTCGTACAGGTCCGCGATCCGCTGCCAATCGGTGTCCTCGACCCTGATCGCGCGCGCATGGCACGCAGCGATGGCCGCCTGCAAGAAGTAGGTCCCGACGGGCGCACCAGCCTCGGCGAGCTGCTCGGCGCGGGCCAGCACCTGCAACCCACGGCGGCGCAGCAGGTGATCCCACCGCGCCCGGTCCTGATCGTCCAGCAGCACCGGCGCGCCGTCACGGTCCACACGGGCGGGAATCCGCGACGCTTGGAGTTCGACAAGTGCCTGCAGCCCAAGCGAATCCGGGATGTCCGGCACCATCGCGGCCACCATGCGGGCCAGCCGGATCGCTTCGAAACAGAGGTCGGGGCGCGTCCAATCCGTGCCGGTGGTCGCCACATATCCCTCGTTGAAGGTGAGGTAGATGGCGGCCAGCACATCGTCGAGGCGTGCCACGCGCTCGGCCCCCACCGGCAGTTCCATGTCGGCGCCGACGAGAGTCTTCTTCGCCCGGCTGATCCGTTGTGCCATCGTCGATTCCGGCACCAGGAAGGCACGGGCGATCTCGGCGGTGCTCAACCCTGACACCAACCTCAGCGTCAACGCCGCCCGCGACGCCGGGGCCAGCTGCGGATGGCACGTCAGGAACATCAGTCGGAGCACGTCGTCCTCGATGAAGTCGACCTGCCCGGCGAAATCGGGCATATCGACCTCCTCCAGGCGGTGTCCGATCTCCTCGGTCTTGCGGCGCAGCGTCTCGGCGCGACGGATGTGGTCGATGGCGCGGCGCTTCGCCGCCGTCATCAGCCACGCGGCCGGGTTGGCCGGAATTCCGCGCTCGGGCCACTCCTCCAGCGCCGCGACGAGCGCGTCCTGTGCGACGTCCTCCGCGAGTTCGATATCGCGGGTCATGCGGGCCAGCGCCGCCACGAGGCGCGCCGATTCGGCACGCCAGGCGGCGGTCACTGCCTCGGTTGTAGTTACCGGGGACAAGCACCCGGTTCCTGGTCAGGTGCGCCTTCGATCAGATGCATCTCGACCCGGCCTTCCCACTCAGGCCAGTGCTCCCGGTGCAGTTCGGTGAAGGACCGGGCGCCCTCGACGGCCTCGGCGTGATTGCGGTACTCCAGCATCGCGAACCCACCGATGATCTCTTTGGCCTCGGTGAAAGGCCCGTCGGTCGCGCTCATCTGGCCGGCGCGGACCTGGTAGCCGATGCGGTTCTCGCCCTGTCCCAGACCACCGCCGTCCAGATAGATGCCGTCGGCAGCGTTCTTGCCGACGTAGACCTCCATCGCGTCCATCAGTGCCTGCGGCGGCGGACCCTGGTTGGGATCCATGATGACCAAACCCATGTAGCGCATTGCCTGACCTTTCGTCGGTGTGTCAATCCTTCACACACACGTCGAACGGGTGGGGCGGATTTCGACATGGCTCGAGAAAAGATCTCGGCGACGGGCCTCGGTCAGGCCACAGGGACGACGGCCTGGCGCGCCGGCTCGCTGCGGTAGCGCGACGCCGGACCGTCGATCCGGAAGATCCGCCACAACACCTTCGCAACCGGGTTCATCAGGCCGGTGTCCTCGGCGAGCATGCGCACGTCACCGTAGAACTCGCGCAGCATCGTCCGGGATTCGGGCGACCGCCAGAAGATCTCATTCTTCACGGACTTGGGGATGCCGAACTGACGCCAGAAGATGCGGGGCGGCTTGGCGATGAGGGACGCCGCCACACGGAAGCCCAATGGATAGAACAGCGACAGCACGAAGCGGTTGAACGGCCGCATCTCCGGGACGCGCCGGCGCAGGAACTCGTGGGCGAACGAGATGTGTCGCGCTTCCTCGGCGACATGGATCGCCATGACGCGCTCCATGATCGGATGGATCGAACTGCCTTCGCGCAGAATGGATTTCTGCATGTGGTCGATGGGCTCCTCGCCGCACAGCACCATCATGAAGAAGAATGCCGGCGTCGGGCTGGCGAAAAGCGGGAAGGTCCAGTTGAGCCACTTGATCCAGCGTGGCAGACCCGGGACGTCCACACCGACGTGGTTCACCATCTCCTGGAACATCAGGGTGTGGTTGCCCTCTTCGTTCGCTTCGTGCAGGCAATACCGGTATTCGGGGCTGCCGTTGGGCACCCAGAACGTGTAGGCGAGCAACCCACGGATCAGCATGCTCTCGAACTGCTGGCCGGCCTTGGCGACGTTCGCCTGGCGCCACATGCCGATCGCGATCTGCTTCTCCAGCGGCTGCGCCTGGTACCACGCGCTCATACCGATCGGGTCACTCTTGGCCAGCACCCAGCGCGGGTCGTTCTCCGTCACCCGGAATTCGGGCGAATCCCACGAAACATCCAGGTAGGGGTTGAAGTTCCGGCGCACAGAGCCCGCCGAGAGCGTCTCCAGATTCGCGCAGTAGTCGACGTCGTCGCGCACATCCATACCGGCGCGCCACCGGCGGATCGTCTTCGTAGCTGCCATGACATCAACCTCCCACGCGAGCACCGTTGCCCACCCAGTTATATGGGACCCCCGGTCCCACATGATTGTCAAGGGTCGCGGATGCCGAGATGCTGTCGGACCGTGCCGGTCTGGACGGCGTGCCAGCCCAGGCGCGTCAAACCGACGTCAAAGCTGGAGTGGCTCGACGGGACCAGGACCCGCAGCAGCAGGCCCGAGCGTTCGAGCAACTGCATGGCCTCCGCGACGGCGCGCAGGTCAGGGTTCTGGAACACATCACCGCGGGTGGAGACGCCCGCGGAGAACGTGCCACGGGGAGCGCGGGCGCCGGTCCGGAGCCATGACACGACGTCCGTCATCGCCGCTCGATCGCTGTCGAACGACGACTGCCCGAACAGCGGCAGGATCGCCGCGGCCAGGTCAGCAACAGGCGCGGAGATCCACCACGGCTGGTCGCTGCTCGTCATGGCGGCAGTGAATCACGAATTGGTGCTAGCCGACCGGCGAACGCCCCTTCGCGGCGCGTAGGGCCGCCGCCAGCAGGGCGTCCCGGAACTGCGGGTGCGCGATCGCCGCCAGCGCCTCGCCGCGTTCGCGGACGGTCTTGCCTTCCAGTTCCGCTGCCCCGTATTCGGTGACGATGACGTCGACCTGCTGCCGCGGCGTCGTGATCACCGCGCCGGGCCCGAACCATGGCACGATCCGCGACCGCAGCTCGCCGTCCTTGACGAACGTCGACGGCAGACAGATCAGCGAGCGGTCCGACAGCTCCAGCCCCGCCCCGGCCACGAAGTCCTCGGCGCCACCGATCCCGCTGAACTGTCCCCCGTCGATGGTGTCGGCGATCACCTGCCCTTGAATATCCACTGCGAGTGCGCCATTGATGGAGATCATGTCCGTGTTCGCGGCGATCACCTCCGGCGAGTTGACGATGTCAACGGGCAGGAACGCGACATCGCGGTTGCCGTCGAGCCACGCATAGAGCTCCTGCGACCCGAATGCGAACGTCGTGACGCTGACGCCGTCGTACTGCCCCTTCCCGGTATTGGTGATCTTGCCCGCGCGGTGCAGATGCATGCAGCCGTCGGTGAACATCTCGGTGTGCAGTCCGTACCCGCTGCCGTCGCCCTCGGCCAGCAAGGTGGCAATCTGGTTGGGAATTGCGCCGATTCCGGTCTGCAGCGTCGCGCCCGAACCGATGAAGCCTACGGCATGCCGAGCGATCGACCGCTCGACCTCGGTCGGTGGCACGTCCCCGCCGGGCAGGGCCAGCGGCGCCTCGGTCGAGGGCACGAGGATGTCGATCTCGTCGACGTGCAATGCATGACGGCGCGCGCCGTATCCGAAAGTCGTTGGGTAAGAGTCGGATACCTCGACGATGAGGAGTCGCTGCGGGTCTGCCCCGGCCCGGCGCAGTTCGGCGACCGTCCCGCCCGCATGCAGCGACAGCGAGCACCACCCGTCGGCATCAGGCGGGGTGGCGACGGTCGTCATCACCCGCGGCTTCTGCCGCTCCAGTAGTGGCGCGAACCGGCGGAAGTCCGCGGCGGCGAACTCAATGTCGGCGCCCATGTCCCGCAACGCCCGTTCGATCGGCCCGAAGAAGCCGGAGACGTAGTGCACGCCCGGGCGCGAAAACAGTTCGGTACCAACGGCCAACAGCGCCCCGAACACCCGCAGATTCGACCAGTCCTGGCGCGCGCCGAGCGCCCTCAGTAACGCCGGCGGCTGGCCGGGGCCGAGGGTGATGCCCAGCGTGTCGACAGCCCCCAACCGGGCAGCGGCCTGCTCGGCGCTGAGTTCGGTCGGCATCGCCGCCCTAGACGTCCATCTCGATCAGCACGCGGCGGAGCAGCTTGCCGGTGGTGTTGCGCGGCAGCTCTTCGATGAACACGACGTCGCGCGGCACCTTGTGCCGGGCCAGGTTGTTCTTGACGAACGCCTTGATCTCATCGGCGTCCTGGGTCGCACCCGGCTGCGAAACGATGAAGGCGCGCAAGCGCTTTCCCCATTCCACGTCATCGACGCCGACGACCGCGGCGTCATAGATGTCGTCCCGTTCGGCGAGCAGTTCTTCGATCTCCTGCGGGAACACGTTCTCGCCACCGGAGACGATCATGTCGTCATCACGACCGTCGACGAACAGCAGCCCATTGTCGTCGAAATGCCCCATGTCGCCACTGGACATGTAGCCGTCGATGATCTGCTTGTTCCGGCCGTCGGTGTAACCGCTGAACGGTGCGCCGTTGCGGACGAAGATGCGGCCCCGCCGGTTCTTGCCGGTGATGCGCCGGTCGTTCTCGTCGTACAGCACCACCTCGCACGTCACCGGCGCCCGTCCGGCCGTGCCCGGGGCGAGACGCAGTTCGGCCGGGGTGGCGACGCTGGCGATGGCACATTCTGTTGAGCCGTACAGGTTGTGGAGCACGTCGCCGAAGGTGTCCTGGACCCGGTTGGACAGTTCGGGACTCAACGCCGAGCCGGCGATCAGGATCGTCTTCAGCGATGAGGTGTCGTACTTGCCGATGACCTCGGGGCCCAGTTCGACGATCCGGTGCAGCATCGTCGGCACCGCGACGAGCATGTCGGCCTTGTGCTCGGCGATGAGTTGCAGGGTTCGCTCGGCGTTGAACCGCCGCGCCGTCACCACCTTGTTCCCCAGCGCCGCGCCGACGGTGTAGGTGGCCCAGCCGGTGCTGTGGAAAATCGGCGAGACGATGACCATGGTGCCCTTGCGCGGGAACGGGATTCGGTCGATGATCTGCGCCGTCGCCAACGGCGACACCGAGCTGCGGGGTGCACCCTTCGGCAGGCCCGTCGTCCCGCTGGTGAGGATGACCGAGCCGCCTGCCTTGCTCGGCGCCGGCAGCGACTCGGTGGAATTGGCCGCGACGATCGCGTCGAGGGTCTGTGCGCCCTCGGGGATTTCAGTGCCCTCGTCCACCCAGGTCAACACGCGCGGCATGTCGGCGGGCAGGGCGTCGAGCAGCCCGATGAACTCGCTGTCATGCAGCACCACCTTGACGCCTTCGCGCTCACACACCTGCGCGAACTGCGGCTTGGCGAAGCCGGTGTTCATCAGCACCAGCCGGGCCCCGAGCTTTTCGCACGCCACCATGGCCAGGATCAGGCCACGATGGTCGCGGCACAGCAGTCCGACCACTGAGCCCTCTGTCACGCCCAGGCTCTGCAGGCCGCGCGCGAGCGCCCAGGACTGGTCGTTCACCTGCCGGTAGGTCAGCGTGCCGCGTTCGTCCACCAGCGCCGGAAGACCCGCATACTTGCGGCCGCCCTGGATGGCCATGGTCGCCTGCGGGCCGAATATCGGCGCGTTCTTCGCGGTCTCGATCATGGCCCCGGGGTTGGCGAGATCCAGGAATCCCGTCTCCAACAGCCTGCGTACCGCGGTTGCGGATTCCGCTATGCGGCCCAGCTTCTGCTGCACTCCACCGACGACGTCCAACACCACATGCCTCCCGAGGTTTGAGGGGTGATCGGCCCCACACGCATGGCACGTTAGCCGGTTGCGCGCTGACGCGACATCACCTGCTTTCGACTCCTACCGGCCGCGCTGCCCGTAAATGTCCCGGCACCGTCCCATTTCGTTGTACAAAACATCACATGACCAGGCATTTGTCGCACCGCGCGCACCTCGGGCCCGGCGCTCGGGGCGGAATTCCGTAAAGGAAGCCGGGCCGGCCGTAAAGAAGGCGTCAAGATCGCGGGATGTCCCCTCCGGCGGGTCGATGCTGACGAGGTCGCCGAGGGCCGGCGACCCGTTTACGTGTGGGAGAACCCATGTCTGTAGTGGTGTTCGTGGTGCTGACGGTCGCGATTTTCGCGCTGCTCGGCGTAATCCAGAAGGCGGTCGAGCGCCTGTGAACTACGCCAACGCCATCGGCCTGGTGCTGTGTCTGGTGATCGCACTGTTCCTGGTCGCCGCATTGCTCTTTCCGGAGCGGTTCTGATGAGCCCCACCGCCGCGGGAATCGTGTTCCTGCTCTCCCTGATCGTCGCGCTCGCCGCCGTGCACGTGCCGTTGGGCGACTACATGTTCCGCGTGTACACGTCCGAAAAGCATTCGCGCGCCGAACGTCTCATCTACAAGGCAATCGGCGCCGATCCGGAGGCCGAGCAGAACTGGGGCGCTTACGCCCGCAGCGCGCTCGCCTTCTCCGCCGTCTCGCTGCTGTTCCTGTTCTTCTTCCAGCTCGTGCAGGGCATGCTGCCCCTGCACCTGAACAATCCGGCGACCCCGATGACGGCCGATCTGGCGTGGAACACCGCCGTCAGCTTCGTCACCAACACCAACTGGCAGGCCTACTCAGGTGAGACGACGCAGGGCCACCTGGTGCAGATGGCCGGTCTGTCGGTGCAGAACTTCGTGTCGGCTGCCGTCGGCATGTCGGTAGCGGTCGCGCTCGTGCGCGGGTTCACCCGCCGGCACGCCGCCGAACTGGGCAACTTCTGGGTCGACCTGGTGCGCGGCACCATCCGAATCCTGTTGCCGCTGGCCGTCGTTGCCGCGCTGATCCTCATCGCGGGCGGCGCCATCCAGAACTTCCACCTGCACGACCAGATCGCCGACACCCTGGCCGGCGCGCAGCAGACCATCACTGGTGGTCCGGTGGCCAGCCAGGAAGTGATCAAGGAGCTGGGCACCAACGGTGGCGGTTTCTTCAACGCCAACTCGGCGCACCCGTTCGAGAACCCGACGGCCTGGACCAACTGGGTGGAAATCTTCCTCCTGCTGGTGATCTCGTTCTCGCTGCCGCGCACGTTCGGCCGCATGGTGGACAGCCGCAAGCAGGGTTACGCGATTGTCGCCGTGATGGCAGTGCTGGCAGTCATCAGCTGCAGCCTCATGCTGGTGTTCCAGACCCAGCACCACGGCACCGTGCCGACCGCCATCGGGGCGTCGATGGAAGGCGTGGAACAGCGCTTCGGCGTGGCCAATTCGGCCGTCTTCGCCACCGCCACCACCCTGACCTCGACCGGTGCCGTGGACTCGTTCCACGACTCGTACACGTCGCTGGGCGGCTTGATGACGATGTTCAACATGCAGCTCGGTGAGGTCGCACCGGGCGGTACCGGCTCGGGCCTGTACGGCATGCTGATCCTCGCGGTCATCACGGTGTTCGTGGCCGGCCTCATGGTTGGGCGGACACCCGAATACCTGGGCAAGAAGATCACCCCTCGGGAGATCAAGCTGGCGGCAAGCTATTTCCTGGTGACGCCACTGATCGTGTTGACCGGCACCGCTTTTGCCATGGCCCTGCCCGGCGAGCGCGCGGCGATGCTGAACTCGGGCCCGCACGGCCTGTCCGAAGTGCTGTACGCCTTCACCTCGGCAGCCAACAACAACGGCTCGGCATTCGCCGGCCTCTCGGTCAACACCGTCTGGTACAACACGGCTCTGGGCCTGGCGATGCTGATCGGCCGCTTCCTGCCGATGATCCTGGTGCTCGCTCTCGCCGGTTCACTGGCCAAGCAGGGCAGCACTCCCCCGTCCATCGGCACGCTACCGACGCATCGACCCCAGTTCGTCGGCATGGTCGCCGGCGTGACGCTGATTCTCGTCGCCCTGACCTTCCTGCCGGCGCTGGCGCTCGGCCCCCTTGCTGAAGGAATTCACTGATGTCCGATACCGCTGTCAAGGGCGGCCTGCTCGACCCGAAGATGCTGTGGAAGTCCGTGCCGGACGCCCTGCGCAAGCTGGACCCCCGCACCCTGTGGCGCAGCCCGGTGATGTTCATCGTCGAGGTCGGCGCCGTCTGGTCGACGGTCCTGGCAGTGCTGAACTCCAGCTGGTTCGCCTGGCTATTCGTCTTCTGGCTCTGGCTCACAGTCGTTTTCGCCAACCTCGCCGAAGCGGTCGCCGAGGGACGTGGCAAGGCGCAGGCCGCCAGCCTGCGAAAGACCAAGTCCGACACCATGGCCCGCAAGCTGGTCGAGTGGGCGCCGGGCAACGCCGGTACCGAAGAGGAGATCGCCGCGCCCCTGCTGCAGCAGGGCGACATCGTCGTCGTCGAGGCCGGGCAGGTCATCCCCGGTGACGGCGACGTCGTGGAAGGCATTGCCTCCGTGGACGAATCGGCGATCACCGGCGAATCAGCGCCCGTCATCCGGGAGTCCGGCGGTGACCGGTCAGCTGTGACCGGCGGTACCACGGTGCTGTCCGACCGGATCGTCGTCCAGATCACCCAGAAGCCGGGTGAGAGCTTCGTCGATCGCATGATCGCGCTGGTCGAGGGCGCCAACCGGCAGAAGACCCCCAACGAGATCGCGCTCAACATCCTGCTGGCCGCGCTGACGATCATCTTCGTGTTCGCCGTCGCGACGCTGCAGCCGCTGGCCATCTATTCGAAGGCCAACAACCCGGGCGTGCCGGACACCGAAGCGCTCGACGGCTTCGGCGTCACCGGCATCGTGATGGTCTCGCTGCTGGTCTGCTTGATTCCCACCACAATTGGCGCTCTGCTGTCGGCCATCGGCATCGCCGGCATGGACCGGCTGGTGCAGCGCAACGTGCTCGCGATGTCCGGGCGCGCCGTCGAAGCCGCCGGTGACGTCAACACCCTGTTGCTCGACAAGACCGGCACCATCACGCTCGGCAACCGGCAGGCCGCGGGATTCCTCCCGGTGCCCGGCGTCACCGCCGAACAACTCGCCGACGCCGCGCAGCTGTCCAGCCTCGCCGATGAGACGCCGGAGGGACGGTCAATTGTGGTGTACGCCAAGGAGGCTCACGGCCTGCGAGCGCGTACCCCGGGCGAGCTGACCGACGCCACGTGGGTCGAGTTCACCGCACTGACCCGGATGTCCGGTGTCGATCTGCACGACGGCCAGAAGCTACGCAAGGGCGCGGCCAATTCCGTCGCGGAGTGGATTCGGGGTCAGGGCGGCACCGTGCCCATCGAATTGGGCGACATCGTCGACGGCATCTCCGCCGCCGGCGGTACCCCGCTGGTGGTCGGGCGGGTCAACGACGACGGGGCCGGCAAGGCCGCTGAAGTCTTGGGCGTCATCCACCTCAAGGACGTCGTCAAGCAGGGCATGCGCGAGCGGTTCGACGAGATGCGCAAGATGGGCATCCGCACCGTCATGATCACCGGCGATAACCCGTTGACCGCCAAGGCGATTGCCGACGAGGCCGGGGTCGACGACTTCCTGGCCGAGGCCACACCCGAGGACAAGTTGGCGCTGATCAAGAAGGAGCAGGCCGGCGGCAAGCTCGTCGCGATGACCGGCGACGGCACCAACGATGCCCCCGCGCTGGCCCAGGCCGACGTCGGCGTCGCGATGAACACCGGCACCTCGGCGGCCAAAGAGGCCGGCAACATGGTCGACCTCGACTCGGACCCGACCAAGCTCATCGAGATCGTCGAGATCGGCAAGCAGCTGCTCATCACCCGCGGCGCCTTGACCACGTTCTCCATCGCCAACGACATCGCGAAGTACTTCGCGATCATCCCGGCGATGTTCGTGGCTCTGTTCCCCGGCCTGGATCTGCTGAACATCATGCGGCTGCACAGCCCCCAGTCGGCGATCCTGTCGGCGGTGATCTTCAACGCCCTCGTCATCATCGCGCTGATCCCGCTGTCGCTGCGGGGTGTGCGGTACACACCCAGCAGCGCGTCAAAGCTCTTGAGCCGCAACCTGTACGTCTATGGCCTGGGCGGCATCATCGCCCCGTTCATCGGCATCAAACTCATCGACCTGCTCATCCAGTTCATCCCGGGGATGTCTTAATCATGAACGTCGGCAACCTGATTCGCGTACACAGCGCCGCCCTGCGCGCGCTGCTCGTCCTGACCGTCATCACCGGTCTGGCCTACCCGGTCCTCGTCTGGGCCGTCGCCCAACTGCCCGGACTCAAGGACAAGGCCGACGGCTCACTCGTCACGGTCAACGGCAAGGTCGTCGGCAGCTCCCTGATCGGCCAGCTGTTCACCGATGCCAAAGGCAATGCGCTGCCGCAGTATTTCCAGAGCCGGCCGTCCAACGCCGGCACCGGGTACGACCCGATGTCCAGCGGCGCGGGCAATCTCGGCCCCGAGAGCATCGTCGATGCGCCCAACAAGCCGAGCCTGCTGACCCAGGTGTGCACCCGCAGCTACGCCGTCGCCGACGCCGAGGGCCTGGATCACGCCGCCGGCGCCCGCCCGTTCTGCACCGCCGACGGCGTGGGCGCGGTGCTGTCGGTGATCGGCCCCCGGGACGCCACCGGCAATGTCAGCCACCCCACCCAGGTGGTCAGCGTCAACCAGCCGTGCGCCACCACCAGGGTGCCGTTCCTGGCGGCGTATGAGGGCGTGCGGGTCGAATGCGCCACGGATGGCGCGGATTACACCGCCGGACAGATCGTCGCCATCCGCGGCACGGCGCCCGCCGATCCCCAGGTGCCGGCCGACGCCGTCACCGCCAGCGGCAGCGGCCTGGACCCCGACATCTCGACCGACTACGCAGACCTGCAGGTGGACCGGGTCGCGAAGGCGCGGCACCTTTCCGCTGACCAGGTCCGGGCGCTGGTGCGCGACAACGCCACCGGCCGCGCCCTGGGCTTCATGGGTGAGCCGCGGGTCAACGTCCTGCAGCTGAATGTCGCGTTGGACCAGAAGTACCCAGCCCGTATTGGATGATGGGAGACATGGGAACGCCGGACAAGCGGGGCGAGCTACGCATCTACCTGGGTGCGGCCCCCGGCGTGGGCAAGACCTTCTCGATGCTCGGCGAGGCGCACCGCCGTCTCGAACGCGGCACCGACGTCGTCGCCGCCGTGGTCGAGACGCACGGTCGTAAGAAGACGGCCCAGGCGATGGAAGGCATCGAACGGATCCCGCCGCGGTTCATCGACTACCGCGGCGGGACGTTCGCCGAGTTGGACGTTCCCGCGGTGCTGGCGCGCCACCCCGAGGTGGTGCTGGTCGACGAACTGGCGCACAGCAATACGCCCGGCAGCAAGAACGCCAAACGCTGGCAGGACGTCGAGGAACTGCTCGACGCCGGCATCACCGTCATCTCCACCGTCAACGTCCAGCACCTGGAAAGCCTCAACGACGTCGTCGCCCAGATCACCGGCATCGAGCAGCAGGAGACGGTGCCGGACTCCGTGGTCCGCAGCGCCGCCCAGATCGAACTGGTCGACATCACCCCGGAAGCCCTGCGCCGCAGGCTCTCCCACGGCAACGTGTACGCACCCGAACGCGTCGACGCGGCGCTGTCCAACTACTTCCGGCAGGGCAACCTCACCGCACTGCGCGAACTGGCGCTGCTGTGGCTGGCCGACCAGGTCGACGCCGCGCTCGCGAAATACCGTGCCGAGCACAATATTTCGGACACCTGGGAGGCCCGCGAACGCGTGGTCGTGGCGGTCACCGGCGGCCCCGAATCAGAGACCCTGGTACGGCGCGCGTCGCGCATCGCCTCCAAATCCAGTGCCGAGCTGATGGTGGTGCACGTCGTCCGCGGCGACGGGCTGACGGGCGTCTCCGCCCCGCAGATGGGCAAGGTGCGCGAGCTGACGGCCAGCCTCGGCGCCACGCTGCACACCGTCGTCGGCGGCAGTGACGGTGACGTCCCCAGTGCCCTATTGGATTTCGCGCGCGAGATGAACGCCACCCAGCTGGTGCTCGGCACCTCGCGGCGGTCGCGGTGGGCCCGGCTCTTCGACGAGGGCATCGGCGCCAAGACCGTCCAGAACTCCGGCAAGATCGACGTGCACATGGTCACCCATGAGCAGTCCCGGCCCGGCTGGTCGTGGTCGACGGCGACCCGCGGGCAGCGGCACCTGGCGTCGTGGCTCGCCGCGATCGTCGTGCCCGCCGTCATCACCGCCGTCACCGCACTACTGGATCCGTTCCTGCACATCGGCGGCGAGAGCGCGGTGTTCTTCATCGGCGTGCTGGTCGTCGCGCTGCTCGGCGGCGTCGCCCCGGCGGCCTTGTCGGCCGTGCTGTCGGGCCTGCTGCTCAACTACTTCTTCGTCGCCCCGCGGTACAGCTTCACCATCGCCGACCCCGACAGCGCCCTGACCATCGTGGTGCTACTGGCGGTCGCGGTCGCCGTCGCCGCGCTGGTCGACGGTGCCGCCAAACGATCCCGGGAAGCCCGGCATGCGTCGCAGGAGGCCGAGCTGCTGGCCCTGTTCGCCGGTAGCGTGCTGCGCGGCGCCGACCTGACCACACTGCTCGAGCGCGTCCGGGAGACGTACGCGCAACGGGCCGTCAGCCTGTTGCACGAGGAGGACGGCATCGTCGCCTGCGTCGGCAAAGAACCCTGTGTGACAGTCGATTCCGCCGACACCGCCATCGAGGTCAGCGACGACCAATACTGGCTGCTGATGGCCGGCCGCAAGACCGAGGCCCGCGATCGCCGGGTGCTCGGCGCCGTCGCGCGGCAGGCGGCGGGGCTGGTGCGCCAGCGCGCCCTGGCCGAGGAAGCCGGCCGCGCCGAAGCCCTGGCCAAGGCCGACGAGCTGCGCCGCTCCCTGCTGAGCGCCGTCAGCCACGACCTGCGCACCCCACTGGCCGCGGCCAAGGCGGCGGTGTCGAGCCTGCGCAGCGAGGACGTCGGATTCTCGCCCGAGGACACCGCCGAACTGTTGGCCACCGTCGAGGAATCGGTCGATCAACTGACCGCATTGGTGGGCAACCTGCTCGACTCGTCGCGACTGGCCGCCGGGGTGGTGAAGCCGGAGCTGCGGCGGGTGTACATGGAAGAGGTGGTGCAGCGGGCGCTGCTCGGAATCAGCCGCGGAGCAACCGGTTACGCGAACCGCGGGCTCGACCGGGTCAAGGTCGAAGTGGGCGACGCCGTCGCGCTCGCCGATGCGGGCCTGCTCGAGCGGGTGCTGGTCAACCTCATCGACAACGCGCTGCGTTACTCCGCGGGCAGCGTGGTGCGAGTGAATGCCGGGCAGGTCGGCGAGCGGGTGCTCATCACCATCGTCGACGAGGGGCCGGGCATCCCCCGCGGCACCGAAGAGCAACTGTTCGCGCCGTTCCAGCGCCTCGGTGACCATGACAACAGCACCGGTGTGGGACTTGGTCTTTCGGTGGCACGAGGATTTGTCGAAGCAATGGGCGGCACCATCTCTGCCACCGACACCCCCGGCGGCGGGCTGACGGTCGTGGTTGACCTGGCGGCCGCGGGAAAGGATCGGGTGTGACACGGGTTCTGGTCATCGACGACGAACCGCAGATTCTGCGCGCCCTGCGCATCAACCTTTCGGTGCGCGGCTACGACGTCTCTGTCGCGGCCACGGGCGCCGAGGCGCTGAAGTCGGCCGCCGAACACAAGCCCGACGTGGTGATCCTGGACCTCGGCCTGCCGGACATGTCCGGCATCGACGTGCTGGCCGGGCTGCGCGGCTGGCTCACCGCGCCCGTCATCGTGTTGTCCGCGCGCACCGACTCGATGGACAAGGTCGAGGCCCTCGACGCCGGCGCCGACGACTACGTCACCAAGCCGTTCGGCATGGACGAGTTCCTGGCCCGGCTGCGCGCCGCGGTACGCCGTGGCGCGGCCGCGTCCGAGACCGACGAACCCGTCGTCGAGACCTCCTCATTCACGGTCGATCTGGCGGCCAAGCGCGTCACGCGCAGCGGCACCGAGGTGCACCTGACGCCCACCGAGTGGGGCATGTTGGAGATGCTGGTGCGCAACCGCGGGAAGCTCGTGGGCCGCGAGGAGCTGCTCAAGGAGGTGTGGGGGCCGGCCTATGCCAAGGAGACCCACTACCTACGCGTGTATCTCGCGCAGCTGCGCCGCAAGCTCGAAGTCGACCCGTCGCACCCCAAGCACCTGCTGACCGAGGCCGGCATGGGCTATCGCTTCCAGGAGTAGGTCAGCGTTTCACCGCTTGCAGGGTGTAGGTCATCGGCACCCGGTCACGCCCGTGGGCGAGCACGTACTCCTCCGCGAAATCGGGGCTGGGAATCATCGCCTCGCCCAACGGGTTCCACGGCACCTCGCGGTGTTCCTCCAGCGCGATGACGGTAAGTCCGGCCGCGGTGAGGGCGGTGAAGATCTCCCCGAGACCGTGATTGAAGTTGACCGACTCCGGCGCGGTGATGGCACCCGAGCCTGCGTAGCTCTCGTGGTCGACGAAAATCGTGCCCGCCGTCTCGAAGTACGGGTATTCCAGAACCAGCAGTCCGTCGGGCCGGGGGTCGCACATCGCCCACAGCACCGGGTGGCCCTCACGCATGAACAGCCGGCCTCCCGGCCTCAGCAGATCGGCGACGACGGCCGCCCATTGGCGAATGTCGGGCAACCAGCACAGGGCGCCGATGCCGGTATAGACCACGTCGCAGCACGCCGCACCGAGCGCCCGGACCGCCCCGGCCACATCGGATTCGACGAAGCGCACGTCGGCATCGGCCCGACGGCTCAGGGCGCGGCCCGCGTCGAGTGCGGCGGGTGAGAAGTCCAGGCCGGTGACCGACCGGGCGCCGAGCCGGGCCAGCGATACGGTGTCGGTACCGATGTGGCATTGCAGGTGCACCACGTCGCTGCCGTCCAGCCGCCCGAGCCGCGGCAGGTCGTAACGCACTACGGCCGAAAGGTATTCGGGGTCGTCGAAGGCGGCCAGGTCGTAGCCATCGGGCGCCGTGTGCAGGGGTACGCGCGCCTCCCAATTCGCCAGGTTCATGCTGCGCCAGTCGTCGATCACGGCTTCATCCTCACAATTCGACACGCACAGTTCGACTGATTTTTATTCGGCACTCGGCCGACCACTCGCGCTCTCCATGACGCGAACGACGACACCCTGAATTGCGCGACCCGAACCCAACGCAGGAGAGCCCGCAGTTCATCCCCGATGCTTAGTGGCCCTACGTATGCGGTACGTCACACCGCGCGGCGGAATCGCAGCTCCCCCGTTCGGCTTATACCAGGCAACTGGTACTTCCAAGGGACGGGGAAAACAACATGAGCGCCATTCGTAACGCGGCCGGCAAGGTGGCACTGACCGCCGTGGCCGCCTTCACGATCATCGCCGGCGCCATCGCCGGCCCGGTCGCCACGGCCAACGCCGCCGACGACTCCTGTGCCAACGTCGAAGTGGTCTTCGCCCGCGGCACTTTCGAAAGCCCTGGCGTCGGGGCCACCGGCCAAGCCTTCGTCGACGCACTGAACGCCCGGATGCCCGGACGGAACATCGACGCCTACGGTGTGAACTACCCGGCCTCTCTGGACTTCGGCGCAGCCGCCGACGGCGTCGCAGACGCCACCAACCGCATCGAGTCCATCGCGGCCTCGTGCCCCGCCACCAAGATCGTCATCGGTGGTTACTCGCAGGGCGCGGCGGTCGCCGGCTACAGCACGATGAGCAGCGTCCCCGCCGGATTCGTCCTGCCCGCCGGCATCTCCGGCCCGATGCCCGCCTCGGTCGCCTCGCACGTCGCCGCCGTCGTCCTGTTCGGCACCCCGAGCCCGTTCGTGCTGAGCGTCGCCGACCGCAGCGCCCCCGCCATCAACATCGGCAGCGCCTACGCCGGTAAGACCATCCAGCTGTGCGCCCCCGGCGACCCGATCTGCGGTGGCGGCATGGACCGTTCCGCCCACAGCGCCTACAAGTTCAACGGCATGGCCAACCAGGCCGCGGACTTCGTCGCCCGCCAGCTGGGTGCGCCCGCCGCTCCGGCCGCCCCGATGGTCCAGGCCTCGGACGACACAGCCAACTGAATCACCCCCCTGCCGACGGCCGGAAGTCAGTCTCACGAGGACTGGTTCCGGCCGTCGGTCTGTCATGACACCGTTCGGGCTCCTTTGCGACCTTCACTCCGCCCCGCGATCGAACTATGGTGAGGTAGTCATATCTCGATAAGCCGAGACAATCAGGGGTGATCAGTAATGAAGGTTTCCACCAAGAACGTGTCGACCTGTGGCTGTCAGTGCAACGCCTGCCGCGACGGACATCACTGCCACAACCGCCCGAACTGCAAGGTCTAGCCAGAAATCTCGACCGCCGACCGTGGGGGTTGGCGAGGGATTTTCCGCGTTTTTCCGCGTGAACCCCCACGCTCGAGGTCAGACCGACAGCGCGATGCCGTCCAGGATGTCGTGCTCGCTGACCACCAATTCCGTGATCCCCGCCCGCTGACCGAATTCGCGGGCCAATTCCTCGACGACGACCGATCCACCGCCGATCACCGGAACCCGGCCCGGGTGCATGGGGCCGAGTTCGGCGCGTTGCGCCCGCGGCATCGCGATCAGCTCGTCGCACACCTTGACCACATCCGGAATTCCGATGCGGGACAGATGAATCACCTCAGAGTCGTACTCCGGTAGCCCCAGCGCTAGGGCGGCAACCGTGGTGAACGTGCCGGCCACACCGACCCACGTCCGGGCACCCTCGATGGGCACGACGCTCAGAGCCTCGGCCAGCTTCTCGCGCACCACGGCACGCGCGGCCGCGACCTCGTCGGCAGTGGGCGGGTCGGTCTGCAGGCAGCGCTCGGTGAGCCGGACGCAGCCGATGTTGGCCGAGAAGCTCGCGACGACATCCGCAACCGAGGCACCGGACCCGCCGAGCACCACCTCGGTCGAGCCGCCACCCAGGTCGACGACGACGAAAGGCCCTGTGGCCGGGTCCAATTCGCCGACGGCGCCGCGGAACGACAACGCGGCTTCCTCGGTCCCGGTGATGACTTCCGCGACGGCACCAGGCATCACGCGGCCCAGTTGCCTTGCGGTCATGGCGAAGAACTCGTCGCGGTTGCCGGCGTCGCGCGCCGCGGAGGTCGCGACCATCCGCACCTTGGACACGTCGTGCGCCAGCATCACCTCGACGTAGTCGGCCAACGCAGCTTCGGTCCGGGCGAGCGCTGCGGGCGCGAATTCGCCTGTGGCGTCGACACCTTCACCGAGAGTGACGATCCGCATCTCGCGGTGCACGTCCTGCAACCGGCCGTCGACGACGTCCGCGATGAGCAGACGGATCGAGTTGGTGCCGCAGTCAACAGCAGCGACGCGCCGCACGCCGTCGGCCGCCGCAACGCGCGAACTCACACCCACACCTTCGGATCCAGAATGCCGGCCATCGCCGGTTCGACTGCCAACAACGCCAATGCCTCGTCACCGAAGGGGTTGAGGCCCGGGCCTTTTGCGAGCGAATGCGCCATCACGACGTGCAGGCACTTGACCCGGTCGGGCATCCCGCCGCCGGAGAACGTAGTGCCCAGCGACTCGATGGCGTCCCGCTCGGCCAGGAACGACTCGTGCGCGCGCCGATACGCCGCCGCCAGCTCCTCGGAGGCCTGCAGCCGTTCGGTCATCTCGCGCATGAGACCCGACGACTCGAGCCGGCTGGCCGCGGCCGTCAGCGCCGGATGGGTCAGGTAATACAAAGTGGGAAAAGGGGTTCCGTCGGGCAGCCGAGGCGCGGTCTTGACCACGCCGGGCTCGCCGTTGGGGCAGCGGTAGGCGATCTCCAGGACGCCACGCGGCTCCCGCCCCAGCTGGGCCGCAACGGCTTCGAGATCTGCAGCGTCAACCACCGGGCGGCGCCTGAGGTGCGGGTAGATCAGTCGGAGGCACGTCACCGTCGGGGGTGACCCCGTCGGGACCGGGCGGGACGACGGCAGGCGCCGGCGTGAGCCCGTGCGGCTGATCGGCGATGGTGTGCCACAGCGCGGTGTACCAGGGCTGGTTGCTCTTGGCGGTGGGCGACGGCGCGGGCGCGACGGGGGTCGTGACGGCGCCGGGAGGCAGTTGCACCTGATACGGGATGTCACCCGGCATCACGAAGCCCAACCGCTCACGAGCCTGCGCGGCGATGTACACCGGGTCGGCCAGCTTCACCTTCTGCTGCTCCAAATTGGCTATCTGCGAACGTAATTGGGACTCGGCGGTGGCCAGCTGCTGCATCTCGGTGCGCTGCGCGAAGAACGTCCGCACCGGCCCGGCGATGGTCAGGGTCAGCACGCACACCACGACGGCGAGGATCGCCGCGCGCCGCGCCGCCGACCCCAGCCGCTGCTCGGCATGGTGCTCGACCGACTCCGCATAGGCCTGCCGGATGGGCTCGGTGACCGGGGCCGGCAGGTTCTCCGGAACGCGCCGCGGCTCCGCCTTGGGGCGGTTAGCCGCCTTGGCCGCCGACGTGCCGGCCCCGGCACGCCCCCGCTTCGCCTCGCCGGGTTTGGCGGGGCGAGAGGCGGGGGAACGCCGTTTGGGATCGGGCATGTCGGTAGGTCAGACCCGCGAAACTACTTGGCTTCCAACGCGAAACGCGGGAACGCCAGGTCGCCGGCGTAGCGCGCGGCGTCACCCAGGGTCTCCTCGATGCGGAGCAGCTGGTTGTACTTGGCGACGCGCTCGCTGCGGGCCGGGGCACCGGTCTTGATCTGGCCACAGCTGCACGCGACGGCCAGGTCGGCGATGGTGGTGTCCTCGGTCTCGCCACTGCGGTGGCTCATCATCGACTTGTAGCCCGCGGCGTGCGCCAGGGCCACGGCGTCCAGGGTCTCGGTGAGCGTGCCGATCTGGTTCACCTTCACCAGCAGCGCGTTGGCGGCACCCTTCTCGATGCCCTCCTCCAGCCGCTCCGGGTTGGTGACGAACAGGTCGTCGCCGACGAGCTGGACGCGGTCACCGATGGCGTTGGTCAGCGCGACCCAGCCGTCCCAGTCGTCCTCCGACAGCGGGTCCTCGATGGACACCAGCGGGAACGCATCGAGCAGCGAGGCGTAGAACTCGGCCATCTGCTCGGCGGTGCGGGTCTGCTTCTCGAAGGCGTAACCCGTTCCGTCGGTGTAGAACTCGGTGGCCGCGACGTCCAGGGCCAGCGCCACGTCGCTGCCCAGCTTGAGGCCGGTGGCGTCGATGGCGGTGCTGATCAGCTCGAGCGCGGCATGGGTGCCGGCAACGTCGGGCGCGAAACCGCCCTCGTCACCGAGGCCCGTCGCCAGACCCTGCTTCTTGAGCACCGACTTGAGCGAGTGGTAGACCTCGGCGCCCCAGCGCAGCGATTCCTTGAAGGTGGGGGCACCGATCGGGGCGACCATGAACTCCTGGACGTCGACACCGGTGTCGGCGTGCGCGCCACCGTTGAGGATGTTCATCATCGGCACCGGCAGGATGTGGGCGTTCGGGCCGCCGATGTACCGGAACAGCGGCAGGCCGGCCGAGTCGGCAGCGGCCTTGGCCACGGCCAGCGAGACGCCGAGGATGGCGTTGGCGCCGAGGCGCGACTTGTCCGGCGTGCCGTCCAGGTCCAGCAGCGCCTGGTCGATGATGCGCTGGTCGTCGGCGGCCTGGCCGATGACGGCGGGAGCGATCTCGTCGAGCACGGCCTCGACGGCCTTCTCGACACCCTTGCCGAGGTAACGCGCGCCGCCGTCGCGCAGTTCGACAGCCTCGTGCTCACCGGTCGACGCACCCGACGGCACCGCCGCGCGAGCGAAGGTTCCATCGGTCAGAGCGACCTCGACCTCGACCGTCGGATTTCCCCGAGAGTCGAGAATCTCGCGGGCTCCGACCTGTTCGATGATTGGCACTTGGGTCTCCCTCTGGCGTCACGGACTCGTGCGAACGCCCATCAGCCTAAACGGTGCCCGTAGTAGAAGTGCGGCAGCTACCGGTACCTATCGCAACCTATCGCTGGTGCCCGTTGGCATACGCCGTCGCCCAGTCCCGCACGGCGCGCGCGTAGTCGTCGGACAGGTTGTAGGCGTGCAGCGCGTCCATCCAGCCGTGCGGGCTGGACAGATCCTTGCCGCGGTAGCAGAGATAACCCGCCGCCGACAGCGCCGCGTCGTCGATGTTGTCGGGGCTGGCGAACCCGGTGTTGTTTGCGTCGACGCCGTACAACCGCCACGTGTCCGGGATGAACTGCATGGGCCCCATGGCGCGGTCGACGGCGTCGTCGCTGTCCATGCTGCCGGAGTCGGAGTCCGGAATCCGCAGGTTGTTCATGGTGCCGTCGAGTGGCACGCCGCGGATCGGGGGCGTGACGTCACCGTTCGGGGCGATGGTCGCGCCGCGGTAGGTGCCGTGGTGGCTCTCGACCATCCCGATGCCCGCGAGCGTCGTCCACGCGATGTGGCACTTGGGGTTCTCGACCTCGGCCACGCGCGCGGCGTACCCGTAGGCCTCCAGTGCCATGACCGGAATGCCCAGCGGCGGTGCCAGATGCTCGGCCCAGTCACGCAGCTGGTCCGCGCCCCGACCCTTCACATGGGTATTGATCGGAGGCACCGCAGGCCCCGGCGGCGGCGGCACTCCGCGCAGGTAGCCGGGCTGAAACGAGCAGCTCGAGGCCATCAGGAGCGCCGTCGCGAGGACAACAGCGCTCGCCCGCAGCCAACGCGCTCGCAACACCGGTACTCCCCTATACCCAGAGATTGTCGACGGATTCGTCGCCCGTCATCGTCGCATGCCGAGCTGAGTGCACCCCGAAGCGCAAGCTTTCCGGCACGAAGGTACGACGGCCACCCATCCGCTGATAAGGTTGGCTTGCCTTGCTTTGGCAAGGCAAACCTGTGTTGCCGTTTAGTCTATCTAAGGATTGCGGATGACCACCACTTTCGCGGTCTCGACATCGCTGGTCGCCGCAGGCCCGGGCATTTCTTCACAGCTATTTGGCAGCTTGCTGATCGGCCTTCGTGAAGGCCTCGAAACTGCGATCGTCGTCACCATCCTCATCGCCTTCCTCGTGAAGTCCGACCGTCGCGACGCCCTCAAGTGGGTCTGGCTCGGGGTCGCCGCCGCCATCGCGATGACCATCGGCGTCTTCCTGTCCATCCAGCTCAGCGAGAACACCATCTCCGGCCTGGCAGCCGAGGCCATCGCCGGCGTCGCCTCCCTGGTGGCGGTGATCATCGTCACGACCATGGTGCTGTGGATGCGCAAGGCCGCCGCCACCATCTCCGGCGAACTGCGCAGCGACATGGCGCGCGCCCTGGAGACCGGCGGGATGGCCGTCGCCACCCTGGCCTTCCTGGCTGTCGGCCGCGAGGGCGTCGAGACGGCACTGTTCATGGTCGGCTACGCCAACGCGTCAACCGCGTGGCCATTGGCCGGACTCGTGATCGGCCTGCTCATCGCCGTCGTCGTCGCCTACGGCATGTACGCCGGCGCGGTGCGGATCAACCTGGCGAAGTTCTTCAAGTACACGGGCGCGTTCCTCGTCGTCGTCGCCGCGGGCATCCTGTCGTACGCCATCCACGCGCTGCAGACCGTCGGCTGGCTGCCCGGCCTGGGCGCCAAGGCCTTCGACATGACCGGCGCCTTCAACTGGTCGTCGTGGTACGGCCAGGTGATCCAGGGCGTCTTCAACGTCAGCCCCGCCCCCTCGATCCTGCAGTTCGTCTGCTGGCTGGCGTACCTCGTGGTCGTCCTGACGCTGTTCCTGCGACCCGTCGCAGCCAAACCCGCCCCTGCTGCCACTCTCGAAAGGTCCGCCAAGTGAATCTCGCTGCCCTGAACGTCAAGACCGGCGTAGCTGCCTCGGTAGCCCTGCTCGCCGGCCTGACCGCGGTCTCCGCGTGCTCGTCCAAGACGGACGAGAACAAGTCCGCCTCCGGCGAGATCACCGTGACCGCGACCGATGATGCCTGCAAGCTGTCGGCAACGTCGGCCAAGACGGGCACCAGCACCTTCGTCGTCACCAACAACGGCACCAAGGTCACCGAGTTCTACGTCTACGGCCCCGGCGACAAGGTCATGGGCGAGATCGAGAACGTCTCCCCCGGCCTGCAGCGCAAGCTGATCGTGCAGCTGCCCGAAGCCGGCACCTACAAGACCGCGTGCAAGCCCGGCATGGTCGGCGACGGCATTCGCGGCGACTTCACCGTCACCGGCGACACCGTCAAGATCGACGACACCGGCAAGTTCAAGGAAGCCGCGGACTTCTACAAGAAGTACGTCGTCGAGCAGACCACCGCGCTGGTGCCCGCGACCGAGGCCTTCGCCGCCGCCGTGAAGAAGGGTGACGTCGCCGGCGCCAAGGCGCAGTACCCGAAGGCCCGTACGTTCTACGAGCGCATCGAGCCCGTCGCCGAGTCGTTCCCGGACGACCTGGACCCGCGGATCGACCTGCGTGAAGCCGACGTCAAGCCGGGCGACAAGTGGACCGGCTTCCACGTGCTGGAGAAGCAGCTGTGGGTCACCGGCCTGCAGCCCGACGCCAATGCCCTGGCCGACCAGCTGGTCGCCGACGTCAAGGAGCTCGACGCGGGCGTCAAGGATCCGAAGTGGACCATCGACTCCACCAAGATCGCCGGCGGCGCGCAGGAACTGCTGGACGAGATCGCCAAGACCAAGATCACCGGTGAAGAAGACATCTTCAGCCACACCGACCTCTGGGACATCCAGGCCAACATCGAGGGCTCGCGCACCGCGGTCGGCTCGGTCGACCCGATCCTCGACGAGCGCAACCCGCAGCTGGGCAAGGACGTCGAGGCGGCCTTCGACAACGTCCAGAAGCTGCTGGACAAGTGGCGCCAGGGCGACGGCTTCATCTCCTACGACAAGGTGACCGAGCCTGAGCGGCAAGAACTTTCGCGCGCCGTCGATGCTCTGAGCAAGGAGGTCAGCGAGGTGCAGGGTGTCGTCGCCAAGCAGTGAGCCCAAACCCACTGAGCCGGCCGTGACCGAGTCCGGTGGGCTCAGCCGGCGCAAGCTCTTCGGCGCCGCCGGGGTGACGGCCGCCGTCGTCGGCGCCGCCGCCACCGGTGCGCTGGCCGGCCGCTCCTCCGCGGCCGTCGTCGAGGACACCCTGGGTAGGCCGGTGCCGTTCCGCGGCACCCACCAGGCGGGCATCGTCACCGCGGCGCAGGACCGCATGCACTTCGCCACCTTCGACGTCACGACGGACAAGAAGGCCGACGTCGTGGCGATGCTGAAGAAGTGGACCGAGATGGCCGAGCGCATGACGCTCGGCGAGGAGGCCGTCGCCCACGGGGCCATCGGGCTCAATCCGTACGCCCCGCCGGCGGATACCGGTGAGGCCCTTGGCCTTTCACCCTCTGCGTTGACCCTCACCATCGGCTTCGGCCCCACGTTCTTCCGCAAGGACGGCAAGGACCGGTTCGGCATCGACGGGCAGCGGCCGGCGCATCTGGTCGACCTGCCCAAGTTCCGCAACGAGACGCTCGACCCGAAGCGGTGCGGCGGCGACATCGTCGTGCAGGCCTGCGCCAACGACCCGCAGGTCGCCGTGCACGCCATCCGCAACCTGGCCCGCGTCGGCTTCGGCACGGTCGCGGTGCGGTACTCGCAGCTGGGGTTCGGCCGCACGTCGTCGACCACGCGGAACCAGTCCACACCGCGAAACCTGTTCGGGTTCAAGGACGGAACCAACAACCTCAAGGCCGAGGACACGTCGGCCATCGACAAGCACGTCTGGGTCGCGGGTGGCGACGGACCGGCCTGGATGACGGGCGGGTCGTATCTGATCAGCCGACGCATCCGGATGCTCATCGAATCCTGGGACCGCACCGTGCTGGCGGAGCAGGAGCGGGTCATCGGCCGGCAGAAGGGCACTGGTGCACCCAACGGGTACACCGACGAGTTCACCCCGCTGGACTTCGAGAGCAAGGGCGCGGACGGCGCGCCGCTGATCGACGTCGACTCGCACGTACGGCTGGCCTCCCCCGAAGCCAACAACGGCGCCCAGATTCTGCGCCGCGGCTACAACTTCACCGACGGCTCAGACGGTTTCGGCCACCTGGATGCGGGGCTGTTCTTCATCGCGTTCGTCCGCAACCCGGCCGAATCGTTCATCCCGATGCAGACCAAGTTGTCCGACAACGACGCTCTGAACGAATACATCACGCACACCGGCAGCGGCATCTTCGCCTGCCCGCCGGGTGTGCGTGATGGTTCGTCGGACTACTGGGGATCGACGCTACTCGGCTGAGTGTCGGGCTGGTCGGCGGTGCGGTAGCGGTTGTAGAACGCGAACGACGCGAGCGCTGCCGCCGCACCGATGACACCCCACAGTGCGATCTGGAAGACCAGCGAGCCGAACAGGAAGTCGTAGGTCATGGTCAGGTACAGCGACCAGGCGACACGGTAGCCCGACCAGAAAGCCAGGAGGCCGGTGCTGATCGCGATGATCAGGCTCTGCTGACGATCGAAGCGGTTGACGTGCTGTTCGATGGCGGCGGGGAGCTTCATGGTGATTCCTTCCTCAGGTGTCTCGGACGCTCGTTGTCGGCGTCGTTGGAGCAATCACACCGGGGCCCGCCGGCTACCGATCCCAAGTTCGTGAGGCACGCGTGCTGTGTCAGCCGGCGCGCTCGAACGTAACGGGGTGGCGGTAAACCGGCCCGAAAATCACCGTGGCGTTGCGTTCAGAGCAATGATCAATACCTGTGGATGAGGCCCGAGGAGGCGGCCTGAAAGTGGGCGCACCTTCCCGAGGATGATCA
>NZ_JBJIAO010000046.1:0-38694 GCF_045310825.1 Mycobacterium sp. SMC-21 | reverse complement strand
CGGCCGACAACCCGGCCACCCCGACCGGAACGGAGGTCGCCTGAAAAACACCAATCCACAGGTATTGACAATTACTCGCCGCCTGCTCGCCCGCGACGTTATCGAGTACCGCACCGGATTCCGCCCGGCCATTTTCATGCATCAACGCCGCGTCGGCCACCAATCGCTCGACGTGCAGAGCAAGCATGTCCAGGCCTTCGGCAACGACCTTGTTTCGCGCCCTAACGGGCACATTGACCAAGCGCTTCAACGCTCGAGGCTCCATTGATGAATCGTAGAGCGCACAGACGGTTGCGTCGGCAGTGACACCCAATGAGGATGGCGCGCCGCGCACCATACCTCGCCGGTTCCACCAATTGCCGAATTTGCCTGTCTAATGCTCGGGTCTCGTCGTGCGAGGCCTGCCCCGTATCTCGCGGAGGCAGCTCGTAACGAACGCGGATCTCTTCCTCGCCGAAGGTGCGGCCGGCAGCAACATCAGCTTCCGCTGCAATGGCGGAACGGGCGGTCCCGAGCTCTTCGGTCTTGACAAACCCGTCGTTGTCTCGGCCAACCTATTGCCGTAGACATACCCGAAGATGCCGAGGGATATCGCAATCCCCTTCCAACGCAAGGGTTTCCACAAAGGAGCCGCCGCGTACTGGGATCAACGCCTCACAGCCTGAGCTGGTGGCGATCTTGGCGACTGGCCGCCGATCGGTGTATCCATGCTTAGCCGCGACAGTTGGCACCAACAGACCCCGCCAGAGTTAGTACGTAGCGACCCCAAACCGCGGGGCTTTCGCTACGGTCGGCCCGCTCCAGTGCGCCTCTGACGCTCTCCCGCCGGGAGTTCCCCATATGTTCCGCCGGCCATCCGGCCTAGTGTCGATTCCATGCCTTCTTAGCGAGCTGCCCGGCCGCTTCCCTACGCTCCATGCGATATCGGCGCTCGCACGCCTCGATGTGTTCCTGTAGCTCAGCTCTGGCTTCGGCATTTGCAGGTTGCTTGGCAGCGGCGTTTGGATTAACACTGCACGTGCACAGATCGTCGCGGCCGAGGAAGCGTGGCCAGTACTCGCGATCGTCGCCGTCAAGGTCGATCTACCGCACTTTGAGGCAGTCGGAAGCGTGGTCCATGGTGCGGACCATAACCAAGGCCTCTGACAGATTGGTTCGAGGTTGAAGCTAAGCGGAATCGAACCCCTGATTGTGCGCCGTGCTACCGCAGCGCCGCGGCCCGCCAGCAGACGCGCAATCGCCTCACCGTTCCCACTGTGGCATCGGTGACGGCAACCTCAAAGACTTTCCCCCACAACGCATCCCCGAACCCATCAAGGTTGTCTCCGCCGCAGAGTTCGCCGCGAACACCGTAGCAGTCTCCCCCGACGTTGCCCGGTGGGCTCTGCAGGCCATTTCCCAGCGGTTCTACATACCACCGCGGACCGTGGATCAGATTCTCGACCTCCTTGTCACGCGCTACGGCATGGACCAAGCGGTCGGCCTCATACGCTCGACGACCTGAGAAGAGGCCCGCCGATGCTGCGACGAGTCCACGGTAGTTATCTGCCGGAGCCGATTCGTCCGCCCCCGCGCAACTAATCCGGCCGGCGTATCCATTGAACAGCTAGTCGCGCCGCCGCCCCACGCGCAGCAGCCAGTCGGGCAGCGCCAACCCGTGGATGATCCGTTGCGTCCGAAAGTACTGGCGCGGAAGCGATGCCGTGTTGTAGGGCAGGTCGTACTTCTCGCACAGTTCCCGGACCCGGACGCTCACTTCAGGCAACCGGTTGCTCGGCAGATCAGGGAACAGGTGGTGCTCGATCTGGTAGCACAGGTGCCCACCCGAGAACGCCAGCAGCGGGCCTGCGTTGAAGTTCGCCGTCCCGAGAATCTGTCGCAGATACCATTCGCCGCGAGTCTCGTCCTTGACCACCGCCGGGTCGAACGTCTCGGCCCCGTCGGGGATGTGCCCGCAAATGATGTTCACGTACACCCACAGATTCCGGAGCACATTCGCGGTGGCATTGGCCGCCAGCGTGCGACGCCACCGGCGCAGGCTCAGCGCCGGGAAGAACACATAGTCCTTGGCCAGCTGGCGCGCGCTCTTGGCGAGGAATTTCCGCTCCTCCACCGCGACAGCGTCTGGCGTCTCACCCCGGAGCCGCTCCGAGTGCAGGCCGTGCAGGGCGATACCCCATTCGAACGTCGCAGCCAGCACCAGGTTTCCGAGCGGGGCCAACAAATGCGCCCACCGCCACGGCTGGTCGGTCGTCACCCGTAGCAGGCGGTAACCGATGTCCTCGTCCATGCCGAGCACGTTGGTGTAGACGTGATGCCGATAGTTGTGCGAGTACCGCCACTGCGCCGAATGTCCGACCATGTCCCACTCCCAGGTATCGGAGTGGATTTCCGGGTCGTTCATCCAATCCCACTGGCCGTGGGAGATGTTGTGGCCGAGCTCCATGTTCTCGACCGACTTCGCATACGCCAGCGCGCACGTGCCGGCGACCCAGCCGACCTTGGACCGGCTCCCGGCGATCATCAGCCGCGCCGCGACATCGAGCGCCCGCTGAAAATGGATCACCCGCCGGATGTACGCCGAGTCCTTCGCCCCGAGCGACTCCTCGACGTCCCGGCGGATCACGTCGAGTTCGTAGCCGATCTCTTCGACGTCTTCACGGCTGAGGTGTACGTAGGCAGAGACATCGGCGATCGCCATCAAGGTGTCCTCGGGTGGGAGTGGCAGTAAGACGGGGCCATCCAGGCCACCGCGAGGCCTTTGACCTGCAAAAACTTTGTCGGGCTGACAGGATTTGAACCTGCGACCACTTGACCCCCAGACTCGATTTTCGTGTTCACTGGTGTTCATCGATGTGGCGAATTCCCACGAAAACCAGCCATTTTGGATACCGATGCACACCTGTGAGCACGTGTGAACATAGCAGGGTTGCTGTACCGGTTGCTGTACTGCCAGCAGCCCCTGGACCACACCTACGCGCCGCCGTAAGGTCCACCAGGCGGGGCGGTAGCTCAGTTGGTCAGTAGCTACGGACTCATAATCCGTTGGTCGCGGGTTCAAGTCCCGCCCGCCCCACCGAGCACCTACACGACGTCGTCACGGTCTGACAGCGTGCCAACCTGCAACGGATCCAACCGCTGCAACCCCGCCGCCCGCTGCCGATCACTGATCGCGGTGTAGATGGCCGTGCTGGCCAGATTCTGGTGCCGCATCAACTCCTGGGTAGTCCGCAGGTCCACGCCGGCACGCACCAAGGCGGTACCGAACCAATGACGCAGCTGATGCGCCGACCCCCGCACGCCCGCACGGACCATCGCCTGCTTGATCGTCTGGCACACAGACTCGCGACGCTGATGACCGTGGTCCGGCCCAGGGAACCAGTACCCGGTTCGCGGCATCAGGTAGGCGTGCTCAACCACCAGATGATGCAACGGCAGCGTCGCAACCACCCCTCCCTTGCCCTTGACCGTCAGGGTACGGTCAACCAGGTCGAAGTCCTCCGCCTTCACCTTGGCGATCTCGTGCGCGCGCAATCCCTGGAGTGCGGCCAGCAGGATCATCGCGCGGGTTCGACGTCGCATCAGCACACCCAGGAGCCGGCGAAGGTTGGCATCGGTAATAGGCCGCGGCACCGTACGCGGCTGCCGCGGCTTGCCGACACGTTCCATAGGGTTGACCGGCCGGTGCCCCATTGTGGCCAGCCACCGAAACCACGCCGACAGCGCCAAGTAGTAGGTGACGCGGGTTCGGGCGCTCCACGTGTCGTTCGCCAGCCATTCGGAGATCTGCTGCGGCTGCAAGTGCTCGGGAGCGGTGCCCATCTACTGCGCGCAGCGTTTGACCGCGCTGGCCCGTTCGGTGACGGTGCGAACCGACAAGCTTTGGGCGTACTGCCACGTCGCCCAATCTGCGATCAGGTCGACGGCAAGGCTGGCTGGCAGCTCCGTGGCGAAACATCTTGTCGGGGGTTGCTGATCGTCAAGCCGGTCAAGGTCGACGGCCTCGGTGAAAGGTGGTGTGTCGCGGTATAGGTTGGTAGTCATATCGGTGAAGGTAGCTCGATTTGTCGAAATATCAAGTGGCACAGGTGCTTTGACGAAATTCATCACCCTGATCAATTGCGCCACAGCAGCAATAGTCACCACGCTTGGGTAGGGATGGCCACCCATGGGGAAATCCCTCACTGGCGGGGAATTGGGCCGGGGGCGTTCGAACCGGCCGGCACTCTCACGCTGCACGCATCTACTGCCGCCGCTGGCCTGCGAGTAGCACCACCGGAGTAATCGGTGGTCGGATCTACACTCGCGTCAATGGACAGCTCGTACGCCAAACTCGCCCGCGCCAAGACGCACCTCGGCACTCTCGATACCCAGATCAAAGCATTCCGCAAGCGCGACACTCACAGCTGGACCTTCACATCGAAAGACCACCTATTCCAGCCCGAGCTAGGCGTCATCACCGTAAAACTGAAGGTGAAAGAGCAAACGCCGGCCGAATGGGGCCTGATCGTTGGTGACATCCTCACCAACCTGCGCGCCGCCCTGGACCACGCCGTCGTCGGGCACGCGGCGAAGCTACACACCCTGACTGAAGCCGAAGAACGCAAACTCAACTTCCCGATCCTGCTCAACAAAGATCAATGGCTCGGCTCACCCGCCGTCCAGCAGACCGCCACAACACCGGCAAAGCCGAAAGTCGACAGTGTCCAGAAGAAGCTCGTCAACTACGTCGATTCCGCGGTACTAGCGGCCATCGAAACGTGCCAGCCCTACCACTTCGCGACGCCGCACGACCACCCGCTGGCCGGGCTCAACGATCTGGTAAACCGGGACAAACACCGCGAGATTCAAGTGGTCAGCTACGTCACGAAGGCACTCGACGTGACCAAATCGGATGTCGAAGTGGTCCGAACCGACATCACCGACGCCCCCATGGTCGACGGGGCTACCGCCGCGGTACTCACCGTCCGCCGGCCGCTCGCCAAGCCGGGCCAGAAAGTACATAAGTGGGTGCCCGCAAACTTCCACATGACTACCGAATATGGCGAACGAATCATGCTCCCAAGCCTCGGCGTTGACAACGACGTGCGCGGCACCATGGGCGTCCTGGTGAACGGGGTGCAGACCACGCTCGATGAGCTGAAGGCCGCCGGCTGCTGAACGTGACGTCGGCGTATCCGCGAAAAGTGAACGGAAATCGTTGGCGCACCGATGGTTCGGGGAGGCCGACGGAATGTGTTGCTGACCAGGCGATTCGGTACCATCGGCCGGTCCGTCTGGAAGGCGGTGCGCCGCACCGATTGCCGCATCCCCGGCCGCAGATTTTTTCCACTTTTCCTCGGGGGTAGAAGACCCCTCCCGGTCGGAAGGGGCGGCGACCAGGGCCGAAGACTTTCGAGGGGCCCCCGGGTCAGGCCCCTGACCAGGGGTTATGGTGACGGGGGCCGGGTGGCCCGGCCGCGTTTCCCCAGGTCAGCAGCCCGCGGAAGGCGGTGCGTCCCACCCGTTTCCGCTGGTCAGTCAAGCCGGAACGGACGTCCCATCGCTCCGTGGTGTACCCAGTTCGGTGGTCCAGTCCACCCTGACGCTGACGAAGTTGATCTTCTTCAACACCATGCCGACGCGAGTCGTCTCTCCAAGCACCTCGGGCCCAAGGGCGTCGGGACCGAACCTGAACTGGAGGCGCGCACCGTCCTCGGTGACAGCCGCTACCTCGTGCGTCAGCTCGTGGATACCGAGCTTGACTGTCGCTTTCACGTCGTGGGCAACATCGCCGCCTCGTTTCGTCAGGGCATAGATGCCCTGCTGTTTCGACAACCAGCCGTACTCCCACCGGACGTCGTGGCGTTCGGTCTCCCGGGCCTCTGCGCGGCGGCTGATGTCGTTGGCGTCCTGGGCGATTTCGCGGGCACCCGTGGCGATGGTGTTGGACTGTCGCGAAAGGTCGTTCGCTTCCACCGCGAGGTCGCGACTCTCCCCCGCGATGGCGATGGATTGCCTCGCTTTGTCGTTGGCCATATGTGCGTACACGAGCGCGAACCCACTGGCTGCCGCGCCCAGTACCCCGACGGCCGCGCCGATGATCCCGACTATCAGCCCCGCATCTGCCATGAGCGGAATCTAGCGCGCTATACCGACAGGATGCCCTCATCTGGCATGACCGGTGTGACTGTGTGTCGCACCCCTTCGCCAGACTGGAGCGCGTGAGTGATGAACAGCAGGCGACACTAGACGGGATCGTCCGGTGGATGTACGAAGTGGCTGATCCGTGGATGCGCGATGGCCTGTACTCCCGACCGCAGCCCGGCAGTGACTTGGCAAATGACGATGCGGTTCCGCCGGAGAATTCGATGATCGCGCACCGCGCGATCCTGATGGGGTTGGATCATCTGGGTGGCGTGGTTGATGCCGCCGCGGCGGGCCCACCAAGGCGGCTCAATGCGTACTTCACGGCGTTGCGCACCGCGTTGTTGTGTGGCACGCGGGCGCTTTGGCTGTTGCAGCCGGACGAGCCGGACCAGCGGCGGCTGCGGGCCATCCGGTATCGGTTCGAGAATCTTGAAGAGCAGCGCAAGGCCATCCAAGACTTGGAGGGGACCCACCTCGTTGGCGAGACGGAGGAATCGCGCCAGCAAGCCCTAGCGACAATCAGGACCCACAAGGCGGCGCTGACTGAGTACGCGTCGGCGTTGGGCGTCGAGAACCTAGCCGCACCACCGGATACCGTGAGCATGTTGAGGAGCTTGGTGGATACCAACACGCTTGCCGGTGCGTCGTTTATTCAGTTGTGGCGCACGGGTTCAGCGTCAGCGCACGGGCACTACTGGTCGGATGAAATGCGCGACAACCCAGGCGCCTTCGATCACGTGTCGTTTCAGCCCGCGATCCAGAGCGCAGTGCTGATGCTCAGCGATGCCATGACGCTGTACACCCAGCGGTCGACGCCCCCGGCGTAGACGTCCCCAAGATGGCGAATCGCTAGCACGTCGCTAGGTTCTCGCTAGCGACGTGCTAGCCGATCCCTGTTCTGCGACAAGATGTTTCGCCGCAGCATCGGCGCCTGATCATAGCCGATCTGACGGCACTCGTCGCTGCAGCAGTTGGTGCCCCGTGGCCCGACGAACTCCGTGCCGCACCACCGGCATACACGGCGGCGCTGCCCCTTGTGATCGAGGCACACCTGAGCGGGGCTGAGTACCGTTGTGCCGCATACACGGCACGGTCTGGTGGCTGCGGGTCGCGCGGCTGATCTGGTGCGCCGGCAGTCCAGGCAGGTGGCGCGCCCGGCGGGCAGGCTGCGGGGACTGGACCACATCCGTTTCCCGCAGCCTGCGCACGGCCGGTCCGGCTTTTTGGCCATCAGAAGCCACCCGCTCCCTTGAGACCGGATCCGGCTGTGCGAGTCCGGTCCATGTTGAAGGCGGTGACCTGGCCCCACGTCTTGGAATCGACGTTGCCGTTCACCGTGATTGACGCGTCGATGGGACCGCCAGCGGTGGTCGCGGCCGACGGCAAGAAGTCCGCCACCGACGGCAGCGCGCCCATCAGGGTGTCGCCGACGCCCGACATGCCGCCGCCGTCACCCAGCTGGAAGCCACCAAGACCGCCATCGCCCTGGTTGCCGGGGCCGGGTGACCCCGCGCCGCGGCCGTGCTGGGTGCCCATTGGGTTGCCGGCGTACTGGCCCGTCCCGTACGGGTTCAGTCGCGACGGCCCGTCGTTGGTGCCCCAGTTCTTGAGCAGGCCGCCGACCCAGTTGGCCGCGGCGGTGCCGGTCTTCCAGATGCCCCACTCCATCGGGTTGGAGAAGACGCTGCCGTCGAGGCCGAGAGCTTCCAGCGCGCCCGAGAACATGTCCTTGGCGAACGACTCACCGTCGGGGCCGCTGCCCTTGCCGCTGCGATCGCCCTTGCCGCCGCGGGAGCCGCGGTCAGCCACCTTCTGGTTGATCTCTTCCTGCATCGACGCCTGGTCCTGCATGGCGTCCTGGTGCTCGCGCTCGGCCTTGTTCAGCCGCTCCTGCGCGGCAGCTCGAGCGGACGGCTTGGACTTGGGGTCGGCGTTGACCTCATCGAGCCGCTTCTGCGCCAGCTCGACGTTCTTGGCGGTGTCATCGACCTTCTGCGCCGCGTTGCGCAGCGCGCGCCGCTCAGCGCCCGTGGGGCCGCTGCCCGACCCACCTGCAGAGCCCCCACCGCCGCTATCGCCGGACGAACCACCGAATCCCCCACTGCCACCCCCACCCTGGGGGAACATCGCGTCCGACGGCAGGTACATGTGGCGGTCAAACTGCGGATCGCTCGCGCCGGCCGCACCAGCGCCCAGCGTGAACACACCGTTCTTGCCGCCCTGCTCGGCGTTGATACCGCCGGGCAGCGTCGCCGCCATGTGGCCGTCGTTGGGGTTCGGGCCGTGGTCGTACCAGCCGACCGAGAAGTCATCCGGGCCGCCGGTACCCTCCACGAACCCGCGGGCCGCCAGCCACTCGGCCGCGTTCTTCGTCGTCATCAGACCACCGCCGCCACCACCGACCGCGCGGTTGGCCAGGCGGGCAATGGTTCCCGAGCAGTCCCACCGTGTCGCCTGGCTGTAGCCCTGCCCCACAAGCGATTCCGCGTAGTCGAGCAGGCCGCCCTCTGCGAACGTGGGCAGCTTCTTGAACCACGGCGTCAGGTTGGCACCGCGATTCATCGCGTCGATGACGGGCCAGTTGGCCCGGGTGGATCGCGCGGTGTTGATCGACTCTTCGTTGGACACGCGGACCATGCCGCCGCCCAGCACCTGCGCCAGGATGGAATCGCTTGTGCCGCTGCCGGGTCCGGTGATGCGCCCCGAGCCGTCGACGCGGCCACCTGTCGCCCGTCCTCCGAAGTTCGGCTGCGGCATCGGTCCCGTCGGCCTGCCGGCGATCGCGTTGTTCACCCACCTGTTCAGCTGGGTGTTGTAGTCCTCGATCTGCAGCGCCACTGGCACCTTGACCGGGGTGGACTCGACCTTCTGCAGGTACGCCTTCCAACGCTCCGTCGCCTCGTCGGTATTGGCCGTCACCACCACGGTGCCGTCGGGCAGCTTCTGGACCGTGTTGCCCAGCTCCTCCAGCCGCCGCTTGAACTCCATGTACTTGTCATCGGGGATCGACACGGTGACCTGCTTGTCCGACTGGACTGAGGTGATGGCAGCACCCAGCGCCCCGAAAGCCTCCACGCCCCTGGCCGTGGTTTGCCACATGCCGTTGAGCACTTCGTTCTCGCGCTTCCACGACTCGGCCGCATTGGTGGCCGTCAGGGCCTGGTGGTTCATCTGCTGGTTCATCGTCGCGGCCGACTCCGCAGCGTCGGGCAGCATGTTCATCAGGGTGTCCAGCGACGCGATGACGGGCATAAAGTCCTTGCCCTCGTTGCGCTTATCTGCCTGGAATGCCCGCTTCTGCGCCGCGTTGTACTCGTCCAGCTTCTTGGTGGCGATGTCCCAGTTGAATCCCTCTTTCGACAGCGCCTTGGCCAGGTCCTGGTCGTTGACGCCCGCGGCCTTCAACACCTCCAGCGCCTTGGCCGACTCTCGGAACTGATCGTTCTTGCCCTTGTTCTTCTCGACGTCAGCCAGCTGGTTTTGCAGGTTGGTCAGCAGCTGGGACCGCGCCGCCTTGTCGCCGGTCGCGCTCTGTAGCAGCACGTTGGGGTTCAGCCCGAACGACTGGGCACGCTTGGCAGCGCCGCTGTCCTCCAAGGACTTCGACATGTCCTTGAGCGTCTGCTCGGACAACCGGCCGGCGGTCATCGTGCCCTTGAGGTCGTCCTCCGCCTCCTTCTGCCGCCTGGCGGCCTCGGCCGCGTCGGCGTGCGACTGCGCGATTTTCCCAATGGCGAGGGTCATCCCGACGGCCGCGGCACCCCATGGTCCGCCGAGCATCGACATGATGCCGCCGCCCGCGATCTTCATTCCCGTCATCGCGCCGCTGGCCGTACCGATCGTGCGGCCGAATCGCTGAGAGTCCGTCGCAGCATTGCGGTAAGCGTCGCGAATCTGGGTGATGTAGCCGCGCTGCTGAAACACCGTCTCGCCCGTCGCGGTGGTGATACGCGTCATCGTCCGGTGCGCGTCGTCGGCCTGCGACCGCCAGCCACTGAATGCGTTGCCCCACGCCTTGGTTGCCGCAGCAGCACCCTGCATCGCCGGGCCCGCCAGCTTGGACTTGAGGTACAGCGCGGCCATCAGCGTGGCGGCCGTCGACAACCCACCGGGAAGACCGTTGAGGACCTGCAGCAGCAGCTTGGCCGGCGGCTCGATCACCTTGAACGCCAAACCCAGTGCTTCCCAACCAGTTACGACGGCGCTGGCCACACCCTTAGCGAGCGCGGCGGCCGCCTTGATCAGGTCGGGGCCGATGTCCTTCACTGCGCCGCTGATGTTCTTCCAGCCGTCGGCAATCACCGCCAGAGCACCACCAGCGCCCTTGCCCGACTTGATTCGGTCGAGCGCATCCTGCGCCTTCTGCAGTATCGACACGACTTTGTCGCCGCCCGACAACAGAATCGGCTTGAGCATGTCGTAGAACGTCAGACCGACGCCCGACGCGGAGTTGCTGATCTTCTCCAAAACCCCTGGGACGCCTTGCATGTTGGCGGCCGCCATCTTGGTCGCGCCACCAACTTCGATGACCGACTTCTTCATCCTGTCCAGCGTCTCGATGCCCTGACTGCCGGCGATCATCGCGCCGCGGATCGCGTCGGTGCCGAACACCGTCGCGACGTTCTCCTGGAAATCGTCGGGCCTCATGCGGCTCGACGCCTCGCCGATCTGCCGGAACAGCTCGCGCATCCCGACGAACTCGCCCTTGGCGTTGCGGATGTTCAGGCCCAGCGCGTCCATCGCCTTGCCGGCCTGATCGGAAGGCGCAGCCAGGTGGGTGAGCATCGTCTTGAGCGACGTACCGGCGTCTGAGCCCTTGATGCCCGCGTTGGCGAAAAGGCCAAGTGTCGCAACGGTGTCGTCCATCGAGATGCCGAATCCGTGCGCCACCGTCGCGGCCTGCTGGAGGCCTTGCATGAAATCGGGGACCTCGCCAGCCGCCGCGTTGGCGACGTTGGCCAGCGCGTCAGCGACGTGGTTGGCGTCCTCAGCCTTGAGCTGGAACGAGTTGATGATGTTGCCCTGCGCCTCAGCGGCAGTCGCCGCGTCGATAGAAGCGGCAGCCGCCAGCCGCAGGGTGCCGGGGGCAGCCCCGAGCGCCTGGTTCATCGTCAGGCCCGACTTGGCCAGCTCGAGCATCGCCGCCGCGGCGTCCGCGGCCGTCGCGCCCACGATGGTGGTGTCGGACCCCAGCTTCTGAGCCGTCGCCGACGCCAGCGCCATCTCCTTGGCGTTGGCCCCGGTGACGCCCTGCAGCTTGTTGAGGTTCGATTCCATGTCGACGCCCGCCGACACCACCGACTTGAGCGTGGCAGCGAACCCACCGACACCAGCCAGCGCGGCACCCGACTTGAGCATCGAACTGAAACCGTTGGTGAACTGCGCGCCCGACGCCACCCCAGCGGCTGCCGCCTGAGCAGACAGACGCTGGGCCATGGGCACTTTCGCCGCCGACGCCGCGGCAGCCGACGCCGCCGCGTTGGCCTCCTGAGCGACCGACAGAGCCTTCGTCTCACGGGCCAGCGTCGCCGTGGACGCCGCAGCCGCACGCTGCAGCCGCGTCATGTCCTCGTACGCCTTCATGCGCTGGGATTCCTTGGCACTACTGGAATTCCGCAGCTCGTGGAACCGCTTCTCAGCGACGTTCACCCGGCCCTGGGCGTCAGCCTCCCGCAGCTTGGCCTTTTCAACCGCCAGCGTGCGCTTCTCGACGTCAGCCAGCGCCTGCCGCATCTTGGATGCGCCAGCGTCGACCCCTTGCGCGAGGTGGCCACCAATTACCTTGCTCGCCTTGCCGAAACGTCGCTCAGCGGTCGCAGCGACGTTCTCGACACCGCGGGCCATCTTGGAGGCCTCCGGCATAAGCGGCACCCACACCTGGGCCAGCTCGATACCACCATTACCCGGCATCCCGGCTCCTTTCGCAGTTTGGTGGTCGGGTGGAGCTGCTCAGCCAGTGGCAAATCTGGCGGCGCTCACCCCCGACCGAGACCGGAGAAGGAGGTTTGAACTCTCCGGTCAGTCTGTGCCCGTGCCCGGCGTTGGGAGCCGTTGGCCCCCAACGCCTTCCACCGTGTTGGCACTGGGCGGGATCGCACCCCCTGGAGGAAGTAGGGGTGCGGCCCTCATGGTCACGTTTCGAGCGCGACCACGAGTCTCGAACGCCGCAACCACGTCGTCACTGGGTTCGGCTGCCCCCTGGTCATGCGTTGTACGGCCGACCGGTGCGGGGATTCACCAGCAAGTCGTGAGATTTGTATGGCTTGCCGGTGAGAGGGTCGAGGCCCGCGGCACGCCACTGCTCCCGCTGGTTGGCCAGTGCCAGCTCTCGGACATCGTTGGGTGACATCCGGGCTGGTGTTTGGCATGCCTTCAGGAGCAACTCAGCCCTTCTCGCGACAAGTTGGCTGACAATCGCCTGGCGACCTAGTTCGATACGGTCACGCGCTTGCCGTGCCACAACTTCCGCGCGACGACTGGCATTCACGGTGGCGGTGGGGGCGTAGATGCTCGGTTGATGCGCTAGTCGCTGGCGGGCTTGATGCGCCTCGATCAGCGGAAGCGTATTTGCGCTACGAGCTGCACTGTGGCGCAACTGCTCGTTTCGGCGGGCGTCGCGTGCCTCGATGGCCCTGATCTCTGCCAGTGTCCGCGTCTTCCCCATCGTGCTGCCCCTTCTCGCCTTGAGTTCAACTGAGGTGGTGTCGTTGGCCCCGTAATTAACGACGCTGACGTCGCCCTTGTGCAGCGACACTTCGGTGATGGTGCGTAATGCCTGCTTGTCGTTCGGGAACTTCGGTGTGCTGGACCATTTCTGTGCCTTGACGCGGAATGCGAACGACATTTCGTCCATGTCGCCGCGGCGCATCTTGGACTCCAGCCGCTGCACGTCGGGGTCCGACCGGTCCAGCTTGGCACTGACCTTCAACCCGTGGCTGTCCACCGACAGCTTGAGGGTGCCGGACTTGGTGCGCGCCAGCGGCATTCCCTCGTGGTTGATAAGCAGCATCAGGTCGGGGTTCAACTTGAGCGTCTTATCGAACGCCGTCGGAGCAATCTGCTCGATCCAGCCGCCGGCCGCGGGGCCGCCGTACATCTCATACTCCTGAAATGTGCTGGCATAGCCCGTCAGCGTGAGCTGGTCGCCCGAATCAGATCGCAGCTCCACACGATCGAGGGGAATGCTGCGATGCTCGGGGGCGTCGGTGATCACGGTGGGCCGGTTACGAACCGTTAGCGCGATAGCGGTATCAACCTGGGTTCTTTGCACCTACTCACTCCTGACTCTCACCACGTCGGCGGCTGGAATCATCCAGCGGCCCAACTCTTTTTGTGCCACACGCTTGAAACGTCCTCCGCGGCATGCCTTTCGGACCGCGTCGGGCGTCACCCCGAGTTGCTCGGCCGCCGCGCTTACATCCACCACGTCAGCATCCAGCAACCAGCCAGCCGGCGGTCGTAACGTCGTGTCGCCGAGAACATCGATGCGACTCTTGAGGAACTGATTAAGCTTCCGCTGGGCCTCCACCACTTCTGGTGGGATGAGTTGGCCGCGCTGCTTGACCAGCTCGGCGAGCAGCGCCAACGCCCCGGCGAAGAACGCGACATCCTCGGTGTCGAGCCATAGTCCGTCACTCCTCATCCGCCGCCCCCAGGTCGACCGTCTCCACGATGCCCGGCTCCAGAACCTCGATGCGGTGCGTTACAGAGGTTTTCGGGCACTGCAGGTCCGCTAGTACCCGCGGTTGGTTACGGGTGTGGCGGGGGTCGGGATGCCAGAGCTGTACGTGAACGCATTGGCAATCAGGGAATTCCACAACGGAGGCGACGTGATGGCCAGCTGAGTAGCGGCCGTCGAGGTCCGCCTCACCGTTCGGCAGACAGTCCAGCAGCTCGCTTTCAACGCTCTCCAGGATCGTCGTCAGCGTGGCCCACTCGACCATGCCTAGGTCGCGCATCTTGGCCATCACGCCCTGTGTGTATGCCGCTTGCCCTGCGCCGATGGCGACGGCGAATTTCAACAGGTCGAGGTGCGTTGCTCGGGTCACCGTGCCACCGCCTCGTGACGTGTCTCAATCTCTCCCGGCCCCAAAACGAACAGGCGATGCTGACCGCCCGCCGGGCACGGGGCGGGCGGCAGTTCCTGCGGCCGATTGATCTCGTTGTCGGGGTGGGGATGCCAGACCTGGTAGTGGACACATGCGCAGTCCAGGCCGAGCTCCACCGGACTGACGACGGGGTGGCCGAGCGTGTAGTACTGGGGCTCTGGCAGTTTCGCGATCTCATGATCGAGCAGGTTGGTTGCGACGTGCTGGACCAACAGGATTGCGGCGGTCTTCTTGGCGTCGTCGGTGTCGAGGCCGTTGACCATGTCGATGACATCGGCCAAATGCAGCAGGGACCGCGCAGCGGCGAACTTGAACGCGTCGCTGATGTTGCCCTGCGCCCCGAGCGCGAGATTCAACCTGAGATCGATGGCACGCAACTGCTCGGCGTGCTGGGCCGTCAGCTCTGCGAGCTCTCGCTCGTAACCCTTAGCGGCAGGGTTAGACGAGGGGTTGGGGGCGGGGTTGAGCTCGGTCATTGGTCCTCCTGTGGGAGTCGGCCGGCGACCACGCCGCCAGGCCGCTTGTGGGCGGGTAGTGCGTCAAACCAGCTGCGGCACTTCAGCAGCGCGGGACACCGAGCACACGTGGCGACAGCCTCGGCATGACGTTGCGCCACCCTTTCCGGCTGCTCGCTGGCCCGCGCAGGATCGAACGTCAACCAGTGACCACGGCAGGCCGCGCCCGGCATCAATGGTGCGACGACATCTGCGAGGTTCACTCGTCACCTCGCGGATGCCGCGGCTCGCTGGGGTCGTGGGCATCGAGGTCCACGAACACAAGCTGAGGGGCTGAGTGGCCCTGTGCCACGTCAGAATCGGTCTCGCGGGCCGCTGATCTCAACTCGGCCGGGATCGACGTGCAGCGGGTCACGCAGGGGCAGCGCCGTAGCCGTCCGTCGGGCGTCGTGCAGTACTGGTCGACGTCGGCCCCGCACGACGAGCACGACACCTCGAGCGCGCCGGCATACGCGGCTCCCACCGGACCAGGCATCATCCATCGGCCCCGAACTGCAGTTGGTCCGACTGACCGCGGTGGTGGATGCACGCATCACCCGACTGGCCGACCTGTGCACGGCACCGCCCACCGTCTCGGCGCTGCCGACCGCAGCGCCACACGGCGTCACGCACGGCGGCCTGCCACTTGCCTGGCAGCGATCCCACCTGTTCGTGCTCAACCAGCGTGCAGAACATGTCATGCACCGAGTTGACGTTGCGGTTCACCAGAATTGGCACCTCGATGCCGTCGCGGTGGCCGGTCGGATCAACCACCACCACCATCGCGGCAAGCCAGTCGGTCGCCCCAACGTCGTCTAGCGGTGCCATCCGGTATTGGTCGATGAATGTGCGAGTTGCCTGGATGTCGGTGGGGTTGGTCATGGCGTATCTCCTTGCGCCGCAGTATCTGTCTGTGGTTTTAGGTGGGGGAATTCTTTGATCAGGTCCGATGCGATGTGGTGCAGCGCTGGCGGCCTGAGGTCGGGCCGCTCGTGCCATCTGTGCAGCGACAGCCCCACAAGGTCGGGCTCGATGTCTTGGCTGAGCAGGTTGGCCGTGACGGCCGCCAACGTCCTGAGTTCTTTCGTCGGATAGCTGCCTGCGTCGGGGATGTACAGGCGGATCAGCTCGTCGGCGAGTTGCCGGGGTGCGCGCGTCGGCGCGCGCCGACTGCTTAGTTCTTGATCTAGTACTTCATCTAGTGAAGTGGTAGTTGCACTACCAGGTTGGCTGGTTGTGTGGCTACCAGGTTGGCTGGTTGTCTCACTACCAGGTTCACCACCACGGCTAAGGGTTAGCGGCGTGGTTGCACCACGCTTGCGGTCCAGCAGCACTGGCCGCGACAATTCCGTCACCTCGTCAGGCGTGAACGCACGCTCCATCGCCAGGTGGTAACGCTGATTGACCACTGCGTTCAACTTGTCTCGGTATCGAACGTCCTGGATCACCAACCACCAGAGCCTGACTAGAACGTCCAGACCCTGTCGGACGTAATGCCGCTCGCACCCAAGCTGTTTCGCCATTTCCACGGCTGATGTTGTGTAGCCATCTCGGTGAGACCACAGCAGCGTCATCACCGCGCGCGCGATGATCGTCATGCCGTCGTCTGCAGTCAGTCGATTCAGCTCGTATGGCAGTGCTGTGAACGTGTCGGGTCGGCCACCGTGGTGGACGATGGGATTGCGTCGCCGGTTCGCCAATTACGCGGCACCGCCTGATGCGTGGGCCTTGATCCGATCTAGGTATGCCACAAGGGATTCCGTCGTCACGAAGACCCGACTGCCGATATTCACTCGGTTGATCTCGCCTGCATTGATCAGCCTGTAGACCATTCCCCGGCTCAGCCCACCCATGCGCTTCTGCGCATCGGCAATCGAAATCAGGAGAGGTGCTGTGTCGCTGTCCATTCCATTCCTATCCGGTCGTATCTCTGCGTACGTCTGCCGACATAGATGTACTTGTGTGAACGACACAGAGAGGTACGGTGTGGACGTGTTAAGTGGTCGATGAGTCGCGAGAGTTGCATGCCCACAGCAGGTTTCAGGAGGTCGCAGCATTGAGTGGCTTCCCAAAGTTTTCCTCATCGACGCTACCGTCCTCGTACCAGAAGGAGAATCGTCATGACCAAGAACGCCAACGGCGAGGGCTCGATCTACAAGCGGATGCGCGACGGCAAGCTGCTTGGTTATGGCGGTGCCGTCACCTACGAGGACACGGACGGCCGGACCCGACGTCACACCGTCTACGGGCGCACACGTGCTGAAGTGCGCGAGAAACTGGGCAAGGTACGAGACCGGTTGGAGGCGGGCGGGCCACCCAAGGACGCGTCGGTGACTGTCGGCGCGTGGATGGCTCGCTGGCGTGCTACCACACTGGCCGCATCCGACCGGAAGGACTCGACGCGCGAGTTGTACTCCAACCTGTCGCGCCGACACCTTGAACCCGCGCCGTTCGGTGACCGACGGCTCGACAAACTACGGCCGACCGATGTCGAGGCGCTGGTGTTGGAGCTGCGGTCGCGCACCAAGCCGGGCAAGGTCACCGCGGCCAATCCCAAGCCGACGCCTGTTCGCGCCCTGGCAGACAGCACGGTCCGTCAGATTTACACCGTGCTGCGTGCCGGCTTGGACGGCGCGGTGCGCGACGGGCTGCTGGCCAAGAACCCCGCCGCGGCGGTCAAACGCCCCGGAGTCGAGCGGCGCGAAGCACAGCACCTCGACACCGGCCGGGTGGTGGCGGTGCTCCAGGCAGCCGAACAGTCGCGGTACTACCCCGCGCTGGCGCTGATCGCCAACACGGGCCTACGTCGCGGCGAGGTGCTGGCGCTCAAGTGGGCCGACGTCGACCTGGACGGGGCCAAGCTGAAGGTGGCGGGCACACTCGGCAGGATCGGCAAGCGCGGCCTGGTGATCACGCAGCCCAAGACCGACCGGTCACGGCGCACCGTGCCACTGAACCCCGCGATGGTGACGCTGCTGCGAAAGCACCGCGCGTCCCAGGCGGCCGAGCAGCTACGCGCCGCCAACCAGTGGGCACCGAGCGGCCTTGTGTTCACCACCGAGCTCGGCACGGCAGTTGACCCCCGCAACCTGCTGCGGGTGATCGAAGAAGCGGCCAAGGACGTCGGTGTCGCCGGCATCGGCGTGCACACCCTGCGACATAGCGCGGCGGTCGCGTGGCTGGAGGCTGGAGTCCACATCAAGGCAGTGGCCGATCTGCTGGGGCATTCATCCGTCGCCATCACTGGTGATGTCTACGGCCACACCAGCGATGAGACGGCGCGGGCGGCGGTCGACGGGCTGGCCGCGAGCCTGGGCATGTGACGGGTTTGGCGGGTTGCTGTACCGGTTGCTGTACATACCCCCGACAGGTGTGAAAAAGGCGGCTCCCCGAAACCGGGAAACCGCCTCTGACCTGCTACTTCATCTGTCGGGCTGACAGGATTTGAACCTGCGACCACTTGACCCCCAGTCAAGTGCGCTACCAAGCTGCGCCACAGCCCGCGGCGCTGCCGGACGAACCGGCAACGGTTGGAAAGCCTACCTCAGACCTCCCGCCGGACCCTAAACGGGTCCGGCGGCGCGTCGGCGACTAGCGCTTGGCCCCGCGCTTCTCCCGCACCCGCACGTTGATCTTGATCGGGCTGCCCTCGAAGCCGAACTCTTCACGCAGCCGGCGCTCGATGAAGCGGCGGTAGCCGGCCTCCAGGAAGCCCGTGGTGAACAGCACGAAGGTCGGCGGCCGCGAGGCCGCCTGGGTGGCGAACAGGATGCGTGGCTGCTTGCCACCGCGCACCGGCGGCGGCGTGGCGGCCACGATCTCCTTGAGGAAGGTGTTGAGCCGGCCGGTGGGGATCCGGGCGTCCCACGACGCCAGCGAGGTCTCCAGCGCCGGCACCAACTTCTGCACGGCCCGACCGGTTTTCGCCGAGATGTTCACGCGCGGCGCCCACTGCACCTGCACCAGCTCGCGCTCGATCTCCTTGTCCAGCAGGTACCGCCGGTCTTCGTCGACCAGGTCCCACTTGTTGAACGCGATGACGAGCGCGCGCCCGGCCTCGATGACCATCGACAGCACCCGCAGGTCCTGTTCGGTCAGCGGCTGGGAGGCGTCGATCAGCATGATCGCGACCTCGGCGGCGTCGATCGCGCCGTGCGTGCGCACCGAGGCGTAGAACTCGTGCCCGCTGGCCTGGCCGACCTTACGGCGCAGGCCCGCGGTGTCGACGAAACGCCAAGTCTTGCCGTCCAATTCGATCAGCGAGTCGACGGGGTCCACCGTGGTGCCGGCGACGTCGTGCACGACAGACCGCTCGTCGCCCGACAGCTTGTTCAGCAGCGAGCTCTTGCCGACGTTGGGCTTGCCGACCAGCGCGACACGGCGCGGACCGCCGGTCCCGCCGGACGTCTCGGAGACCTCGGGCAGCACCTCGAGCACGCTGTCGAGCAGGTCGGCCACACCGCGGCCGTGCATCGCGCTGATCGAGTGCGGCTGTCCCAGCCCCAGCGACCACAGCGCCGCGGCCTCGGATTCGATCTTCTCGTTGTCAACCTTGTTGGCCGCCAAGAAGACCGGCTTGCCGGAGCGCTGCAGCCGCTTGGCGGCGGCCTCGTCGGCCGCGGTCGCCCCGACCACCGCGTCGACCACGAGAATGATCGCGTCGGCGGTGCGCATGGCCACGGTGGCCTGCTCGGCGACCAGCATCTGCAGGCCCTTGGCGTCGGGTTCCCAGCCGCCGGTGTCCTGCACCACGAACCGGCGCCCGACCCACTGCGCGTCGTACGACACGCGGTCACGCGTCACGCCCGGGATGTCCTGCACCACCGCTTCACGACGGCCCAGGATGCGGTTCACCAGAGTCGATTTGCCGACATTCGGGCGGCCGACCACGGCCACCACGGGCGGGGGTCCGGCGTACTCGTCGACCTCGGCCTCGAATCCCTCCGAGCCGATCTCCCAGTCACCTTCGTCGAACCACACACCATCGTCGTCGCTCATTGACGCACACCTACCTTCTGCTGCACGAGATCCAGCAGATGTGCCACCACACCAGCCTGGGTCATATCACTGGAATCGACGACGATCGCGTCATCGGCGGCCTGCAGCGGCGAGACCGCGCGGGTCGAGTCCAGATGGTCCCGGCGCTGGACATCGGCCAGCACCGCTTCGTAGTTGTCGCCCAGGCCGTTTGCGACGTTCTGCGCATTGCGCCGACGGGCGCGCTCCTCGGCCGAGGCGGTCAGGAAAATCTTCAGATCGGCGTCCGGCTTGACGACGGTGCCGATGTCGCGGCCCTCGACGACGACCGAACCGGCTTCGGCGATCAACTCACGCTGCCGCTGCACCAGGATGGTCCGCACGGCCGGGATCGCCGACACGGCCGATACAGCAAGAGTCACCGCCTCGCCGCGGATCTCGTCCGAAACGTCCTCGCCCGCAAGGTACGAGGTGTCGTGGTCCGGGTCGAAGCTGACGGAGAACTCGGTCTTCTCACACACCGCGACGACGGCATCGGCGTCGGCCGGGTCGATGCCGGCGCGTAGCACCGCCAGCGTCACGATGCGGTACATCGCGCCGGTGTTGATGTGGTTGGCGCCGAGTGCATGCGCCAAACCCGTTGACACCGAGGACTTCCCGGTGCCCGCCGGGCCGTCGATGGCGATGACGAGCGCGTTCACAGGCCCACCGCCTGGTACAGCTCGCCGACTTCCTTGCGCGTGAGCGCCCGCAGGCTGTTGACGCGCTGGTCCCCCAGCGCCACCGTGCCGATGTGCGTGCGCACCAGTTCCTTAACCGGGAAACCCACCTCGGCCATCAGCCGGCGCACGATGCGATTGCGGCCCTCGTGCAGCACGATCTTCACCAACGACTTGCCGGCGACCATGTCGACCACCGCGAACTCATCGACGTAGACCGGGCCGTCGTCCAGTTCCACGCCCTCGCGCACCTTCTTGCCCAGCCCACGCGGCACGGTCCCCTGCACGGTGGCCAGGTACGTCTTGGACACCTCGTACCGCGGGTGCATCAACCGATGGGCCAGCTCGCCGTCGTTGGTCAGCAGGATCAGCCCTTCGGTGTCGGCGTCGAGCCGACCGACATGGAAGAGCTTCTTGTTGCCGCGCACGCGGTGCTCGACCAGGTCACCGATACAGGGACGGCCCTGGTCGTCAGACATGGTGGAGTGCATACCTTTTGGCTTGTTCAGCGCGAGGTACACCAAATCCTCGTCGACGAGAACCCGGGTGCCGTCCACCCGGACCACCTGGCGATCCGGGTGCACCCGGGTACCGAGTTCGGTGACGATCTGGCCGTCGACCTCCACGCGCCCGTCCAGGATCATCCGCTCGGCGACGCGACGAGAAGCAATTCCCGCCTGCGACAACACCTTCTGCAGTCGCACGCCTTCTTCGTTGGTCATGTCAGTCCCGATCTACGTCGAATTTGGCCGGCTCTGCAGCCGGCGCAGGGGTTCCGCCGAGTTTGGCGAAACGCGGCTCCTCAGAGAGCGTTTCAGTGATGTCGTCGATGACGTCGACATCCGGCAACAGCGGGGCGAGTTCCGGCAGCTCGCTCAGCGAGGTCAACCCGAGCCGCTCCAGGAACAATTCCGTCGTGGCGAAAGTCGTTGCGCCACTGTCGGCATCGGTGCCGGCTTCGATGATGAGGCCGCGGGCGGCGAGGGTCCGCATCACGGCGTCGACGTTGACGCCGCGCACCGCACTGACCCGGGCGCGGGTCACCGGCTGCCGGTAGGCCACGACCGCAAGGGTCTCCAGCGCCGCCCGGGTCAGCTTGGACCGGGCGCCGTCGAGAATCAGCCGCTCGACATAGGGCGCGTACCGGGCCCGGGTGTACATCCGCCAGCCGCCACCGGCCTCGCGCAGGTCGATGCCGCTGCCGCGCTCGGCCAGTTCGGCGGCCATCCGGCGCAGCTTGTCCTCGACGCGCTCGATGGTTTCGTCCAGAGCGGTCGCCAGAGAGTCGACCGGTGCCGGGGTGTCGACCACCAGCAGCAGGGCCTCCAGCGCGCACCCGAGTTCGTCATCGCTGATCTCGGTGTCGAGTTCGTCACCCTCGGCGACAGCGGCGTCGTCGGTCACACCGGCGTCAGGCTCGACGCCCTCGCCCACGCTGCTATCCGCGGCAATCACCGCGTCGTTGTCCGTCATTGGTCTTCTTCCACCGCCGCTGCCAGATGCTCGTTCGTCGGCCGCTCCCCGGTCCACGAAACTTGCAGCACTCCAAGCGGTTCAATCTGCTCGAAGTTTACCGCCTTGGCCCGGTAGAGCTCTAATAGCGCCAGGAACCGCCCGACGATCTCCATGCCGCCGTCACAGTCGGCGACCAGGTCGGTGAACGACGCCCACTCCCCGATGCCGCGACTCTCCAGCAGCCCCATCAGTTTCATGGCCTGCTCGGGCACCGACACCGCCTGCACGTGCAGGTGGTCGACGCGCAGCGACGGCACCGGACGCGGTGTGAACGCGGCCGCCGCGATCTGGGCGAACCGGTCGGCGTCGACGCCGAGCATCACCTCAGGCAGCAGCTCGGTGAACCGGTCCTCCAGCGTGACGGCCCGCGGGTAGCTGCGCATCGCCGCGGCCTCGAGCTCGGCGAACATCAACGCGACGTGCTTGAAGGCCCGGTATTGCAGCAGCCGCGCGAACAGCAGGTCGCGCACTTCGAGCAGGGCCAGGTCGTCCTCGTCGTGGACCTCGGCGGCGGGCAGCAGCCGGGCGGCCTTCAGATCCAGGAGAGTCGCCGCGACGACCAGGAACGCCGTCGTCTCATCCAGCTCGAGCTGGCTGCCGATCTCCTTGGTGTACGCGATGAACTCGTCGGTGACCTGGTGCAACGCCACTTCGGTGACGTCGAGTCGGTGCGCGAAGATCAGCTGCAGCAGCAGGTCGAAAGGGCCCTCGAAGTTGTTGAGCCGGACCTGGAAGCCGGCTTTCTTCTCGTCCGGCTGGTCGGTCGCCGGATCCTCCGGCGCCGCGCCCCCAGCACTGTCGGGAGCGTCGACCTCCGAAATCACGCGCCGAACCGGTCGATGACCTCGCACGCCAACGCCCGGTACGCCTGGGCGCCACCGGATTTCGGGGCCCAGGTGGTGATCGGTTCACCGGCGACGCTGGTCTCCGGGAAGCGCACGGTGCGACTGATGACGGTGTCGAACACGAGATCGCCGAAGCGCTCGACCACCCGGGCCATGACCTCGCGCGCGTTGACGGTGCGGTTGTCGTACCGGGTGATCAGGATCCCGCTGATGTCGAGTTTGGGGTTCAGCCGGTCGCGCACCTTGTCGACGGTGTCGGTCAGCAACGCGAGACCGCGCAACGAGAAGAACTCGCATTCGGTCGGGATGATGACGCCGTCGGCGCAGGCCAGCCCGTTCACCGTGAGCAGCCCGAGCGACGGCTGGCAGTCGATCAGCACATAGTCGTAGCGGTCCAGCACGGGATACAGCGCGCGGGACAGCGTCTGCTCGCGGCCGACCTCGTTGACCAGCTGAATCTCGGCGGCGGACAGGTCGATGTTGCTGGGCACCAGGTCCAGGCCCTTGACCCGGGTGTTGATGAGCACGTCGTCGATCGACACCCGCGGCTCGACGAGCAGGTTGTGCACGGTGTGCTCGAGCTCGTAGTGCGGGACGCCGAGGCCGGCGGACAGCGCGCCCTGCGGATCGAGGTCGACCAGCAGCACGCGGCGGCCGTATTCGGCCAGGCTGGCGCCCAGATTGATGGTTGACGTGGTCTTGCCGACGCCGCCCTTCTGGTTGCACATCGCGATGACCTTGGCCGGGCCGTGCACGCTCTTGGGTTTGGGCTCGGGGATGTGTCGCGCGGGACGTCCGGTCAGGCCGATCGCGGGTTCGGGATCTGCGGTCGCGGACGAGGCATCGACATCAAGCGGCAACGAAACCGGCTCCACCGGGCTCAGGCCCCCCACGCCTGTTGGGACATCGGTCATGCGTCGCCGATCAGCGGCGTGACTCCCATAGCGAACATCCGGGCAAGTTTAACGGTGCCACGCCGCTGACGACGGCAGACCCGCTGTCCTAATGTGACTGCCATGAGCTGGAAGCGACGGTGGTCCTTCGTCCGGATGGCGCTGGGGATGCGAAAGTTCGTCCAGACCGGACAGTGGGGCGACGGCCGCGAGGCCGCTGCGGCCGCCTACGTGGAAGCGAACGCCCGCCGCGGCGACGTCGATCATGTCCTCGCGACCATCGACACGTTCGCCCGCGAACAGTCGATGCTCGTCAATATCGGTGACGAAAAAGGCCAACTCCTCGAGTCCGCGCTCATCCGGGCCAACCCGTCGCGCATTCTCGAGCTGGGCACCTACTGCGGCTACAGCGCGCTGCTCATGGCCCGAACCGTGCCGGACGCGCACGTCTTCACCGTCGAACTGTCTACGGACAACGCGGAGATCGCCCGCCGCATCTGGGCCCACGCCGGCGTCGCGGACCGGATCACCTGCGTGGTCGGCACCATCGGCGACGGCGGCGCGACGCTCGACGCGCTCGCCGGTCATGGATTCGGGCCGGGCAACCTCGATTTCGTGTTCATCGACCACGACAAGGCGGCCTACCTCAAGGACCTGGAGTCGATCCTGGCGCGGGGCTGGCTACACCGCGGCGCGGTCGTCGTGGCGGACAACGTGAAGGTGCCCGGCGCTCCGGCCTACCGCGCGTACATGCGGGAACAGGAGGGCAAGCTGTGGCACACGCAGGAACACCCCACCCACGTCGAATACCAGAAAACGCTGCCTGACCTGGTGCTCGAGTCCGATTACTTGGGCTGAGCGTCGTCCGCAGCCTTGACCGGACGCTGCCACGGCCACGAGCCGGTCATCTCCACCTGCAGCGAGAAGCTCAGGAAGGTCCGGATGGCGACGATGCCGGCCAGCACCGCGACGCTCTGCGCGGTCGGCGTGACGGCCACGGTGCGGATGATGTCGGCCGCGACGAGGAATTCGAGCCCCAGCAGGATCGAGCGGCCGAGCTGGCGCCGGAACGCGTCGTATGCGCCGCCCTCTGAACCACGCATCCGGCCGAACGTGGCGGCCAGGGCGATCACGGCACCGCCGACGATCACGGCGACACCGACGGCGTCGATCACCTTGCCGGTCGTCTCGATGATGTCGTAGAACGCCATGACCGGATGCTAGCCCCGGCCGATCGTCGTTCTTATCTGGCGCGCGGGTGCGCCCCCGCCCACACTTCGCGTAGCGCGCTCACGGTCACCAGCGTGTAGATCTGCGTGGTGGTGACGGACGCGTGGCCGAGCAGTTCCTGCACGACGCGCACGTCGGCGCCGCCTTCGAGCAGGTGCGTGGCGAACGAGTGGCGCAGCGTGTGCGGCGAGACCGCGGCGGTGATGCCGGCCCGTTCGGCGGAGTCCTGCAGCACCTGCCACGCGCTCTGCCGCGACAACCGGCCGCCGCGCGCGTTGAGGAAGATCGCGGGCGTGCCCTTGCCGCGGCGCGCCAGGTCGGGCCGGCCCCGCACCAGGTAGGCATCCAGTGCCGTGACGGCGGGCCGGCCGATGGGCACCAGCCGCTGCTTGCCGCCCTTGCCGCGCAGCATCACCGACCGGGACTCGGTGTCGACGTCGTCACGGTCGAGGCCGACCGCCTCGGAGATGCGTGCTCCGGTCGAATACAGCAGTTCCAGCAGCGCCCGGTTGCGCAACGTCAGCGGGTTGTCGGCGTCGCTGTCGCCGCCCGCGCCGTCCAGCAGCGCGATGACGTCGTCGTAGCTGAGGCTCTTGGGCAGCCGTCGGCCCGGTGTCGGTGGCTTCACACCGCGGGCGACGTCGGCGTCGGCGAGGCCTTCGGCGGCGGCGAACTTGTGCAGCCCACGCACCGCGATGACGGCCCGCGCGGCCGAGACCGAGGACAACGCGACGACGCCGTTGTCGGGATCGCCCTGACGCAGCGCGACGAGGAACTCACTGACGTCGGTCTCGGTGACGGCGCGCAGGTCATCGATGCCGCGGCCGGCCAGATGGGCGGTGTACCGCCGGATGTCACGCCGATAGGAACTCAGCGTGTTGGCCGCGACGCCCCGCTCGATGCTGAGGTGGTTCAGGTAGCCCTGGACCTGCTGCTCCAGTCGCGACCGGACCCCCGCTGACGCCGCGGCCGTCATCAGTCCTGTTCCCGCCGGGTGCGCAGTGCGGACGGGCGGTCGATCCACGGCGCGTCGAGCGGCCGCAGCTCGGCCGGCCGGTGGGCGGCCGCGAGAATCCCGGCCACCGCAAGGGCATTGACGATCTCGCCGTCGAACACCATCCGCACGGCATCGGCCAGCGGCACCCGCTTGACCACGAGGTCGGCTTCTTCGTCGTGTGCGTGTGGCCGGCCGATCTCGGTCAGGCCGGTGGCCAGGTAGATCCGCACGCTCTCGTCGCTGAACCCGGGCGCCGAGTCGACGTCGAGCAGCAGCTGCCAGTGTGCGGCCGCCAGGCCGGTTTCCTCTTCGAGTTCGCGCGCTGCGGTGACGTGCGGCGGCTCGTCACCCATATCGAGCAGCCCGGCGGGCAGCTCCCACAGCCGCCGCCCGATCGGGTGCCGATATTGGTACACCAGTACCAGGTTCCCGTCGTCGTCGAGCGCGACCACCGCGACCGCCCCGTAGTGCTCGACCACCTCACGGCGCGCCCAGCCACCACCGGGCATCGCGACCTCGTCGGCCCGCAACGCGAAAACCTTTCCTACATAGACGGTTTCGCTCGAAAGCGTGGCGAAATCGTGGTCAGCCACGGGATTCTTGCAGCTGCTCGGCATCCTCGTCCGAACCCTCCGCATGCGATCCGGCGCCGTGCACCTCGGAGTCGATCTCCTCGAGCGGCAGGCGTTCGGCGGCCTTGTAGTCCAGCGACGCCCCGATGAACGACGCGAACAGCGGATGCGGACGCGTCGGGCGGCTCTTGAGCTCCGGGTGCGCCTGCGTGCCGACCAGGAACGGGTGCAGGTCGGCGTCATACTCGACGAACTCGACCAGCTGGCCGTCCGGCGACGTGCCGGAGAACTTCAGCCCGCTCTCGGAGATGCGGTCGCGGTAGGCGTTGTTCACCTCGTAGCGGTGCCGGTGGCGTTCGGAGACCTCGGTCGCGTCGTAGGCCTTGGCCACGATCGAATCTGCCTGCAGCACGGCCGGATACGCACCGAGGCGCATGGTGCCGCCGAGGTCGGCCTCACCGGCCACCGCGTCGAGCTGGTCGGCCATGGTGGCGATCACCGGGTCCGGCGTGTGCTCGTCGAACTCCGCCGAGTTGGCGCCGCTGATGCCGACGGACCGCGCGGCCTCGATGACGATGCACTGCAACCCGAGGCACAGGCCCAGCAGCGGCAGCCGCTGGCGGCGGGCGTAGCTGATGGCGCCGAGCTTGCCCTCGATGCCACGGATGCCGAAGCCACCCGGGATCAGCACGCCATGCACGTTGCCGAGTGCGGCGGCCGCACCCTGCTCGGTCTCGCAGTCATCGGAGGCGACCCAGCGGATCTCGACCTTCGAGTGGTGGGCGAACCCACCGGCGCGCAGCGCCTCGGCCACCGACAGGTACGCGTCGGACAGGTCGATGTACTTGCCCACCAAGGCGATTCGCACCGTCTCCTTGGGCTCGTGCACGCGGCGCAGCAGGTCGTCCCACTCCGACCAGTCCACGTCGCGGAACGGCAGGTTGAGCCGGCGCACCACGTAGGCGTCGAGTTCCTCGCGGTGCAGCACCTTGGGGATGTCGTAGATCGACGGGGCGTCCGGCGTCGAGATGACGCCGTCGATGTCGACGTCGCACATCAGCGCGATCTTGTTCTTCAGCGGCTCCGGCACATCGCGGTCGCAGCGCAGGATCAGCGCGTCCGGCGTGATACCGATGCTGCGCAGCGCGGCCACCGAGTGCTGGGTGGGCTTGGTCTTCAGCTCGCCCGACGGGGCCAGGTACGGCACCAGCGATACGTGCAGGAAGAAGACGTTCTCCCGGCCGACGTCGTGGCGGACCTGGCGGGCCGCCTCCAGGAACGGCTGCGACTCGATATCGCCTACGGTGCCGCCGATTTCGGTGATCACCACGTCGGGGCGCTTGCCCTGGGCATCGGGCAGCGCCATCTCGAGGATGCGGCTCTTGATCTCGTCGGTGATGTGCGGGATCACCTGGACGGTGTCGCCGAGGTAGTCGCCGCGACGCTCCTTGGCGATGACCTCGGAGTACACCTGGCCGGTGGTGACGTTCGCCGACCGCGACAGGTTGCGGTCCAGGAAGCGCTCGTAGTGGCCGATGTCCAGGTCGGTCTCGGCGCCGTCCTCGGTGACGAACACCTCGCCGTGCTGGAACGGGTTCATGGTGCCGGGGTCGACGTTGAGGTACGGGTCCAGCTTCTGCATCGTCACGTGCAGACCACGCGCGGTGAGCAATTGGCCAAGACTGCTGGCGGTCAGACCCTTACCGAGCGAGGAAGCGACCCCGCCGCTGACAAAAATGTGCTTCGTCGCGGCCTGTGGGTGCCTGCGTAGCGATGCCAAGAACGACCTCCGTGGTGATGGGGCAACGTAGCGGTTGAGCTACCTGGGGCCTGCCGACCCACGGAATTTCACCCTATCACCGACCGGCCCGAGCTGGGACTGACGCGCCGGTGACGGTCACCACGGCGCACTGCGGCGCGAATTACTGCAGGACCGTCACCGAGCTGGCGCCACGACCGATACCGAGCTGCGCCGGATGGCCGCCGGCGATGAGTTGCTGCAGCGACAGGACCGTGGTGATCCGGCCGGCCTGGCTGTTGACGTCGTCGACGGTGCCGACCGCGCCGGACAGACCGGCATCCGAACGCACGACGGCGACGGCCGCGGTGCCCGACGCGCAGCCGTCCCGGCCGGCCACGAGCGTGCCCGCACCGTGCGGCGCCAGGCCCGAGGCCAGGCGGGCCACCGTCGCCCCGCGATTGCCGGCGTCATCGCCCAGGGCGCCGCCGGTGACGATCAGTGCGCTGTCCGCGACCCCGATGCGCTGCGAGCCGTAGGTGACGAACCCGGTGTCGCGCAGCGTCGCGAGCACGGTGTCGCGCTGCATGTCGTCGACGGGCAGGACCGCCGGGTTGCGGTCGCGCAGTAGCGTGATGCCCAGCAGGTCACCGGCCTGCGAGCCCTGGTCGACGGTCCGGGTGCTCAGCTGACGTCCGGCCGGCACGATCGGCGAGTTCACCACCGACAGCAGCTTCTCCGAGGCGTTGGCGTCCACGAACTGCTGCGTCAGCGCGATGGTTCCCGTCACCGAACCCCCGGCGGCCGCAATCAGTTTCGCGGCCGCGTCGACGTCGTCGGTGGCGGCGTCCGGGGTGCGGAACACCACGACAGATTTCCCCGCCAGCGCGTCACGCACCATGCGCGGCGACATCTGGGCATCGAACTCGCCTGCCGCACTGAGCTTCTGGTTCAGTGCGTTCTTCTCGTCGGTGAGGGCGTTGATCTGGTTCTGCAACTCGTGTTTGTCGTCACGCAGTCCGGACAGCAGCGTGTTGGACAGCAGACCGGAACCGAGCATCACCCCGATGGCCAGCGCCAGGAACACCGCGGCCAGTGAGATCGCATGCGAGCGTAGGGAGATCATCGTCCGGCTAGCTCACCAATCCCTGGGCCCACAGCAGGAAGCGGTTCCAGTAGTCGGTCACCAGGTGCAGGACGGTGGCGTCGGCGCGCGCGACGTACAGCGCCACGATGACGGCGACCAGCATCGCCAGGACCAGCAGTGCGATGGCGCCGCCGGAGACGCGGCTGCGGTACAGCGTCGCAACGGCTTTCGCGTCGACCAGCTTCTCCCCCACCTTCAGGCGGGTCAGGAACGTCGACGGGGTGCTGGACTGCCGTGTGCGGTCGAAGAACTCTTCGATGTTGGCGCGGTGGCCGGCGGTGACGATCAGCGCGGCGCCGTGGTGGTCGACGAGCAGCAGCGCCAGGTCCGCGGCCGAGCCGGCGGCCGGGAACGTCATGGCACCGACGCCCAGATCCTGAATGCGCTCAAGACCTTTCGCGTGGCCGTCGGCGTCGGCCGGCAGCACCACCTGGGCACCGGACCGCAGCACATCGGCGCTCATCTCCTCGGGATCGCCGACGATCAGCGCGGGACGGTAGCCGGCCTTGCGCAGCGTGTCGGCGCCGGCGCCGACACCGACGAGCACCGGCTGGTACTCCTTGATGAACGGCTTGATGGCCTTCAGGTCAGCCTCGGCGCTCGGGTCGTCGGTGACCACCACGACGTGCCGGCGGTTCACGTCGACGTCGATGTCCGGGATGCCCATGCCGTCGATCAGCAGCGGGCTCTCACTGCGGATGAACTCGATCGTGTTGCCGGCGAACGCCTCCAGGTGCGCCACGAGGCCACTCTTGGCCTCGTGCATCATCTCGTGGATCTGCTCGTCGTTGCGCTCGTTGCCGAGGACCAGACGGCGATCGCCGTTGTAGATGCCGCCGTTGTGCAGCCGCACCTTGGCGCCGTCCTTGACCTTCTTGAAGACCTCTGGGCCGGTCTCGTCGATCAACGTAACCCCGTTGGCGACAAGCACTTCCGGCCCCAGGTTCGGGTAGCGGCCGGAGATCGACGACGAGGCGTTCACCACGGCGGCGACCTCGGCCTCCACCAGCGCGTCGGCGGTGATGCGGTCGAGGTCGAGTGCATCGAGAACGACGATGTCCCCCGGGCCGACGCGTCGCAGCAGTCGGTCGATGTCACGGTCAACGCGGGCGGTTCCAGTCACGCCCGGCTTCGGTCCGGCATTTCGGGTGAGCAGCGCTGCCATCTTCATGCGTCGATTCTGTCGATGAACCCTCAAGTAGAGGTGGAGGCGCGCCGTAACAACAGCCTCAGAAGTTTTCTTTTGTCACATCCGTAACAGCCGAATGGTCTCAATCTCGCTTCGCCGCATAGTGCCGGGCGGCCTTGGCACGGTTGCCGCACGTGGTCATCGAGTGCCAGCGCCGGGCGCCGTTCTTCGACGTGTCGTAGAACCACAGCACGCAGTGCGGGTGCGCGCACTGCTTGATCCGGCCGGCCGATTCCGCCAGCAGCTGCAGCAGGTTGTCGGCCGCGAGCCAACCGGGCAGCCATTCGGATCGGGGCACGTCCACATCGTCGTGCGGCCCGGACTCCGCGAGGGACCGCCGGATACGGCCATGGTCCAGGACAGCGTTCAACTCGTCGGCCGCGCCGTCGGTGACCACCTGCAGGATGGCTTCGCGCGCCCGCAGCAGGGCCGCGCGGGTCTTCTCATCGGATTCACAACGATCGTCGAGACCGTTGGCCACCAACCAACATCGGAGTCCCGCCACGTCGGTCAGGAGATCCCGGGGCCCCTCCGCCGACATCCACCGGGTGTTCAGCAGATCCAGCGCGAGAGGTTCGCCGACGTGCGGGCGCGGATCACGCATAGCTGAGATTAACCGCCTCTCCTGCATCGACAGCCTCCCGACAGTCCACTAACCATCTATTTTCATTTTGGTGGTTGACACGTTGCGCCTCCGATTCTAACCTTCAAATGTCAGATCAACAGTTACAACGGAGGAACCGATGACCACCGCCATCACCCCCAAGCTCGCCCCCGGCCACGTCGGGCTCAACGTCACCGACCTGTCGCGATCCGTCGACTTCTACCGGCGTGCTTTGGGTTTCGAACAGCTCGGCATCAGCGACGAGGGCGACCACCGCTTCGCCTTCCTGGGTTCCGAGGGCACCCTGCGGCTGACGTTGTGGCAGCAGAGCGACGGCGCGTTCTCCACCCGCAGCCCGGGTCTGCACCACCTGTCGTTCCAGGTCGACACCATCGAGCAGGTTCAGACGGTGGAGGCCGCACTCAAAGAGCTGGGCGTGACGTTCGCCCACGACGGCGTGGTGGCACACGGCGAGGGCGCGGCCTCGGGCGGCATCTTCTTCACCGACCCCGACGGCATCCGGCTGGAGATCTACGCTCCGAGCGGCGCCGAGACCGCTCCGGCACCGAGCGGCGCCGCCCCCACCTGCGGATTCTTCTGAGCCGCGCCATGACTGCCTACCACGCCGGTGAGCTGGAAGTGCAGCGGCGCATGGGCCAGGCGGAGATCGCTGTCCGCGTCGGCCGGATGATCCGTACGGAGATTCCGGCCGCCGCGGCGGCCTTCCTGGCCGAGCAGCCCATGGTGGTCCTCGCCGCGACAGACGACGCGGGCCGCGTCTGGGCCAGTTTGGTCACCGGCCCCGCCGGGTTCGTGCACGCCGACGACGACCACACCATCGTGGTCGACGCCCTGCCCGTGCCTGGCGATCCGCTGCACGATGTCGTACGCCGGCCGGGCCAGCAGGTCGGCATGATCGCGATCGAACCGCAGACCCGGCGCCGCATGCGGGTCAACGGCGTCGCCCAACCGACCGATGACGGGCTCCGTATCCACCCCGACCAGGTGTACTCGAACTGCCCGAAGTACATCTCGCGCAGGTACATCGACGGTGTCGCCGAGGAGACGCATCGTCCGGAAGTCCGTCACGCCGACGTCCTCGATGAGCGTCTGCAGCGCGTAGTCGCCCGCACCGACACCTTCTTCATCGGGTCGGCCGATCCGGACGGGAACGCCGATGCGTCGCACCGCGGCGGCAATCCCGGCTTCCTGCAGGTGCTTTCGCCGAACCGGCTGCGCTGGCCGGACTACCGAGGCAATTCGATGTTCATGACGCTGGGCAACATCAGCGCCAACCCGCGCGCCGGACTGCTGATCCCCGACTGGCAGACCGGGACCACGCTGCAGCTGACCGGCACCGCCGAGATCATCTGGGACGACGGCCCGCAATGTTCGGTGGAATTCACCGTGGATGAGGTGATCGAGCTGACAGACGTCAGTCCACTCAGATGGGGACAGGCCGAGCTGTCGCCCGCCAACCCCTAAGGCGCCGCATGCTCCTGCTGCGCCGCCTCGAGCAGCTCGCGAGCATGCGCACGACCACTGTCGGTGTCGCCGAGTCCGGCCAGCATGCGGGCCAACTCAGCGACCCGGTCCTCGTCCTCGAGGCGCACCACGCGGCTCGACTTCGGGCCGCTCTCCACCACCAGGTGCACGTCGCCGTAGGCCGCGACCTGCGGCAGGTGCGTCACGACGATGACCTGGTGGGTACGGGCCAGCCGGGCCAGGCGCTTGCCGATCTGCACGGCGGCGCGGCCACCGACACCGGCGTCGACCTCGTCGAACACCATGGTGGTGCCTTCGGCGGACGCCGACAGCACCACTTCCAGGGCGAGCATCACGCGCGACAACTCGCCACCGGACGCACTCTTGGCCAGCGGCAGCACGTCCGAACCGCTGTGCGGCGTGAAACCGAACTCGACGGCGTCGACGCCGTCGTGCCCGGCATGCACGAGGGTGCCGTCGGGCAAGGTCAGCGGCGCGCTGTCGTCGGCGCGCGCCTCCAGCGGTGACACCGTGATGCTGAATCCGGCGCCGCCCATCGCCAGACCGGCGAGCTCCGCGGTCACCGCCTTCGCCAGGGACTTCGACGCCTTGGTGCGGGCCTTGGTGACCTCGGCGGCGGCCAGCACCACCTTGTCGTGCCGTTCGTCGACCTGTTTCTGCAGTTCGGCCAGGGCTTCTTCCGAGACGTCGAGCTGCGACAGCCGCTGCCGGGCGTCGGCCGCCCACTGCAGTACCCCGTCGATGTCCGCGGCGTACTTGCGGGTGAGGTTGCGCAGCTCAGCCTGGCGCGCCAGCTTGGATTCCAGAGTGCTTGCGTCGCTGGGCAATTCGGAAAGATAGTCACCGAGTTCACCGGACACGTCACCGATCACCGCAAGCGCCTCGGCCAGGCGATCGCCGAGGGCACGCAGCACGGCGTCGTCCGTCGCCGACAACACCGACTTGGCCTGCGCCGCGGCATCGAGTGCCGACGTGGCGTCGTCCGACGGGCCATCGCCGAGTTCGCCGGACAGCGCCGCGCGGGCCGTCTGCGCGGCGTCCCGCAGCGCATCCAGCTCGGACAGCCGGCGGATGTCGGCGACCAACGCGTCGTCCTCGCCGGCTTCCGGCGCCACCGCGTCGATCTCCCCCAGCCCGAACTGCAGCCGGTCCGCCTCCATGGCGAGATCCCGCGCCCGGTTGCGGCGGTCGATCAAATCTCGTCGGGCAGTGAGCCATTCGTCCCGCAGCTTGCGGTATTTGGCCAGCAGCCCGGTCACGTCGACGTAGCGGTCCAGCGCGCCGCGCTGCTCGTCGGGACGCATGAGTCGCAGCTGATCATTCTGCCCGTGCAAGGCAAGCAATTCCGTGGTGAACGTGGCCAGCGATTTCGCCGGCACACTCCGGCCACCCAGGTATGCGCGCGACGGCCCGTCCTTGCTCACCGAACGCGCGGCGATGACGCTGCCGTCGTCATCGCGGTCGGCGCCGGAGGCCTCGAGAATCTCATCGACCCGCTCGGACACCCCGTCGCCGAGTTCGGTTGTGGTGAAACGGCCTTCGACGACAGCGCGGGCCGAACCCGAACGCACCCGGCTGGGGTCGGCGCGCGCGCCCCCCAACAGGTGCAGGCTGGTGACCACCATGGTCTTACCGGTACCGGTCTCGCCGGTCAGCACAGTCAGACCACGGCCGAATTCGGCAGTGGCCGCACTGATGGCGCCGAGCGCCTCGATGCGAATCTCGGTCAGCATTACTGGCCGCGCCACCCTTTCACCGGCAACCGGAATTTGCGCACCAAACGGTCGGAGAACGGGGCGCTGTCGAGTCGAACCCATTTCAGCGAGACTTCGCAGCGGGTGACCTCCAGCCGGCCACCGGCCGGGACCACCATCTGGCGGCGGCCGTCGCAGAACACCATGGCGTCATTGTTGCCCGCTTCGACCTCGATCGCGATCGATGCGTCGGGGCTGGTCACCATGGGACGGGCGAACAGGGCGTGAGCGTTGTTGGGTACCACCAGGATTGCTTCGAGGTCGGGCCACAGAATCGGGCCGCCCGCGGAGAAGGCATAGGCGGTGGATCCAGTGGGGGCCGACACCAGCACGCCGTCGCAGCCGAACGCCGAGACCGGACGGCCGTCGACCTCGAGCACCACGTTCAGCACACCGAACCGGCTGCTCTTCTCCAGGCTGGCTTCGTTGAGCGCCCAGCCGCGCTGCACGATCTCACCGTCGACGCGGACCCCGATGTCGAGCGTCATCCGCTCTTCGACCCGGTAGTCCTTGTTGATGATGCGCTCGAGCACATGGTCGATGGCCTCGGCCTCGGCCTCCGCCAGGAACCCGATGTGTCCGAGGTTGACCCCGACCACGGGGATCTCGGCATTGCGGGCCAGCTCGGCTGCCCGCAGGAAGGTGCCGTCACCGCCGAGCACCAGGACCAGTTCACAGCCCTCGGCCGCATGGCTGTCGGGATCGACGACCGTGATGTCGACGCCCATCGCGCGCATGTGGTCCGGGGCCAGGTGCAGAGCCCCCCGGTCGACGGCTTCGGCGGCGAGCACGCGCAAACCGATTCCGTTGTCGCCCAGTACTTTTTCGACACGGGTTGCGGTTTCGGTGGCTTCGTCGCGGCCGGTGTGGATCACCAGCAGGACGGTGCGTTCGCGCGTCACTGCGGCCCCTCGGCGACCGCGCGGCCGACGGCTGCGACGAGCGCGTCGCCCTGCAGCGGTTGATCGGTCGTGGCCCGCAGCCGCAGGAAGTACTCGACGTTGCCCGACGGGCCGGGCAGTGGGCTGGCGGTGACGTCGACCGCATGCCAGCCGAGTTCCGCGGCGCGCCGCGCGACCGTCAGCACCGCATCGGCGCGCAATTCCGGGTCGGAAACCACACCACCGGCTCCAACTCGATCCTTGCCCACCTCGAACTGCGGCTTCACCATGGGAACGATATCGGCTAGGGCCGACGCACATGCGGTCAGTGCCGGTAGGACCGTGGCCAACGAGATGAACGACAGATCGGCCACGACCAGGTCGACCGGGCCACCGATGGCCTCGGCCGTCAGCTCCCGCACGTTCGTCCGCTCCATGACGATGACGCGATCATCAGAGCGCAACGACCAGGCCAACTGGCCGTAGCCGACGTCGGCCGCGACTATCTCGCGGGCTCCGCGGTCCAGCAGTACCTCGGTGAATCCGCCGGTGGACGCACCGGCGTCCAGGCAGCGTCGTCCCTCGGGTGAGACGCCGAACGCGTCGAGCGCCCCGATCAGCTTGTGCGCGCCACGGGACACCCAGCTGCGCTCGGTGGATTCGGCGACCAGGAGATTGGCCGCGGGAGTCACCGCCGTCGAGGCTTTCGATGCCCGCATACCGTCGATGGTCACGCGGCCGGCCTCGATCAGTTCGGCGGCTTGTTGACGAGACCGGGCGAGCCCCCGCCGGACGAGTTCGGCATCAACACGTGCGCGTCGCGTCACGTGCCCGTCACCCCTTCTCGACCGATTCCAGGGCCCGGACCAGCAGATTGTGGGCGTGGTCCAAACCCGCCGCGACAGCCTCGAGGTCCGGTGTCTCGTCGCCCTCGCCGGACAAATCCGGGAGATGGGACAGCAGGACCGCGATGTCCTCGCGGATCTGGTCAGGATCGGTACTCATAGCGATGTTCACGCTAGCGGATCGGTGCCGTCGAGCAGCGACCACCGATCCAATGCCGCGCGTGCCGTGTCGTCCCCGGCCGCGATGCGCACCCGACCCGAGACGGCGCCGGACCATACGGCACCGGCCGTCGCGCGGACCACCGACAGTTCGTCGTCAACGGGTTCGCCGGTGGCGTGGACGGTGACCTCGTTGCCGGACATCTCGACCCGCCACGCGGGGTGCGGCCCGACTCGCAAGGCATCCGCAGGCGCCGCCAGCGAGCGCAGGTCGGGCGCCAGGTAGTCGGGACGCTCGCCGGGGACGGCGTGCACCATGTCGGCGGCGGTGTTCACCCCGGTCAGCACCATCAGGCTGGGCAGTCCGGCGGCATTCGCCCCTGCGATATCGGTGTCGAGCCGGTCGCCGACGACCAACGGGGTTCCATACTGACCGCGGGCCAGGGCGTCGTTCATCAACGTGGGCTGCGGCTTACCGGCGACCTGCGGCACCTGTTCGGTGGCGGTCTGCAGTGCGGCGACCATCGAGCCGTTCCCCGGGAGCAGCCCCCGCTCCGACGGCAGCGTCTTGTCGCTGTTGGCCGCCACCCACAGGCCACCGGCCCGGATGGTCAGCGCCGCTTCGGCGAGGTCGGCCCACCCGGTCTGGGGCGAATGCCCCTGGACCACCGCGACCGGCCCGTCGGTGAACTGCCGTACCGGCTGCAGGCCGGCATTGGCGACCTCAGCGGCCAGCGCATCCGTACCGATGACCAGAACCTTGGCGCCCGCGGGTAGCTGTAGCGCGAGCAGGTGCGCCGCACTCTGGGCGCTGGTCACCACGTCGTCGGCATGCGCGCAGAAGCCGAGCGCGTCGAGGTGGTCCGCCACCTCTGCCGGGCTTCGCGACGCATTGTTGGTCACATAAAGCTTGCGCGACGTGACCGCGGCAAGGGCGTCGACCGCACCTTCGGTGGCCTCATGACCACGGAAGACAGTGCCGTCGAGGTCCAGGAGCAAGCAGTCGTGCAGCTGAGCCAGCGTCGTCACGTCAGCCCAATTCGGCGACGCGGTCCTCGGCGTCCGTGACGCCTTCCAGGTCCGCGGCTGCTGCATGCAGGAACCACTGGAGTGCGTCGTCCTTGCGGTCCAGAGCCAACAGCGTCTCGGCATATACATAGAACAGGCGAGCTGCCGTCTGGCCCGTCCGGGTGGAATCCAGCGGCGGGTTGGACAGCAGTGCCAGCGCCTGCGCCGGCTGGCCGAGATCGCAGCGTGCACCAGCCAGGACGATCTTCAGTTCGTCGGCGTCGTCACCGGTGAGCTGTTCGGCTTCGGGGCTGCGACCCAACTCGATGGCGCGCTCCGGACGGCCGACACCTCGCTCACAGTCGGCGATGAGGGCCAGCAGCGGAGACTTGCTGCCCATCCGTCGGGCGGCACGCAGCTCGGAAAGGGCCTGCGCCCAGTCACCACAGTGGTATGCCGCGATGCCGACGGCCTCCCGGATCGCCGCGATCCGCGACGCCCGGTTCCGCGCGGCACGCGCGTGCTCGAGGGCGGCTTCCGGATCTTCTTCCAGCAGGTCGCCGGCCATGACGAGGTGCTTGGCCACATAGTCCGCGGTCGCCTTGTCGAGCGTCGTCAGTTCACGACGGACCTCGGGCGAGAGCTGCTTGGCTTCGACATCGTCGGGCAGCCGGGGGCCGGCCGGGCGATCGGACGGCGTCACGCCATCACGGGACTGCGGCGGCCGGCCGTTCCGATCTGAACCGGGGCGCCTGGGGGCCTGCGCGCGGTCACGCTGCGGCCGCTGCCCGCGTCGTGCGTCGCCGTCGTCTCTGCGCGAGGGGCGGCGATCGCCGCCCTGCCTGTTGTCGACCACTGGAACCTTTCCTACGAAATCTCAGGTCAGAATACGGCCCGACCTGTCACTGGCCGAACTTTGCTCGCGAAACCCGCCCTCCAGACACCGGCGCCGAAGCAATCGGACACCGGCAGCGGGCCATTTCCGAGCCGAGAAATGGAAATTCCTCAAATAGAATCACCCCCCACATAAATGTGGGGGGTGATTCCTAATTTGTGTTCGGCGGTGTCCTACTTTTCCGCCCGTGCAGGGCAGTATCATCGGCGCTGGCAGGCTTAGCTTCCGGGTTCGGGATGGGACCGGGCGTTTCCCTGCCGCTGTTGCCGCCGTAACTCTATTCATTTTACGCCTCCACCAGCGTTAACCCTGTGGGTTGTTTGGTGGTGGGGTGTGGTCTGTGTGATTCTTCGGTGTGGATTGTGGTTGCGAGGCACGTTGGTGTGCAATGTTCTTGTTTACACACGTTGGTTTTTTTGGGTGTGTGTAAGTTTTCGGCCGGTTAGTGCCAGTTCCCTAAACTTATTGCTAAGTGTGCAGGTCTGGTCT
>NZ_JBJIAO010000045.1:0-39351 GCF_045310825.1 Mycobacterium sp. SMC-21 | reverse complement strand
TCATCATCGGAAGACCTCGACCCCTACCTAGGCAACGACGCGCCGACCACCTCTACACCCTCAACTGCGAAGAGCCGTCATAGTCGGCGGACATGAGTACCTCTCGATTGTGTGTGGATTACACCGGGAACGCACATGAGGTGGGCAGAGTCGACCCTACGCCGACCTGCCCACCTCCTGTGTTGCGTCGCGTGGATCGCCTAGCCGAACATTCCGGTGACGCCGTGCTCGGTCGACTGCATCTGGCCACCGGCCTCGCTGACGGCATGCCCGAGGCTCTGCAGCGCGTTGTTGAGCTCCATCGCGGTGTTGTCCCACCGCTGCTGGACGGCCTGGTAGGCCTCCGAACCCGAGCCGCCCCACACGGAAGCCAGCTTCGCCAACGAGGCCTTGCCCTCGTCCAGCAAGCCCTGTGTCGTGCTCACGGCGCCGGCCAAGTCGCCAGCGCTGCCCTCGATGCCGGCGAAATTCCAGTCCTGTGCCATTTGTCTTCTCCGCTTCTGAGTCGTTGTACGTAGTGGTTGGTCTGGCTAGATCTGCATCTGGCTCGACAGCGACGACCCGGCGTCGGCATCGGCCGCGGTGTACTGCACGCCGGCAGTCTGGATGTTGGTAGAGATGTCAGCCAGTTCCTTCAGCTGCTGCGTCATGGCCTCGTCGAAGCGAGTCAATGCAGCCTGGGCCGCCATGCCCGCCTCGGGTGTCTTCATGTGCGTCGCGAGCTGGCCTGCCACCGCGTCGACGTGGGTCTTGACGCCGGTCAGCTCGCCCGCGATGCGATCGAAGTTCGCTGCCTCTGAGGCGAGGACTTCGGCATCTGTATTCATGCTCGTCATGCTGGATCACCTTTTCTGTTTCCTGTGTCCTCACCACGGGAATGGCGAGTCCTTGCCGACCCCCCTGGGCCGGAAAGCCTGTGTGTTAAGCGACGACTCACCAGTCGTCGTCATCGTCGTCGAGGTCCTGTACCAGAACCCCGGGTGCCTTGAGGGCCTCCCTCGTCCCCCCGCCTTTCTCTGCTTTGCCGGCGGGACCCATTCCGGCCCCGGCACCGCCGGCACTGCTCACCGGCGCCTTTCCGGCGCCGGAAGAACCCGCTGCCGCGCCGGCCTCCAACGAAGCGGTCGAGGCGTTATCGACGCCACCGACCAGCGAGGCCATCAGCGGCGTCCGCGGGGCCGAACCGCCCATGCCCGGCAGTGACGCGGCGCGAACCAAGCCCGCACCCGATGTCGCGCCCGAACCACCCGCCAGCGGGTGATTGGAGAAGGGGCTGGCGCCCATGAGGCCGATCTGCGGCCCGTTGTTCTGTCCGAAGCTGCTTCCCAGCTGACTGAAAATCTGCGTCATCTGTTGCATCGGCTGGCTCAACTGCTGAACCGGCTGCGTGATGAGCTGGCCGAGCTGCTGCGGCAGCTGCGCGGCCTGCGAACCGACCTGCGAGACCACCTGCATCATCATTTGCGCGCCCTGCTGGCCTTTGTCCTGTTGCTCGCTGGCACGCTGCGCGGCCGATTCGGCCTTGGACGCCTGGCCCTGGGCCCGCTGTCCCGCGAAATTCGCCTGCGCCGCAGCATTTCCGACCATCAGCGCCGCGTCTTCGATTGCCGCCTGGCTGGCCACCTGCGAAATGACCAAATTGCGCGCCACTGCCTCGGATACCCCCATCGCGGTTCGCGCGACAATCGCCGCTTCCGTCGCCTCGCCGACTCCAGGTATCACGATGGGCTTTGGCGGCAGAATGGGTTCGAACAACGTGTTCATGGTGGTCTCGGCCTGATACGTCTCCATCACCGAGCCCGCCAACGCCCACATGCGCGCGTAGTCCGCCTCGTTGAAGCCGATGGGCACCGTATTGATACCCAGGAAATTCGTGGCCTCGAGTACACCGTGCGTGACGTGGTTCATCTCGATTTCCGGCAGCTGCGGAGTGGTGGCCAAGGCCAAGCTGTATGACTCCGCCTGTGCCAATGCCTGCATCGCGCGCTTCTGTGCCTGCACAGCAGTGGTGTGTAGCCACGTCACCATCGGCGTGGTTGCCGTGACGGCCCGTTCACTGCCCATGCCGGACCAGTTCGCGCTCAGCTCCGCCAAGCTGGCGGCAAGCTCCACCGCCTGCGTCTCCAGCGCAACGGCCAACGCTTCCCACCCTGCAGCTGCTTGCAGCATCGGCGCAGGGCCTGCACCGGCCATGAGTCGGCCGGTGTTCATCTCCGGCGGGAATGCTCCGTAGAACATCGCCGGCATGGCGGGAAGCCCCATGATGTGCTGTCCTCAGGCTCTTTGTGGGCTCGTCGTACGCGGTGGCTAGATCAGGGTCGCTGACGTAGCCACGTCGGTGGCCTCATACATGGCGCCCGCCTCGACGTACGCCGCGCCGGCACGCGCCAGCTCTTCCTGGGCGAAGGCGTTGATGCCCATGACCTCGACGCCTTCGACGGCGAATGCCATGGCGGCCTGCAGCGACACTTCGTCTGCACCGGCCGGGACCAGGGTGCTGGCCTCCGTCATGGTGGCGGTGCCGGTCGCAACGCCACGCGCTCCGTTGGCGACAACCTGCGTGCCGACGCCGATCGCGCCCTCTTCATGTTGCAAAGGCTGCATTTCTTTTCTCCTTACCAATTCAAGATCGCGGTATGGAATTGTGCGAACGGCACAGATAAGAATTGAAGATCCCCCACGGAACCCCCGTTCCCCCTAGGCCGATCAGCGGGCGTTTAGCGTTGCTGAACGTCTGAAACTGATACTACCGAGGGTTTTGGGGGGTCACCTACACTTATTCCGCCGGAGGATCAACATAGGCCGCCTGGATGACCTCCTTACCGTCCGGTGACACCAGAAGCGCCTGGCCAGGGGGCCTACGACGGAGTTTGAACTCGCTCGACGGGAACTCCGCTTTCTCGCCCGACAGGAACATCGTCGGCGTTCCGGCGCCATAAGCGGTACCGACGAACTTGTCCATCGTGGACCGGTGCGCCTGACTCATCTGACATGTCACGATGATGTGCAGACCGATATCGGCAGCGGCGGGCAATAGCGGCGCCAATGGCGCCATCGGCGACCCCATACCGCTGGCGGCGACGATCATGTGCCAGTCATCGACCAGCAGCACCACGTCCGGACCGCTCCACCACGACCGTGAGCGAAGCTGGGACGTCGTCAGGTCCGGTGGCGGCAGCCGCTTCTTCAGGTTCACCGCCAGCGCCTTGATGGACTCTTCCAGTGCAGCGATGTTGCGGTTGATGGCACCAGCCGCGAGCAGGTGTGTCTCGGGCACCGCGTCGAGCAGGCCAGACCGGAAGTCGGCGAGCATGAACCGCACCTGATCGGGGCTGTTGCGCTTGCAGATCGCCTCCGCCACTGCGTGCGCAATGGTGGTCTTGCCCGACTTCGGCGCACCGAAGATGAGCTGGTGCGGCGTGTTGTACATGTGGTTGTACGCCACCGAGAGGTCGGATTCGCGCACGCCCACCGGCACCGTCCACCGGGTGCGGTAGTCGTTCTCCGGTCCGGGCGGATTCGGGTCGAGTTCGTGCAGGTAGATGCGCTCGGGCAGCACGCGCACGCGCGGTGCCATGTCGGTGTGCAGCGACGCGATGTGGTCGACGGCAGCGGTGATGGCCGGCACGAGGTCGGCTGCGCTGTGCACCCCGTCCATCCGGGGCACGCCGATCATCAGGTGGTGCTTCTCCATCGACACCGCCCGGCCGGGGCGGTTCGCCGGAATCTCGCGGGTGATGCGGTCGATCTGCGTCTCGTTGACGTCACCGAGGCGGAATTCGACCTTCGTGCCCAGGTAGTCACGGACACGGGATTTCAGTTCCGTCCAGCGCGGCGTCGAGATGATGACGTGCACTCCGAACGCCAGGCCCTGACCGGCAAGGTCCTGGACCACGGGCTCCAGGTCCGGGAACTCACCGATGAAGGCCGGCCAGCCGTCGATGATCAGGTAGACGTCACCGAACGGATCCTGCGACGCAGGGTGATTCGGATCTTCACGCAACTGCCGGTAACTGGCAATCGACCCGATACGGAGCTCTTTGAAAGTCAATTCACGTTGCCGCAGAACGGCTTTCATTTCCGCGACGACACGCTGTACTCGGTCCGGTTCGGAACGGGTGGCGACGCCACCGACGTGCGGCAGATCCTCGAGGTACATGAGGCCACCACCACCGAGGTCGACGCAGTAGAACTGCACCTGTCTGGGGGAGTGGGTCGCGGCCGCCGACAGCACCAGTGTCTGCAGGAACGTCGACTTCCCGGTCTGCGGCGCTCCGCCGACCGCGATATTGCCACCGGCCGCCGACGTGTCGATGCCCCACACTTCCTGCTTGTGGCGACGCGGTTCGTCCATGATGCCCAGACCGAAGCGCAGCGGGGCCCGCTGGTCGCGCTCCACCAGCTCGTTGACCGGCATCGGATCCAGCAGCGGCGGCAGCCACATCTTGTACGCCCGGCTCTCGCCGGTCGTCAGCTGGTTCAGCACCACTTCGCGCAACGCGCGCTGTTCGGTGTTCGTCATCGTCCGACTCCCGAATCTGCCATCGGCGCAGCGGTGAACGGCCGAATCCGGAAGTTGTTCTGCGCCACCACTCGTGGCGCGTCGTCACCTTCGTCGTTCTCCGCCGCCGTCGGCACATAGGTGCCGCCGGTGTAGATGCTCTTGAACTTGACCGGATCCTCCATACCGACACGGAGGAAGCCGACGCCGCTCTCCTTGTTGGTGATGTACTGCGCCTCGGGCGTACCGATCACCGCCTTGGATTCGGCGGAGCTCGTGGTACGCAACGCGATTCGGTACGTCAGGTTCGGCTCCAGTTTGTCGATGCGGGCGCCACCGGTGTTCAGTGACTGCGTCGCCAACAGCAGGTGCACACGCAGCGACCGGCCCACGCGACAGATACGGTCGAACAACGCGATGAAGTCCGGGTGGTTCTGCAGCAACTCCGCGAACTCGTCGACGACGACGAAAAGCGTTGGTAGCGGCGGCAGATCGGCCCCACGCTCGCGGTACTTCTCGTACTCGGCGACGCCCGACAGCGCACCGGCCGCGCCGACCTGCATACCGGCCTGACGCAGGATGTTCTGCCGGCGGTCCAGCTCACCGGTGAGCACCTCACCCATACGGCCGACGAGTTCGGCTTCCTCTTCCATGTTGGTGACGACAGCCGCGGTGTGCGGCAGCTTCTCCATACCCAGGAATGTCGAACCGCCCTTGAAGTCGGTCAGCAGCAGGTTGATCTGATCCGGATGATGCGTCGCCACCAGTGAAAGGATCAGGGTACGAAGGAATTCCGACTTACCGGAACCCGTCGTACCGATCAGCATGCCGTGCGGACCGGCACCGAATTCGGCGCCCTCCTTGATGTCGAGATACATGATCTCGCCATTCTTGAGCTGGTGGCCGAACGGGATGCGCAACCGGTCCTGATCCGTATCCGAGTACATCCGCCACCGCCGCGGCGTCACCTCCTCGACCGAGCGCGCGCCGACCAGGTGGTGCCACTCGCTCGACACCTTCTTCTGTACGCGGGTGCCCTTGTCGATGATCGTGCCGGTGATGGACCAGCCCGCGAGCTTGCGCGCCAACCGGCCGGCCGACGTCGGGGTCACCGAGTCGGTCACGGTGGTCACCTCACGCCATGGCTGGGACGCCGTGCGGTCCTCGCACGAGCCGTCGGGATTGACCTTGATGCGATAGCCCGACCGGTGGTTGCCCTTGGTGATGACGGTGACGCCGGCGCGACCGTCGACCGGGAAGCCGGCCTTGCCGCCCGTCAGATCGACCACCAGAACATATGGGCCCGACGGGGGCGCGTCGGCACTGTGCGGACCGCGCGCCGTCAGGTCCGCCAGCCCGTCCGGCTTGGTGAACACCAGGCGCCTGGGCCCGGCGTCGTCGAACTCGGTCTGGCTCTGCACGTGGGGCAGCCACTTGAGCCACGCCCAGTCGGGATCGTCGAGATCGTCCATCAGGACCCGGATCTGCAGCAGGTCCGGCGGATGGAAGACCGCCAGGTGGCAGATCATGGCGGCGAGCAGACCCCGCGACCCTTCCGGATCACCACCGATGGCGATGGTCGGGTAGCTCTTGAGGATCACCAGCTTCGGGCAGTCGTGCACTAGACCGTGGGTGCGCAGGAACTTGGTCACCCACATGTGGCTGACCGGCTCCAGATGAGCCTGCGGTGCGGCCATCGGGCCCGCGAGGTCCGACCCGATGTTCGGCTTGAGCAACCGGTCGACCGCCGCCTGGGCGCCGATGCCGATGCGGGCACCCATGAAGAAGTCGGCGTTGTTGCCGCTGACACTGCGCGACCACTGCCGCTGCGTGCCCACGATGGACAGCAGGTCCTCGGGATGCGGTGCGTGGTAGCTGAAGAACGTCACCTGCGCGTCGGCCGACGACGTGACGCGGGTCCGCAGGCCGGCCAGGTACCGCAGATACTCCTTGCGGTCCTCGTTGATCTCCGGCACCTTCTTGCCGCCGCCACCGCCGCTGGCCATGTAGCCGACAGTGCCCATGATCATCATCAGCGGCATCATCAGCATGTACGGCGACAGCTGACGGACGCCGGTGAAGATCATGATCGCGATCATTCCGAGCATGCCGCCGCCCATGACGTACGGCATCGCCTTCTGCATGCCCGACGCGGGGATCTCAATGCCCAGGTCGTCGGGCGGCGTCACGTTGATCTCACCCGGGGTCAGGCGCGGACCGCGCTTCATCGACGGGGTGAACTTCTTGGTCGTCATGACGCACCTCCCGGATGCGGCGGCGCCGCGGCCTCGTTGCTGCCGCCCACCTTCCGCGGTTTCGGATCAGCCGGCAGCGTGTCGTGTTCGAGCAACGCCGCCTCCTTCGACAGGACCGGGCCTTCCATCAGCAGACCGACCACCTGCCACGGTGCCGTGGTGGCGCCGCTGAGGCCGAGGGCCTTCCCAGTGTCGTCGTTGGCTATCCCGTATCGGACGCCCTGGGCGTCGACGTAGTACTGGGCCTCGCCGTACCGCGGGTCTGGCGACTGCAGCCGGATGAACTGACCGCCGTCGATGTAGACGGTGGCGTCACCGCTGATCTGCTTGATGCCGTTGCCCATCGAGCTCGGCGAGATCGGCAGGTGCCGACCGACGATCACCGTGGTCTTGGCACCCTGGTCACCGGCTTCGCGCTGCCACGCCCAGCACACCGTCGGATCGTCCTGCGGCAGCAGCATGGTCATGGGCTTCGCCGGCAGCGGTGACGTATAGGTCTGCTCGGGGATTTTGGCGACGACGCTGGATTCCACCGACGGCGGCGAGATCAGCCCGTACGAGTTCGTGGCGCGCAGCGCGGCCGCCGTGGTGTCGTTGACCTTCGCGACGCCGTCCGGCAGCACCACGTACTGCTGCTTGCTGTTGTCGGTGACGGTCTGGAACACCGTGCCGTTCACCAGGTTCGGCGGCAGGCCGACGGTGTTGGGCGCGCCCGCGGCCGGGATCGGGGCCAGGGCCCAGGGGCCGACGTTCGGCAGCGCGTTGAACAGGCCGGACGAGATGGGCGCCGACTTCGAACCGACCGGAATTCCCACGGCAGAGGTCAGCGCGCGGTCGGCCAGGTCGATCGAATGCCGTCCGTCCTTGGTGATGAGCCAGGTCTTGTCCTGGTACTTGACCAGCACGCCCTGATCTGGCCGGATGGGGCCGACGCCGCCGCCCAGAACGACGGGTTCGACGAGCACCGAGGTCTCGACGGTCGGGGTGACGCTCTCGGGCTTGGTGACGGTGTCGCACACCGACCAGGTGCCCGACGTGCCGTTCACCGGCGTCGCGTAGGGCGCACCGGGGATGCCGATGGGTTGGCCCTTCGGCATCTTGGACAGTTCCGCAGGCTTGACGACCTGCGGCTCACCGGTGTGGCCGAGAACCAGCCGCGCCGACGTCAGGTTGTAGACCGGACGGATCTGCCCCGAGCCCCCGGGCATCACCACATACAGCTGGTTCGTGCTGCGGTCGACGAGCAGCGAGTCCCCGCCGCGCTTACCTTGCGGTTTGAAGTACGCCAGCATCGCCGCACCGAGACAGACAATGACCGCGACGACGATGCCTGCGGACACCGACCGGCTGTAGAACTGCAGCGGGTCGTCGAACATCCGGGTGTCGCGCCGCACGATGGCGTGCTCGACGCGGCGGAGCAGGAAGCGCCAGCCGCTGACCTGAACCTTGGTGGTGAGCCGGAAATCAGCCATCGGTTATTCGCCGATACTCAGGCGCCGATGCACCCCGCTGATCGCGGAAGCCATGTCGTCGCCGGTGATCTCGCCGAGCGCTTCGACGCTCAGGCTCTCGATGTCCATCGAGCGGGCGAGGCGCATGTCGCGGGCCTGCTCACCGGCCTCGACCAGCTGGCGCGCATAGCGGCCGTTACCCGCGATGTCGATGGCCGGCTTGCCGTTCAGCTCGTGCTGGTACAGCGTGGTCGCCGCTTCCAGCACCTGCTTGGCCGCTTCGTCGTTGATCAGCGAATCATTGCTCTTGGCAATGACTTTCGCGATTTCGACGATCTCCTCGGGGGAGTAGGACTCGAACTCGATACGGGTGGCGAAGCGGGAGCGGAGACCGTCGTTGGCTTCCAGCAGCCGGTCGATGTCCGAGCTGTAGCCCGCGATGATGACGACCAGCCGGTCGCGGTCGTTCTCCATACGGGCCAGCAGGGTGTCGATGGCTTCCGAGCCGAAGGCGTCACCGCCCTGCAGTCCGTCCTGGATCAGCGTGTAGGCCTCGTCGATGAACAGCACGCCGCCAAGGGCCCGGTCGATGACCTTGGACGTCTTCACGGCGGTATGGCCGAGGTACTCGCCGACGAAGTCCTTGCGGGACGTCTCGATGAGCTTGGGCTCGGCGATGACCCCGAGACCGGCGAGGATGTTGGCGACCACGCGCGCGATGGTCGTCTTGCCGGTTCCCGGCGGTCCGGTGAAGATCATGTGCTTGGACTGCTGCGCGACCTTCATGCCACGCGCGGCCCGGATCTTCGCCATTTGCGTTGCGGCGCGGTAGGTCTCGATCTGCTCCTTGACCTTGGCCAGGCCGATCTGCCGGTCGAGTTCGGCCTGCGCGTCACTGAGCATCTTGTCGCGCGCCGAGGTGTCGGCCACGACGCTGTTCGGATCCCACTTGTCCGACCGAGCGGCGATCTTCTCTGTCGTGGTGGTCTGCAGCCGGTAGTTCGGATCGCGAAGCGCCTCAGCGACTTTCGGCTCGGGGAAGTTGGCCTGCAGCCATTCCAGCAGGCGACGGGCACCCTCTTCGTTGCCCTGCTCGCGGAACGTCATTGCCAGGTACCACGCGATGGGCCGGCCGCACGCCGTTCCGGCCGGCGATTCATTGGCTTCGGTCAGCTTGTCCTTGGCCTCGGTGAACAGGCCGAGGTTGGCTGCCGCGACGCCACGGGCCACGCCGGCGGCACCGGCCAGGAAGGCGTCCGGCCAGCTCTCCGAACCCCGGAGCACCTCCATGACATCGGTCCAGCGCTGACCGCCGGTGTAGATGACGGCCTTTACCCACGCCACCAAATGCTCCGAACCGCCGACCGCCGCGCCCTCCACGGCTTCCAGCGCGTCGGCGTAATTGCCCTCGGCCGCCTCGTTGACGGCGAACGCCAGCGTCAGCGCGAGGGGCGAGTTCACGGGATAGGTGATGTCGCCGAGCTCGCCGCCGATACGCACCCGGGCGTTGACCTGCGCCAGCGACACCTCGGCCTGGCCGGCGAGCATGCCGAGGTTGCCGCGTGAGTACCAAGCGCGGAACAACGTGGTCCGATCGGTGTCGCCGCAGCGAATGCGCCCGATCCAGGCGTCACACGCAGTCTCGTCGACAGACGTGATCTCACTGAACAGCTGCATCGAACGCGCCGGTGCGGTGTCCAGCATGCCGACGGCGTTGTTGAACATGGCGGCGAGTTGGTCACTCATTGGCGTCTACTTCCCCTGAATATCTGGTGGCAAAGATCTGGGCACGCGTCGCGGCGGCCTCTTCCGGCGACGGCAGGTCGAGACTGCGCGACAGGAAATCCTTCGCCTCTGCGCGGTCGTGACCCAGTTCCCGCAGTCCCGAGTACATGACGTCGTATTGCGCCGACCTGCCGTCCTGGCGAGCGAGTCCGGCGATGACGAGGATCTCGTCCGCCAGTTCGACTTCCGTCATGTTGGTGACGCCCGGAGCGAGTCGGATGCGGTGGATCCGGCCGTCCATGAGGGCCGTGACGGTCACCGTCTGCGGCGGGTTGGTGACCGTGTACCCGAACGGGACAGGCGCGTCATCGGCGGACGGCGCATCGTCCTCGATGACCCCGGCGTCGGGAGGGACGACGTCGTCGTCGGCGTAGAGGTAGTCGAGTGCGCCGCCGAGATCATCGTCCGAGCCGTCGTCCGGATCGTCGCCCGACGGCTCGTCATCGAACCCGTCATCATGGTGGGCCGCCAACGTCAGTCCTGGTAATCGTCGCCGGCGGCGCCCGCCGAGGCCGTGTCGAACCAGGACCGCGACGGCAGGAACTCCAACAGCCCTTGCAGGGCGCGTTCGAGGTTCTCGTCGGTGCCCGCCAGGAAGCTGCCGTACAGCTCCCCGCTGACCTTGCGCGGCAGGGACACGATGCGGCCCAGCCGGGAGTCGAGAACGCCGGCGGCCACGTCGGCCTCACTGTGCGTACCGCCCTCGTGCCGCTCGTTGGCGGTGAGCTCGACCCATGAGTCGGGATTGGCGATGAGTTCGGAATAGGTCCGCGCCGAGCTCAGGCTGATGCCGAACTGGGTGAGCTGGTCGGGGGTGCGGGCGTCACTGAGCCGGCTGGTCGACGCGGTCAGAGGCTCGACGTTGGCGGGGTTGGCGGAGCCGAGCACGGCATTCACCATGCCGGCCAGGCCCACCTGCGGGGCGACCCGCTGGATGACGATCATCTCGCCGTCGCGGGCCGCGACGACATGGCGTTCGCCCTTGCGACAGACCACGAACCGCAGCATCTTCCCGCCGACGTCGCGGCGCCACCAGCGGCCCTCGATGGTGCGGTCGGCGCGGCTGAGGGTGTCGACCATCGCGGCGACTTCCGGATGCGGGTTCCCGTAGATGTCGAGGACGCCCTGCGCCGTCAGATCCCGCCGCACCTGTTCCCAGACCCGGTCCCGAAGGTCCAGCTGGGGAATGTTCGGCCGGATGCCGAGGCTTATCGGGAAATCCATGAGCTCGAGCTTGTCGGCGATGACCAGCATGCCGTCGATGGTGACCTCGACCGCGATGACGTCGTCGATGCCGCCCGAGGCGGTGCTGGCCGCGGTGTACGGGCCGGTCACGACAACCGTCCCGGCGCCATAGCCGACCCAGACGTCCCGGCATCACGCCCGGCGCATGTGTCCACCCGCTGCATCTCGCTCCACCCCCTGTTCCCGGCGCCAGGCGCCGGGCATCGCTGTCCTCCGTGACCATCTTGGTACGCCACCTGACGGACGGCAGGCCGATGGCCAAACTCCTACGCGAGTCACGGCATCTGACCTGCGCGGGCGGCCCCACACCACCCCCACAGCGCTTCCCCACAACCCGCATCGAGCCTACCAGCGGGTCCGCCGCCGGATCCGCACCAATTCACCGACGGCGCGCACTCAGTCGACGCGGTCGACACGCAGCGAAAAACGTTGGTGGACAACCCAATCAGCAGCACCGCAGCCAAGGGGCCCAGACCGTCGGCCGAACGGGCGCCGACGAAATTGGGCCCAGCCATCCCGCCGGCGGCGCCGGCGTGGTCGATACTGGGATGGCATCTGCGTCTTGGCACCTGCGTCGAGCGAACCGAGGAGAGAAAGCGCGTATTCGGTGACTGACCACTTCGAACCGCAGCACAACCCCCCGGAAAGCGCTTTCGCCGGCCATCCCGTGAACACGCCGCCGGCCTGGCCACGGGTAAATCCGGCCGGCAACACCGGCATGCAGCACACCGAACCGCTGCAGCGCAGGACCGGCTACCCACCGCAGCCCGGTCCCGTACCGCCGGGTCCGATGCAGCCGGGACCGCACCCGCACCAACCCTGGCCGCACGGTCCTCAGGGTCAGTTCACGCCACCCGGGTCGTACGCCGACGCCATCCGCCGCGACGACCTGCTCCGGACCCGCAAGCCCGAGCCCGGTCGCGGCTGGCGCAAGACGCTGTTCAAGGCGACGTTCGGGCTGGTAAACCTCGGTCCGTCACCCGACGAGATCCAGGAAGCACAGCAGATCAACCGGATCCGGTCGGCGCTGTCGGGTCACTACAAGGTCGGCGTGATGGGCAAGGGCGGCGTCGGCAAGACGACGGTGTCGGCCTCGATCGGGTCGCTGTTCGCCGAGCTCCGGCAGGACGATCGGGTAGTGGCCGTCGATGCCGACACCGCGTTCGGCAAGCTCGGCAGTCGCGTCGACCCCAAGGCCCTGAGCTCGTACTGGGAGTTGGCGTCCGACCAGCACCTGGAGAGTTTCGCCGACATCCGCAACCGGGTCGGCAGCAATGCCGCCGGGCTGTTCGTGCTGGCCGGTGAGGCGAGCCCGGCCCGCCGCCGGGTGCTGGATCCCGCCGTCTACCGCGAGGCCGCCTCGCGGCTGGACCGCCATTTCACCATCTCGATCATCGACTGCAGCTCCACGATGGACAGCCCTGTCACGCAGGAGGTGCTGCGGGATCTGGATGCGCTCATCGTGGTGTCGTCGCCCTGGGTCGACGGTGCCGGCGCGGCCGGGCAGACGCTCGACTGGCTGGCGGCACACGGCCTCAATGGTCTCCTGCAGCGAACTGTGGTGGTACTCAACGATTCCGACGGCCACGCCGACAAACGCACCCGCTCGGTCCTGGCCCAGCAGTTCGCCGGGCAGGGGCAGGCCGTCGTCGAGGTACCGTTCGATGCGCACCTGCGGCCGGGCGGCGTCATCGCCGGCACCCGGGAAATGGCGCCGGCGACGCGGCGCAAATTCATCGAGATCGCAGCCGCGCTGGCGGCGAACTTCCCGACCGGTGACGATCGGCACCGCGACCGTTCCTGACGCTCGCGGCGGCTACACCAGCTGCACGAGCAGCTTTTCGACCAGCTCTTTGTCGTGGTCCGACACCGCCGCTTCGGCCTCGGCACCGACCACGACGGACTCGGGAACCCCGGCGGCCAGGGCCGTCTCCTGAATGGTCAGGTTGGCACTGCGGCGCGCTGCATACAGCCGCTGCCCGAGCGTCGCGGTGGGCGCTTTCGCGCCGAGCAACGTCAGTTCGTCGATGCGGGCGCGCACCAGTCCCAACGCCTTGATCAGCGGCGGCGACACCGGGCCGAGCCGGGCGGCGCTGGCGGCGACGGCCTCGAGTTGCCGCAGGTCGGACAGAATCTGCGTGACCCACGGCGTGAATTCAGAATCCTCGATCGCCGGCAGGGCGTCGGCCGTGGCTCCCAACGTGTTCACCGCGGCGACGACGGCCTGCGCGATCAGCGGAACCTCGCCCGCGTTGGTCAACGGCGGGGCTGGGGCAGCTTGTGCCTGAGGCGCCAACGGCACCTGCGTCGTCGGGACCGGCTCGCCGCTGCGGATCCGGGCGATGGTTCCCGGCGGCCACTGCAACACCTCTTCGAGACGCAGGCGCGTTCGTTCCCGCGGCCAGCTGCGGCCCTTTTCGAATGAGATCAGCGCTCCGGCGTTGATGATGCCGTCGGCCGCAAGGCTGCGCTGGCTGATGTCCAACTCGCGCCGCCGGGCGGCGGCGGCCGCACCGGCGCGCTCCATTCCGGGGTCGACTGCGGGCAGGGCGATGTATTCGGTGACGTCATCGGGATCGATGTTCGGCACCCGATGTCACCTCCCATCCCTTGCGGCCCGCGCTCAACACGAAATCCGGAGCACCGTCGGCAGTCCGATACAGCTTAACCCGTTCGGCCCCGCATAACTATTGCGTTAACGGTCACTGAACCGTATCGGTCTCGCGCCAAGCGCTTCAGTTAGACCGTACACCCTCCCCAAAGCACGACTTTCACCAATGTTATTCCGGACCATTCGGATGATTTTTGAGCCCTCGCAGCGCGCTGACCTGCGGATATATCTAACGCTACGGTTTAACTGTTGCATTACTGCAGTCTGGTGCTATAGATTCTTCCCAACCGCGACGGAACAGTCGCAGCGCAACAACAAAGGAGTACTCCGATGACCGCAATTGCCATGGACGGCCTGCCGCTCGGTGAGTGCACCCGGAGCCCGGAGCAGTGGACGACGATCGCCAGCGACGAGGCCAAGGCCCTCTGCCGCCAGTGCCCGCGCCGCTGGGCCTGCGCGCGTGACGCCGTCGAACTGCCCCGCGCCGAAGGCCTCTGGGCCGGCATCGTCATCCCGGCCGAGGAGGGTCGCGGCCGGACGTTCGCGATGAAGCAGCTGCGGTCCCTGGCCGAAGCCAACGGCTACCCGGTCCGCCGCCAGCGCCGCATCTTCCTCGAAGTCGCGTAGTACCCGCTTGCCCACGCTGCCGTTTGAGGGGGCGGCAGCGCGGGCGGCGGTTCTACGCAAGAGGGTTACCGTGGGTTCTATGGCCACTGCGAGCACGACCGACAAGACCGGAGCGCCGACCACAGTCACCGCCGAAGCCGGACGATTCACCATCGCCGTCGAAGGCAAGACGGTCGGGCTGATCGATTACATCGACCGGGGTGGCCGACGAATCTTCCCGCACACCGAAGTTCAGCCCGAGTACGGCGGCCGCGGGCTGGCGACGATCCTCGTCGCCGAGGCGTTGGACGCCACCCGTGCCGCAGGGTTACGCATCGTGCCGCAATGCTCGATGGTCAGCGGGTACATCGCCAAGCATCCCGAGTACGCGCCGCTGGTCGACCGGGCCTGAGTGGTTTGGGCGCGCTCCGTATCGGAGAGTGATACGGGGCGCGCCGAGATCACTGCTGGTTCAGGTACTGCGCGGTCGAGCCGCTGATCGGCATGTCGGGCATGCCGAGTTTGCGGTGGTCCCAGCTGCGCATGCGGCTCGGCACGACCCGGACCGCGACGCGGTTGTTCATCATCTGATCGACGAACGGGCGCATCTCGTCGGTGTAGGGGCCGGTGTACCGCTCCCACACACTGATGCCGACGCGCAGACAGGTGTCGGGATCCTCGACGATCTCGGCGGTCCCGTCGATCGACACACCTCGCAGGGTGCCGTAGGTGTCACCATCCTCGATCATCACGGTGATGGTCGGATCCCGACGCAGGTTGACCGCCTTCTGCGACTTGGCCTTGGTCTCGAACCAGATTTCGCCGTCGAGCACGGCGTACCACATGGCCACCAGGTGCGGCCGGCCGTCGGCCAGGACGGTGGCCATGGTCGCGGTCCGGCTGCGATCGATGAACTCGACGATTTCGTCGTCGGTCATGACGATCTTCTTGCGCTCGTTCTGTCCCACGCTCTTATGCCTATCAGGCCGCACCTGGGGGCGGTTACCCGGCCTGCAGCGCCGCGATCGCCGGGCCGAACATCGTCGCCTTGATGGCGGCCATGGTCTGGGAATCCTTGCCCGCCACCGGAATCACGAGCTCCACCGCGGCGGGGACGACCGCGTCCTCGGCCGCGGAGACCTCCACCAGTCCGTACTTGGCGGCGTCGTCACCGCCGAAGCGCCGGCCGGTCGTCATCGACGCGATGGCCGCCTGCGGCGTCAGCTTGGCCTGGATCAGTGCGGCCATGCCCGGGGTGAAGGGAATCCGGATGTCGACCTCGGGGAAACAGAAGAAACCGCGGTCGGAGCGCATGGTCCGGTAGTCGTGCGCCATCGCCAGCATGGCGCCGGCGCCGAAGGCGTGCCCGTTGACCGCGGCGGCCGTCGGGATCGGCAGGGTCAGCACGCGGGCGAACAGCGCGTGGACCCGCCCGACGTACGACTGCATCTGGTCGCCGTGCGCCATCAGCCAGTCGAGATCCAGCCCGTTGGAGTAGAACTTCCCGGCGCCTGTCGTGACCAGAGCCTGAGCGCCACCCGCGACGAGATCGTCGATGGCGCTGTTGATGTCGTCGAGGAAACCGAGCGAAAAACGGTTCTCGTCGTCGCCGAGGTTCAGGATGGCGATCTTGTCCTGGTAGGTGACGGTGATGGTCATGGTTGCTTCCTGTTGGTTGGGGTGGGTTCGGCGGCAAGGACGGCACGCACGGCTGCGGTGAGCCGATCACGCGCCCAGCTGTTGCTGATCCTGTTGCGGGACAGGATGATTGCGGTCGGCAGGTCGACGATGCAGACCGTGATGGCATCGACCGCCGCGCCGTCGCGCCGGTCCCATAGATGCGACGACAGCCGCACCATCAGGTCGATCAGCTGACGGTCGAGGTCTTTGAGTTCGGCCGCCAGGGACGCCGGCAGGTCGGGGCCCAGCAACTGGTCGCGCTGCACCCGCCATACCAGTTCTGCCGACTGCCGCCGGCGTTCGTAGAACACCGCGGGCGCCTGCGCGGCGGCGACGACGGCGTCCACGGGGTCGGCTGCGGTGTCAGCCAGCGCGGCGTCGACCAATTCCGTTTGCACGTCGAGGAATCGGCGCGCGGCCCGCAGCCACGTGCGGGCGACGAGCTCGGTTCGCGAGCCGAAGTTGTGATAGATCGCGCCGTTGGAGACACCGGCCGCGGCGGCCACCGAACGGGTGGTGACACCGGCCGGCCCCGCCTCGACCGCCAGCGATTCGGCGGCGTCGAGCACCGAATCGAGGTCATGGACACGGGGCCGGGGCACCGGCACACTGTAACAGAGCAATTGCTCCGTTACTACACAGCGAGACGCGCCCTGTTACGGCGGATAGATCTGCTTGATGGTCCCGTCGGCGTTGGCCTGTATGTATCCGGTCCCCGGCGCGGTGGAGTGAATCGCCAGACCCAGGCCGCCGCCCTCTTCGCCTTCGATGATGAGGTACATCGGCGACCCCGGCTCGGCACCCATTTGCTGCGGCGCGCCGGCCATGGTGGCCGCCACCGCCTGCGTGTTGATGGCGCCGAGGTCCGCGAGCACGTCGAAGGAACTGGTGGAGGTGTCCGAGCCCCACTTGTTCCAGCTGCCGCCGCGGTACATGAAGCTCTGGTCGACGTGCTTGTTCGTGGGAGAGACGCGGTCCATGATCGCGTAGTCGGGGTAGACCACCAGCTTGAATCCCATGGTGTCGCCGAACTTCGCCTTGATGGTCCCGATCAGGTCGGTCAGACCGTCAGCAGTCTGCAGCTGGCTGGGTCCCGCCGGCGTCGACGCGGCAGTCGTAGCGGGCGTGGACATGCCACCGGTCGGGTACGCGCCCGTCCCGCCGGTGCCGGTGGGCCGCGACGGAAACAGTTGTGCGCTGGGGTCATTGGTCGCCTGGGGCTGGTCGCCCGAGCCGCTGTCGGACCACATCACATAGGCGACGCCGGCGCCCCCGAGGATGACCACCGTGACCAACGCCGCGACGATCACCACGGCCGAGTTGCGCCACCATGATTGGGCCGGTTGGTTATTCGTCATCTGGGGCGGCGACCACTGCGCAGATCCGGCGCCCAGACCGTGTGCCGGCGTCGCGTACTGCGTGTGCGCGTGCGCGGGGTAGGACTCGGGGCCGGTCGTGGGGTACGGGACCGACGGCGCGGCCCACGCGGGCGGCGGTGTCTGCTGAGCGGGCTGACCGAACTGAGCGGGCTGCGCCGGTCCGGTCAGCGCGGAACGCGCGGCGTTGGCAAGGTCTTTCGTTGTGGCGTAGCGCAATTCGGGGTCCTTCGCCATGCCGGTGGCGATGACCTGATCCATGTATGCCGAAATCCCCGGCCGCATGGTCGACGGCCGTGGCGGATCCGAATAGAGGTGGCTGGTGATCTGCCGCTCCATGCTGTCGCCCGGAAATGGCGGTGCTCCAGTCAGGCATTCGTGCAGGACGCACGTCAGCGCATAGATGTCGGACCGGGCGTCGCACCGGTCGCTGGTGAAGCGCTCGGGTGCCATGTAGGCGACGGTGCCGATGGTGGCACCGGTGTGGGTCAGTTTGGTTTCGCCTGCAGCGCGGGCGATGCCGAAGTCGATGAGGTACGCGAAATCGTCTGGCGTGACCAGGATGTTGGCGGGTTTCACGTCGCGGTGCACCAGCCCCACGCCATGCGCGGCGCCGAGCGCGGCAGCAATCTGCTCGACGATCGAGACCGCGCGGTCGGGTGCCAGTGGGCCGTCGGCCAACAGCTGCTGGACGGTCTTGCCGTCGATCAGCCGCATCGTCACGAACAGCCGGTCGTCGATCTCACCGAAGTCGTGGATCGGCACGATATGCGGCTCATCGAGCCCGGCCGCGGCGTGGGCCTCCCGGCGGAAGCGCACCTGGTACTGCTCGTCGTCGGCGAAGGTCGGCGGCAGCACCTTCATCGCGACGACGCGCTTCATGGTGGTGTCGTAGGCCTTCCAGACCTCACCCATGCCGCCACGACCGAGCAGCTCAATCAGCCGGTACCGGCCGAACGGTGTCCCTTCCACCGGCTAACCATAAGAGGCGGCGGCGTCCGCTGCCCAGCGAATGGTTACGCGCGCACCCTGCGGCGATAGGTGACCTTGTCGAATTCCCGGCCGTGTTCGTCGACCGCGGTGACGTCCATTTCGCTCAGCAGCTGCCCCGGCCTGACATCGACGCGGATGAAGGCGTAGTTGCGGAAACGCACGCGCGACCAGCCGACCGCCTCCGCCTTCTTCTTCCCTTCAGCAGTCCAGACATAGCTGTTCGGGACGAAGGTGTCGGGAGCTTCGTGGCCGCGGTAGCTCTCGGGCTCACCGGGCTGGAAACCGTATCGGGGCCGGCCGGCGCAGCCCACGGTGTAGTAGACGGTGCCGTCGGTTTCCGCGTCGACGGTCGAATTGTCCCCGGCGACCTTGGTGGGGCGGTCGCCGCGGATCGGGTCCGTGCGCTCGTAGACGTGGTTGTGTCCCTGCAGCACGAGATCGACCTGATACCGGTCGAACAACTCGCACCAGGCCGCCCGCACACCGCCGTCGCTGGCGTGCGAGTCGGTGGTCGAGTACGCGCAGTGGTGGAAGAAGCACACGATGAAGTCGATATTGGGGTCGGCGCGGTAGGCGGCCAGGGTGCGCTCGACCCAGGAGTTCTGGGTGCCATCGGAATAGCCGGTGTTGGAACGGATTTCGAAGCTCACGTCGTTGGCGTCCAGTGACAGCACCGCGACGTTGCCGTAGGTGAACGAATAGACCGACGGGCACGCCGCCGGCCCGTTGTCCGGAAAGTCCATGCGCGCCAGGTGACCGCCGTAACCGTGACTCGGATACGAGGCCTCCATGTCGTGGTTACCGGTCGCGAACATCCACGGCGTACTCGCCGCACTGGCCTCGATGGACCCCAGATAGACGTCCCAGACGAACGGGTTGTACTTGTCGAAGCCGTGCGCGGCCTTGCCCCCGGACGGGACGAACGACAACGGCTTGCCGCCACCGGACGGGTCGGCATACGCGATATCCCCGGCCAGCAGATGGAATTCGGGGTTGGACGCGACGATCTGATTGAACACGTTGGCGGTGTGCGGGACGTCGGGCTCGTTGTCCGGCTTGTAATAGCTGTCGTCGTAGTCGCCGCGTTTGAGCCCGGCAGGCTGGCGCGGTATGTCATCGGTGCCCTGGTCACCCATCATGGTGAACCGGAACGGCGCCAATGTCTTTCGCACGCTGGGCATCGCCGTCTTGGCCGACCGCACGTCGCTGACGAAGCCGTCCTCGGTGCGCCACCGGTAGAAATGCGCGCTGCCACCGGGCAATCCGTCGACGGGGACATGGGCGTAGAACTGCTCGGCCGCAAGGACACCGCGATCGCTGGTCGGGATCTGCGTGACGAGGTTGCGCACCTCGGCCTCGATGGTCGCGCCCAACTGATCGGTGGGCCCGTGGTCGACGAACACCTTGGTGCCACCGGGATTTCGCGACAACTGCGCCGCCAGCCGCAGCTGGCTGTCCGCGTCACCACCAAAACCGACCCGGCGGTTGGCCACGCTCAGCGGCGCGTCCTGTGCGTAGGCGCGGCGCCCGAACGGCGCCAGGCCCAGGGCCGCCACCGCCGCGGCGGCCGCCGATCCGCGCAGGAAATTCCGTCGCGATACGCGGTGCCGGCGCAGGTACTGCTGGTGCCAGTCGTATTGCTCGGCGATGGTCATGGTCGTCGACAAGTTGTCGGGGATACCAGTGTCCGGGATTTCGCCGGCAACGGTCAGTCGGGTCGGACGCACCCGTCGATCGTGGCCCAGCACGGAGCATCTGGCGAGTCCGACACCGGAATCAGGGCCGAAGTTCAGCCGGGGTTCACGGAATCGCGATCAACGACGCCGGAACATGCGAAGACGGCATCGAGGTCCGGTCTGTGCGCCATACGCTGAAGCCATGAGTCGCGTCGCATGGCCATATTCCGCACCTGCGGTCACCGCACTGGTGGTGGCGCTGACCGCCTGCGGCATGCCCTCGGCCGCCGCTGCCCCCGGGGACCCCGCCTGCCCGGGCACATCGGTCACGGCACAACAGTTCGTCGGCGCCTGGGCCAGCCCGGACGATCCGACCACCACGACGCTGGCGCCCGACGGTGCGCTGCGATCCCGCGGCGCCAGGGACGAGTCGGGCACCTGGCGCGTCCGGCCCATCGGCCAGACGCCGGGTGCCGGTCAGCTGCCCGACGACGGCATCTGTGTGTTGTGGCTGCACTGGACCAGTCCTGCGCCGTCGTTCGACGCGTTCTACGTGCCGTTGAAAGCGACCGAGGCACAACTGGAGTTGAGCTATGTCGGTCGGGGCAACACCCTCACCTGGATCCGCGCCGACGGGCCGAGATGACACTTTTTGTGATCTGAAAAGTCTTGGGCTGTCCAGAACTCTTTCTCAGCAACGCCTCAGTTGGCGACGGCACGGTGGAGACATCAAGCGCGAGCACGCCTGTCTTACCGACGTTTCGAGAAAGTAGTCAACGCCAATGAGACACCCGTCAGAACAGCCGACCCCGGACAACCAGCACCTCTGGTCGCGGCAGTACGCCGCTGAACAGGAGAAACTGGTCCAGTGGAGCAATGACCGTTACCAGCGCCCCCACGTCTCGGACGAGTACACCCAGCCGCTGCGGACTCCGTACGGGGCGCCGCAGCAGTACCCCGCCCCGCCCGCGCCACCGGCGCCAGCTAAGCGCTCGCGGTCCGGGCTGCTGGCTTTCGGCGTCGCGGCGGTAGCCATCGCAGCAGGAGCGGCCGGCACCATGGCTGCCGTTGACCACTACGGCAGCATGGCGCCGACGGCGCAGGTACCGCTGGCCACCGGCATTCAGAACCGCGCGCTGCCAACGGCTTCCGCACCCGCAGCCGCACCGGCCGCCCCGGCCGGCTCTGTCGAGGCGGTGTCGGCCAAGGTGCTGCCCAGCGTCGTCAAGCTGCAGGTCCAGACCGGCCAGCAGGGTGGCGAGGGGTCGGGCATCGTCCTCACCGCGGACGGCCTGATCCTGACCAACAACCACGTCATCGCGGAGGCCAATCAGACTGCCGCGGAACAGGATTCGCTGCCCAGCGGACTCAGCCCGAGCGGCCGGCTGCCGCGCGGCATGACCGGCGCCGGTCAGACCAAGGCAACCGTCACCCTGTCCGACGGCCGTACCGTGCCCTTCACCGTGGTGGGGGCCGACCCGGCCGACGACATCGCGGTGGTCAAGGCCCAGGGGGTTTCCGACCTGACCCCGATCAGCATCGGATCCTCGAAGGACCTGCGCGTCGGACAGAACGTGGTGGCCATCGGCTCACCGCTGGGCCTACAGGGCACCGTGACCACCGGCATCATCAGCTCGCTGAACCGTCCGGTGAGCACCGGTGACGAGCAGACCGGCCAGCAGTCGGTGATGAGCGCCATCCAGACCGACGCCGCGATCAACCCCGGCAACTCCGGTGGTGCGCTGGTCGACATGAACGGCAACCTGATCGGCGTGAACTCGGCGATCGCCTCGCTCGGTGGTGGCCCGGATTCCGGTGGCTCCCAGCCGGGTTCGATCGGCCTGGGCTTCGCCATCCCCGTCGATCAGGCCAAACGCATTGCCGACCAACTGATCTCCACCGGCACCGTGCAGCACGCCTCGCTGGGCGTCAAGCTGGCCGCCAACAACAGCGCCCAGGGTGCGGCTGTGGCCGGCGTCGTGGCCGACGGTCCCGCCGCCGCAGCCGGCCTGGACAAGGGCGCCGTGATCACCAAGGTCGACAACCAGCCGATCGACAGTCCGGAAGCGCTCGTCGCAGCCATCCGGTCCAAAGCGCCCGGCGACAACGTCACCGTGACCTACGCCGACCCTTCCGGAGCGGAACGCTCCGTGCAGGTGACCTTGGGACAGACGGAAGCCTAGGCCGACACAGCCTGTCCCCGCATCCCTGTGAGGGTTGTGTACGCGGAACCCGAGATACGCGTACGCAACCCTCACAGGCGTATTCGGGCCCTGACGCCAACCGGATTCCAACCGCGCCGTCCTACCCTCTTCGTGTCGACATTTCCGGAGGGGCCATGCGCATCGAGTACATCGTGGTGCTGATCGCCGTCATCGTGATCGTGGATATCGCGATCCTCGTTGCGCTGCTACGCAAGCACCGCACCCGGACGACATCTCCCGATCCGGCGCTGTCCAGCGCGACCGAACTCGGCACCGAAGCGCCCCGGAAATCCGCCGCGCCGGTCCTGGCGAAGGCGTTCCTGGCCGTCGGCCTCTCCCTGGCCGTCGCGGCCGGGGTCTGCGCAGCGTTTGTCGCCCAATCGAATTCGTCCGACAAGCACGCCGACGGTACCGTCGTCGAGCTGGTGCCCAGCGGCGGTGGCAGCAGCTCGCGCTACCGGGCGCGCGTCGAATTCGCCACATCCGCAGGGACCCACGTCCGCTTTCTCAGCTCGATCAGCAGCAATCCGCCACCGGCCAGACTCGGCGAGCACGTCGACGTCAGGTACAACCCGGCCGACCCGCGCGACGCCACCATCAACACCTATTGGCAGGTGTGGTTCCTGCCGACTCTGCTCGGCATCATCGCCGTCCCGTTCCTGCTGGTGGGTACCGGATTCGGCATCGTGAGCCGAGCCGGACGCCGGCGCGGGCCCGAACTCCTCTGAACCGACCGGGCCGCCAGCAGATTGCCAGGTTCATCTGGGCTGCCGCAGGTCACGCGCGGATGTATCGTCTCCCCAGTTCCGAATTTGCTGTGAATCGGGGGAAATGGTCCAGTACTACCTCTCGGGTGCAGTAGCCGCCCGAGTCGACGGCACGCCGGCAGCGCTCGGCGGACCGAAGCAGCGGTGCGTACTGGCCGTCCTACTGGCCAATCACGGCACGGTGGTCAGCATCGACCGCCTGATCGACGCCGTCTGGGGCGAGGAGCCGCCACCGAAAGCGCTCGCCTCGGTGCGGTCGTACGTGGCCAACCTCCGCCGGGTCCTCGACCCGGGCGCCGACACCGGGCATGACCAGCCGCCCGATACCCGCCGGGGCGACACGCAGAGCCAACGGCTCGCGTCCCACCCCCACGGCTATCAGCTGAATCTGCTCGACGGCGACACGATCGATCTCGTCAGCTTCGAAAGCCTTGTCTCCAAAGGCCGGACGGCGCTGATCCGCCACTCGGCCGGAGCGGCCGTCGAGATGCTGACCGAAGCGCTGGCGCTCTGGCACGGAGATCCGTTCGGGGAGTTCGCCTATCACGAATTCGCCGCGCCCGAGGCCATCCGCTTCGCAGCCCTGCGCACCACCGCCATCGAGGCCCGCTTCGACGCCGCACTGCAACTCGGCGGCGGCGGTGAACTGGTACCCGAGGTCGAGGCGGCCCTGGCCGAACATCCACTGCAGGAACGGTTGTGGGGCCATCTGATGCTGGCTCTGCACCGGTCCAACCGCACCGCCGATGCCATTCAGGCGTTCGAGCGCGCCTGCACGACGCTCGACCGCGAGGTCGGCACCCGGCCGGGTGAAGGCCTCCAAACCCTCTTCGAGAAGATTCGCGACGGCGCCGCGGAACTGCGGGTCGCACCCGCACCACACGTGCTGAAGCCCGATCCGGACCCAGCGGCTCCACCGCCGTTCGTCGGCCGGGACACCGAGCTCGGTGCCGTCACCGCGGCGGTGCGCCGAGCCAGCGGTGGCGCCGGCGGGCTGACGCTCGTCACCGGCGACAGCGGCATCGGCAAGACAACCTTGGCGCAGGCCGCCGTCGACCGCGCCCGGGCAACGGGCATCGCCGTGGCCTGGGCCGGCCATCCGAGCGGGGTGAAACTGCCCCAGCTGTGGACCTGGATCCAACTGCTGCGCCAACTGGGCGGTGAGCTCGGCATCGCCGGCCGCAAGGCCGTGCTGCGGGAGACGCCCGGCGTGGTCAACGCCCTGGTGCCCGAATGGCACGGCGACGACGATCTCAACGCCGGCAGCCGGTTCGCACCAACGGGATTCGCCTTGGTCGAGCGCATCGTGGCGGCGCTGCGCGAGCTCTCGACCGTGGCCCCGATGGTGCTCGTCATCGACGATCTGCAACGGGCGGATCCGGCCTCGATCAACACCCTCGTCCTGCTGGCCGAAGAATTCCCGCGCATCCCCATCCAGGTCATCGGCAACTGGACGTTCTTCGGAGCCGACCGCCCGATGAACCGGTCGTCGTTCGAACGCATCGTCCGGTCGAACGACACCGTCACGCTGCATCTGGACGGCATCGACCGCGCGGCGGCGGCAGACCTCGTCGACGCGGTGGTCGGCGGCACGATCCCGCCGGCCATCTCGGCACAGGTCTGGGAGCAAGCCGGCGGAAACCCCTTCTACATCAAGGAACTCGCGCGGGCGCTGGATGCCGACGGCGCCCCGCAGCGCGGCCATCCCGCGCTGTCGGATGCCGTGGTCGGTGTCGTCGGCCGCCGGCTCGGTGTCCTGGACCGCCCGTGCCGGCGGGTACTCTGTGCGGCCGCCGTCGTCGGGCCCGAATTCAACGTCGCCGACCTGGCGGACATCGTCGACCTGTCGGTCTCGACGGTGCAGAGCCGGCTGCGTCCGGCGTACCAGACCGGCCTGCTCGACGAACTGCCCGCGCGCCCCGGCGCCTACCGGTTCAGCCACGGCCTGGTGCGTGACGCACTCATCGCCCAGCTCGCCACCACCGACCGCACCAGCGTGCACGCCGCGATCGCCACCACACGGACCCCGACGCTCGCGACCGCCGCGTACGAACACGTCATCGCGACCGCAGACCATGCCTGGCGGGCCGGTGCGGAACTGAATCCCGATGTGGCCCTTGGGATCCTCGAGATCGCCATCCAGCGGGCCCTGAACCGCTCCGCGTACCACGACGTCGCCGGGCTGGCCGAGCACGCGCTGCAGATCGGCGACCGGCTGCCGGCCAAACCTGAACACCTGGACCGACAGGCCACGCTGTGGCTGCACCTGGCCGGGGCGAAGAACATCCTCGAGGGGCAGGCCAGCGAGGCAGCCGCCGCAGCCGTCCAGCGGGCCTTCGAGATCGGGCAGGAAGTCAAGGGCCGCGCGTTCTACGGCGCCATCGCGTTGCAATCCATGCTGTTGTGCGCGCACGGCCGCATCGACGAGGTCGAGATCATCGCCATCGGCCTGCAGGACCAGTACGACAAGTCCGGTGATCCGGTGATCGGTCTGGTCAACGACTTCGTGCACATCCTGCTGTACACCCTGCGCGGCAATACCGACATGCTGATCGGCACCGGCCTGCACATGATGGACAGCTTCCCGCCGCCCGAGACGGTCACCGACCCGCTGCATTTCTTCCATCCGCGCGTCTACTGCTGGATGGCCATCGCCGAGGCGGTCCGCGGAGACCTCGAGGCCATGCGCGAATACCACCGCCGCGCACTGCATCTCGCACAGAGCCGCGGCGACGTGTTCAACATCCTGGCGGCCCGGCTGACCTACGTCGAATGTGCGGCAGTCCTCGGCGTGACCGACGGCATCGTCGAACTGGCCGACCAGGTCGACGTCGAGTTCACCGCGGCGGGCAGCCCGCAATGGGCCGCATGTGCCCGCATCGTCCGGGTCTGGGCGCAGGTCATCGGCTCGGGCGAGGGGGACGCGGCCGTCGCCTTCCGGGCGTTCGACGAATACACCTGTGACGGCACGACCGTCATGAACACCATGTTCCTGTGTCTGCTCTCCGACATCGAGCTGCACCAGGGCCGGCCCGACAGTGCCCGCGCCCTGGTGCACCGGGCCAGCCGCCTGGCCGATGCCACGGGCGAACAGGCCTTCGCCCGCGGCATCGCGCAGCGGCTGGCGGCCCAGTCCGTCGAGCCCGTGTGAATCAGGCCTTCACGGACCGGTCGGGCAGTTCCTCGCGCCACTGACGCCAGATGGCCCGATCCGTCATCAGGTCCAGCACACTGCCGAACCCGGACGGATACACCAGGGACACAACCCATTTCCGGGAGTTCCCGCGGCTGACCTCGCAGCCGCCCCGGTACAACTGACGTAGCCAGGTGATGGTCACCGCGTCCCGCGGGAAGTCGAAGATCACCACCTCCTCACCCGCGGACAGCTTCGCCTTGTAGTCGGGCAGGCCCAACTGGTCATCGACCCACTTCGAGTACTCGGAAGCAAGGCACCGTACCTGGGTGTCCGTCAGCTCCAGTTCGACGTTCACCCACCACGTGTTGGTTCGGCTCTTGAGCAGATACGCCTTGGTCCGGGGTGGCGCCGTCGCCATTTCGTCAGAAGGTGATCTTCAAAGACTTGTCCACCGCGTCCAGCGCCTCGAACAGCTCGTGGCCCTGGCTCTCGTCGCTCGTCGCGTTGATCTGCAGCACGTACAGGCCGTCGGGCCCCTTGAAGACCACGGTCTCCTGCCCGAACGCGGCCTTGCCGCCGCTCTTGAGGTTGTACGTGCCGGCGATGCGGAACGCCGGGAAGCCGGCCGAGGTCCCGGGCTCCTCACCGACGGACTCGAAACCGGGGAGGTTCTTCACCTCGCCGCCGGCGAGCTTGAGCAGCTTGTCGGGATCCACGGGACCATCCAGACGCGACACCAGCGCGATGATGTTCGCGGTGTAGTCGGTGCTCTGGGCACCGGGCCCGGTGTAGACGAGCGCGCCGTACGCGTAGTCAGGGGTGTCCTCGCCGGCGCTGTCCCAGCCGGTCGGGCGGTCGATGTCCACGGCGGGAGCACCCGGATCCCCGGGGTGGATCGAGGTCTCCTGGATCTTCTCTTCTTTGATGTAGTCGGCGATCGTGGGGTTCGTGCCGGATTCCTCGGCCTTGCGCGGCTTGAGTTTTGGCGCCGCCTTCGCCGACGACGTCGCACTCGAGCTGCTGCTCGAACTCGACGAGCTGGAACTGGAGCTGGTCGAGCTCTTGTCCTTGTCGCCGCCGCCGCACGCGCCCAGCGTGATGCTCAGGCAGACCGCGGCGGCAACGGCGATGACAGGCCGATGCGACATCTGCATCGTGACTCCTCAGGGGTAGACGACGGACGCCGGTCACGTCCTCGGCGCCACGATATGGAGCGCCGATTGGAATTCCGTTGAAGCCCGCGGCGCGTGCGGTTGGAACGCGGCGGTCGGTTGCCGGGCCTGCACGAAATTCCAACCGGATTCCAACATGGCGGCGCTAACTTTTGCCGTCCGCTTGATCAGCGCGGCGCCGGTGGCTGGCGCCCGAACTCGGAAGGGGTTGGCGACATGACCAACACGACGTGTCAGAGACTCGTTCTGGCATCTGCGATCACGGTTGCCGTGTTCGGCGCGGCCGCCTGCTCCAGCGGGACGCCGTCGGTGAGCAAGAAGGACGTCGAGAGCCAGATCGTCGAAAAGATGACCGGCGCCGACGGCAAGAAGGCCGATTCGGTGACCTGCCCCGAGAATCTCGCCGGCCAGAAGGGCGCCGAGGTCAACTGCACCATGAAGGTCGGCGACAGGACCAGCACCGTCAACGTCACCGTCACCAGTATCGAAGGTGACAACGTCAAGTTCGACATGGTCCAGACCATCGACAAGGACCAGGTCGCCAAGCAGATCAGCGAGGAGCTGGGACAGCAGTTCGGTACCAAGCCGGAGACCTTGACCTGCCCGGAGAACCTCAAAGGCACGCCCGGCGCCACACTGCGATGCGAGCTCAAGGACAGCGGCCAGACCTACGGCGTCACGGTCACCGTCAACAAGGTCGACGGGTCCGATGTGAACTATGGGTTCAAGGTCGACGACAAGCCCACGTCGTAAGCGATGGGAATGCACCGGACCCTCTGGCGGGCAGCTGCGCTCCTGGCCGTCTGCACCCTGACCGTCGCCGGCTGCGGCGAGAAGCACCTGAAACCACAAGCGACGCCGTCCCCGTCGACGAAGCCGATGGCCCCGCCTGTCCAAATCCACGGCGACGCTTCGGATCCCGTGAACAAGATCGTCGCCCAGGCCATCGGCGAGATCCAGGCCTACTGGAAGGACGAGTTCCCCAAGCTGTACAACAAGGACTACACACCGGTCGAGGGCGGCTTCTACGGTGTGGACCCGAAGAAGGGCCCGGTGCCACCGTGCGCGGACTCGCTGTCAGATGTCGCCGGCAACGCGTTCTACTGCGCCAAGGACGATGACGTGGCCTGGGATGCAACGGGACTGCTCCCCGACTTGCGAAAGAAGTTCGGGGACTTCGTCATTCCACTCGTGTTGGCGCACGAGTGGGGTCATGCGATCCAGGCCCGCGCAAACTTCCAGGGCGAGACCGTGACCAAGGAGATCCAGGCCGACTGCTTTGCCGGCGCGTGGGCTGCCCACGGCAAGGACACCTACAACCCCAGTGGGGACGATCTGGACAACGCCCTCGCCGGTTTCCTGTTCCTTCGTGACGAGCCGGGCACCGCGAAGCATGATCTGAGTGCGCACGGTAGTGGATTCGACCGGGTGAGTTCGTTCCGCACCGGGTTCAGCAAGGGTCCGAAGGCCTGCGCGGACTACCGCAACGGCGACCCGGTCGTCGTCGAGCTGCCGTTCAACAACGCGGCCGACGAGGCCGCCGGGGGTGATGCGCCGTATGACGCGATAATCGAAGGGGTACCAGAGGATCTCGAGGATTACTTCACGCAGCTGATCCCCGAGCTGACCGACGGCAAATACGACTGGACCCCGCTGAAGGCGCCACGCAAGATCGATCCGGACAAGGCACCCGACTGCGGCGGCAAGTCGATGAAGGGTTCGGTGCTGTACTACTGCGTGGACGACGACTATGTCGGTTTCGACAACGTCAAGACGATGCCCGAGATCTATGACAGCGGCGGCGATTTCTCGGTGGCGACGCTCATCGCGACGCAGTACGGAGTGGCGGCGCTCATGCGAATGGGCCAGCCTCAGGACTCGAAGCAGACCTCGCTGCGCGCAGACTGCCTGGCCGGTTCCTGGGCTGCCAGCATCCTGCTCCACAACCGACCGAACAGCAGATACAGCCTCTCGCCGGGTGATTTGGACAAGGCCGTCGCCGCGCTGCTGCTCTACCGCACCGACGGCGGGGATGTCGAACACCACGGCCAGGGAACCGAACGCATCGACGCCTACCGGCGCGGCGTGTACGACGGCGCCAAACCCTGCCTGACCCTCTGATCCCCTGATTCATCGAGGAGTCCGATGACCGATCCCGACCCCACCGCCGTTGCCGCGGACGAGGCACCAGCCGAAGAGAAGACGCCGGCCTGGCGTGGTCTGCTGAATTCGATGCACCCGAAGTTCTTCTTCTCGATGGCCGACGGCTATCCCGTTGGCGTCAAACAGTTTCTGCAGTTCTGCCTGCTGCTGATCTATCCCGGCTGGCTCATCGCGGCGCCACTGTGCGCGGCGATCTACGCCACCGGGTACGGCGTGCTCTGGGTGTTGTTCTGGCCCCTGCGCGCGTGGATGAAGAAGAACCGGCCGGAGGAGTACGCCGCCAGCCAGCTGAAATGAGCCCGCGCTAGCGCTGCTTGAGGAAGTCGAAGAAATGCGGTGTCGCGTCGACCCGTAGCCGCGTCAACTTCCGGTAGCTGATCAGCCACCGGCCGCCTTCCAGCCGGTACTGCTCGTGATAGTGGCCATAGCCGTGCAGGTGTTCTTCGGCGTCGCCGTTGGTCCACCACAGCTGGTCCTCCATGGCCCAGATGCCGGTGGCCGTGGTGTTGCTGGTCAGCTCGATCTCGGGGGTGTGACCGTGGTGGACGGTGGTGACGGTGGTGCTGCCGTCGAGCAGTGCGCGGATGGCGCGCGTGAGCGCGTCCTTGCCGATGACGCGGTTCTTGCTGCCTGCCGTCGGCGTCCAATTGTTGTTGTCGGGCAACCCATCCCAGGTCTCGGACACGACGTCCTCGGTGTGCAGTGTCGGGTAGATCTCCCACTGCTTGGTGTCCATGCAGCGCAACCGGCGGGCGAAGGTGCGCTTGATGGCCTCGATTGCGTGCGCTTGGTCGCCGGTGCTCAGGGTGATGGGGGTCGTCATCGGTGGCTCTCGTTTCGTCGGGTTTGGGTCCGCCCGCGCCAGGGCGCCAGGAGCAGCTCGCAGGCGCGGCGCATGTCGCGCTCGGCCTGCGCGGGCGTCGTCTCGCCGGTGATGGCCCACGACAGGATGCCGTACGCGCACTGCTCGAGCAGGAGCGCGATCTGCGTCTGGTCGGCGGTGGGCGCCGCGATCCCCGCGACACCGAGGATGTTCCGCCGCAGGTTGTAGTCGCCGCCGGCCGTCGACTCGGCGCGCCGGGCATTGACCGACGTGATCATGGCGCGGGCCAGCTGGGGACGGCTGAGCATGGTCCGGATGATGCCGACCATGAGTTCGGTGACGTCCGCGACGGGGTCGCCCGTGGTGGGACCCGGCGGCGCCGCCGCCTGGGTGTAGTGAAACAGCAACGCGGCGAACAGATGATGCTTGGTGGGGTAGTAGCGGTAGACGGTGGTGATGGAGACCGCCGACTGGTCCGCCACGTCCTGCATGCGGACTTCCTCGAGACCATGGCGCGCGCCGAGGCGTGCGGCGGTGGCGAGGATGCGTTCGCAGCGATCGATCTGCGCGGGGGTCTTCGGCGTCGCCGGTTCCCGGTCGAGTGGTGCCCGGGGCATGGCTACGCCGGTGGCCCAGAAGTAGTGCCCTGCAACATCTTCTGAATCATCGCGTGTGACGCCAGCAGCACCTTGTCGCGATCGGCGGTGGCGTGCACCGCCGGATTGGCGGCGTGCGTCGAGATGATGTGCACCGGTCCGTTCGCGAGATTCGCCAGGCCTTCGCGGGCGACGTCCGCCGGATCGGACGCAGGCATCCCGGGGATGTCGAAGTTGAGGCCGACCCGCTCCATCGCCGGTGTCCTGGTGAGGCCCAGGACCAGTTCGAGGACGTGCACGTTGTGCTCGCGCAGCTCCAGCCAGAGCCCCTCGGCGAAGATCCGGCTGAACGCCTTCACCCCGCCGTACACGGTGTGCCGCGCCGAACCGAGGTGTCCGGAAAGCGAGCCGACCAGCATCAGCCCACCGCGGCGGCGCTCGCGCATCGGCGCGCCGAAGTGGTGCACCAGACGCAGCGGGGCGGTGACGTTGAGGTCGATCACCCGCTGGAATTCCGTCAGGTCGCCGTCGAGGAATTTCGCGCTGTGGGTGTTGGCCCCGGCGTTGTAGATGAGGAGCCCGACCTCCAGATCGGCTGTGCCACTGATGATCTGATCGACGCCCTCGTCGGTGGTCAGGTCGGCCGTCAGCTCACGTACCTCGACACCCGACTCCCGACACCGGACCGCGGTGGCCTGCAACGGGCCCGGCTTACGCGCGATCAGCACCAGGTTGATGCCGGCCTGGGCGAGCAGCGCCGCAAACTCGGCGCCGACGCCTTCCGAGCCACCCGCGATGACGGCCCATGGCCCGTACTGCGGCAGTTGCAGTGGGTCCTCGCTAGACAAGTTCTCGCTCCATATCTAAAATTCATTTTAGTTTTCTGCGTCCGAGGGTAGCCGATCCTGACGCCAGTTCGGAAGGGCGCGTGCATTGCGGATAGGACTGCAGACACCGGTGGTCATCCAGGTTCCCGCCACCGCGTCAGCGTGGGAAGCGGGCGCCGGGGTCACCGAGATCGGTGAGATCGCCGCCGTCGCCGACCTGCTCGGCATCGACTACCTCACATGCTCCGAACACGTCGTCGTGCCGACCGATGTCGCGGCGATCCGAGGGGCGACGTACTGGGATCCGTTGGCCACGTTGGCATTCATCGCCGGACGCACGACGCGGATCCGCTTGGCGACCTCGGTGCTGGTGCTGGGCTATCACCACCCGCTCGAGATCGCCAAGCGCTACGGCACTCTCGACCAGCTCAGCGGCGGTCGGCTGATCCTCGGCGTCGGCGTCGGGTCACTGCGCGAGGAGTTCGACCTGCTGGGCGCCCCCTGGGACGACCGCGGCGCGCGGGCAGACGAGGCGATGGCCGCGCTGCGCGGGGCACTGCCCACCAATCATCCCGTGCACCAAGGTGATCACTACACGTACGACTCGGTCGTCATGGATCCCTGCGCGCTGCAATACCGGGTTCCCATCTGGGTCGGCGGCCGCACCCGCCGGTCGCTGCGCCGCGCCGTCGAACTCGGCGACGGTTGGATGCCGTTCGGCCTCTCGGCCGCCGAGATCGCGACAATGCTTGGCGCCGTGGAACTTCCCGAAGCCTTCGACGTAGCGCTCGCCACGAGGCCCCTGGATCCGATGGGTGCGCCGCAACAGACACTCGATGAACTCGGCGCGCTCGAGGAGGCCGGAGCGACGGCCGCGACATGCGTGATCGCCTCCCGATCCGCGGCGCACTGCTGCGAACAACTCGGTGCCCTGGCGGACCTGACGAACCTCTTGACCACGGAGTCGCGATGACCGAGCAGCGACTGGCCGACCTCGAAGCGCGGTTGGCCCGCATCGAAGACGAGCGCGCCATCGAGCGGATGATCGCTTCCTACGGCCCGCTCGTCGACGCCGGTGAGGCCGACGACGTCGCAGCCATGTGGGCACCCGACGGGGTGTACGACGTCGAGAACTGGCTCATGACAGGGCCGGACGACGTCGCCGCCATGGTGCGCTCACCCGGTCATCAGGGCTTCATCACCACCGGATGCGTCCACTTCCTGAGTCCCGCGGTCGTCACCGTCCACGGCGATGAGGCGGTCGCGGTGTGCGAGTCGACGCTGTTGCTCAGGCGGGCAACGACTTACGAGGCCCTCCGGGCCGGCGTCAGCCACTTCCACCTGCGCCGCGCTGCCGACGCGCCGCACGGTTGGCAGATCGTCAAACGCATCACCCGGCTCCTCGACGGAACCGAGCCGCCCCGGCGGTTGTTGGCCGACGGCATCGCCGGCCGGATCCCGACCTAGCCCCGCACGCTGTCGAGCGTGTGCCCGGCCATGGCCGCCAGGACACGGTGGGCGCGGGCGACCATCGCGGCAGCAGATTCCTCGGGATGGTTGCGCCAGAACAGCATCAGCGCCGACACCATGTGTTCCCAGACGCCGGTCGCGGCCACCAGGTCGACGGGATCGGTCAGGCCGACACCGCCGAGCGACCGCGACACCCCTGCGAAGGCTTGCTGGCGCAGGATCGTCCGCTGCTCACGCGCCGCATCACGCGCCGGGCCGTTCGGGACCGAGCGGTCGAACAGCACATGCCAGTCGCCAGGGTGACCCTCGAACGTCGTGAAGATGGCGGCCAGGACCGGCTCACCGGCAGCGGCGCCGGCCCCGGCCAGGTGATCGGGGGAATTGAGCACGTCGGCCACGGCCTGCTCGATCTGGGTACCGATCTTGGTGACGCAGGCGGCGTAGACCGCCTCTTTGGACCCGAAGTAACTGATGATCAGGGTCTTGGAAACGTCGGCCTGCGCGGCGATGGCGGCCAGGGACGCACCCGCATACGTGGCCCGGCTGAATTCGGCGATCGCGGCCTCGACGATCAGCTGCTCACGCTCACCGCGCGGCACACCCTTGGTGCCGGTTCTGCCGGTGACGGGACGCGTGGTCATCGGGACAGCCTAATCAGATGGCAGGCACCTCTGTCCCGGAGTTGACCGTTGCCTGGGACGAACGGGCCGATTCAGGCCGGTTGAACGTCGATCCACTCCAGATACGCGCTGCCCGAGACCGATCCGGTACCCCAGGTACCGGTATAGGAGTACGCCGCGACGTATCCCGGCCCGTGGCCGTGGCGCCACGGTGAGTCGACCGTGCCGATCAGGGCGAGAATTTCCCGGTCGCCGTCGCGGACCGACCACTTGAACTTTCGGGGCCGCCGCATGGTGTTGCCCCGATCGTCGACCAGCGGCTCGCCGTATTCGGTGACCGCGAAGTGGACGTCGGAGTACACCTCGGTCTCGCCGCCGAGGACCCGCACGTGGGCCAGCTTGCACGCGGTCCGGCCACGCGCGCGGACGTCGGTCAGCAGCACCTGCGTCCGTTCGTCGATATTGATGATCTGGTAGGTGAAGAAGTCCAGCGGCAGCTTGAGCCGGGCCGGTATCGGCCGCCGCGTAAGTGCTTGGTGCGTACGGATTCTCGCGTATTCGAAGGTCCCCAGCCCACTGACCGCCAGCCCGTCGACGGTACCGGTGTAAGGCGCGAGCAGGCTCAGGTGGTCGTAGATCGGCGATTTCACGAAATACGAAACCTGGTCTGTGAGATCGAGTTTCAGGTCGACATCGAACTGCGGATAGCGGCCGCGGACGACAACGTGTGGCAACGCCACGTTGATGGCCAGGTCCTCGGCCCAGCGCAGGCGACGGGCGTCCGCGGTGAACCAGCAGTCGCTGTGCATGTCGTACGCCCGATAGAAGCGCTGGTCTGCGTGCGCGGTCGACGAGAAGACCGTGGTGGTGTCGCGCGCGTCGGCGGCCGCCAGGTGGTCGAGGTCGAACAGTTCGGCGCCCGACGCACCCAGCAGCGTCATGGTGTTGAGATAGCGGTAAGGCTCGGGCAGGTCCGGTACGAAAACGCCGAAATGCGTGACGCCCCAGGCGCGTGAGGTGTCGTGCGGCTTGAGAATCTCCGGGGCGTCGAACGGCCGGCGCGATGCCGGCAGGCGACTGTCGACCAGCGGCAGCACGCCGTCGATGACGACCCGCGACAGCGCGCGAGAGATGGTGTGCGACTTCATGGCGTCCTTGTCTGCGGTCGAGGACTAGGTGAGGGCCGCGAGAGCCCGGTCCGCCGTGGCGGGGGAGAAGAGGTCGATCGTCGGCAGTACCGCGCGCAACACCGCCGGGCTGACCTCGACCGGCTGATGGGTGACGGCGCGCACGATCCAGCGTCCCGCCTCTTCCGCCGACAGTGCCGGGGCGTCCTCGTATTCTGCTGTGGGCGCGATCATTTCGGTGCGCACCAGCGGGAAGTAGACGTTGGTGGCGCTGATGCCAGGGTGCGGCCGCTCGGCACCCAGGCTACGGCCGAAGATCGCCAGCGCGCTCTTGGAGGCGGCGTATGCCGAGAAGCGCGGGAACGTGTTGGCGTGCAGGCCCCAGGTGCAGACGTTGACGACCTGGCCGCGGCCGCGCTCGATCATGCCCGGAAGCAGACCGAGGCTCAGCTGCACGGCCGCCAGGTAGTTGAGGGACATCGTGCGCTGGTAATCGTGCAGACGGTCCGTGGCGTCGGCGATACTGCGACGGATCGAGTGGCCGGCGTTGTTCACCAGCACATCGACGTGTTCCTCGGCGAGGTCCGCCAGCAAGCGTGCGGTGGCGTCCTGGTCGGCCAGATCGCAAGTGCGCCAAGAGCATCCGGTCTCGGCGGCGAGTGTCCGCAGTTCTTCCTCACGGCGGGCGACGGCGATGACGGTGGCCCCACGGGCACGGAGCTGGGTGACCGCTTGCCGCCCGATTCCCGCCGAGGCACCCGTCACGACGATGGTCAGATCGCTGACATCACGGCCCGGGCCGGCCAGTGCCGCGTCGAGTCGCTCGGGCAACAGGGTGCGGCGCTGGACCAGGTCGGTCACGGCCTTACGAATGGACATGGCTTCCTCCCACGCGGTGTTCTCACCGGGACGATGCCGATATTACCATGTGGTCACTTGTGGCTAAGTTGAGGCGATGGCGTACCCGCCCATCCACAGCGGCGGCTCGCAGTGGTCACCCCGCGCGGCGTGTGGATCCAGCCCGCTCCACCGCTGACGGCGCGTCATCCGCTCGTGGTGTCCGTCGGCGACCGACTTCAGAAAGTCCACGCTGCCGCTCATGAAGTCCAAGCCATAGCCGGTCAGCACGTACTTCGGTAAGTCCGGCAAGGACTGCTGCGAAATGTCATAGCGCTCACTGCGGTGGTGCGTCCCGTCGTCATCGACCTCAGTGGTCCACCGCAAGACCGTCGGGCGGCTCCACGATGCCGCCGTCGCCTCCACGACGGTCCGCCAATCGACACCGGGCTCGGGCGCGACCCACACCGGCGCCGGGATTTCGTGGACGATCTGTGCCTTGACGCCGATCCCCTTCCCCAGCTCGTGCACCGAGTGTGGGCGCGGGAATCGCGGTCAGGAAGGATTGCCCAGTCGATCAGACCGTTTCCTCGCACAAATCAAAGATTCAGCGGTCGGAGCCGATACATTTCGCGAGCTGTCGCGGCTTCCTCAAAGAGCGTCGCCGATCGGGCATACCCTGGCCGAGAGCGGGGGTGACCGTGACTGAGATCGTGCTGTTCCATTCGGTGCTGGGCGTACGCGCGGGTGTCTGCGACATCGCCGCCAGGCTGGCGGCGTCCGGTCACACCGTGCACGTCATCGACCTGTTCGACGGCGCGTCATTCGACGGATACGAACCCGCCTTCGCCCATGTCCAGTCGCTGGGCGGCGATGAGGCCCTCATCACGAAGGCCGCAGCCGCGGTCGCCGACCTGCCCGCCGAGGTGGTGTACGCGGGGTTGTCGATGGGCGCGGCGTCCGCCGTCCATCTCGCTGCCACCCGCCCGGGCGCCCGCGGCCTCATCGGACTGCACGGCGCAGTATCGCCCCATTGGTTCGGCGTGAGCTCCTGGCCGGATACCGTGCCGGTCCAGGTGCACGAAGGTGAATACGATCCGTTTCGCGAACCCGACGAGATCGCGGCACTCGGTGCATCAGTGCGGGCCGGCGGCGCTCGGTTCGAGCATTTCGTCTACCCCGATGTGCGGGGCCACCTGTTCAGCGATGCCTCGCTGCCCAATGAGTACGACGGGGACGCCGCGGAGTTGATGCTCAGCCGGCTGCTGGAATTCGTGAAATAGACAGTGACGGGGATCAGACGGACTCGACCTCGGCCTTGATGCGGTTGAGGGTGGTCCTCATGTCCCGGATGTTGCGCCGGGTGCGCAGCTGCCCACCGAAGATGCCGAACACAGTGTCGAGCAGGCCGGGCGTCATCCAGAACGACTCGGTGACATCGGTGCCGTCACCGGCGGGCGCCAGGGCGTAGTGCCAATTGTTGACCGCCTTGTCGCCGGCGAGCACCGCGAAGCCGAACTCGCGACCGGGCTCGCAGGCCGTGACGCGGCACGTCGTCCAATAGATCGGCCCGATCTCGTTGCGCTTGACGTGGCCGCGGAACAAGGCGCCCAACGCGGGTCCGGTTGCGCCGTCCAGCCACTCTGACTCGAACACTTCCGGCGAGTACTTCGGGGTGTTGCGAATGTCGGCAATCAGGTTCCAGACCTGATCTGCCGGGGCGTTCATGTGGACGGTCACCGAACCTTTCATGGCGCGAGCCTATCCACCGGTGCCGCCCAGACCATCAGCTGTCGACGAATCGCAGCGAGCTCGGGCCATACTGGCCTGGTGGGGGCGAAGGGTTCAATGCGGTGTAACTGCTGTCGATCGCACTATGAGCGAGAGGCCCTCGCGGAACTATGACGCGGATACTCATCGCCGCGGGTGTGGCCCTGACGGTCGCCATTCTGCTGACTCCGGTGTTGATCCTGATGTTCACGCAGCTTGGGCTGGTCCAGCCGATCCGCGACGAAGCCCCGGAAACCCACCAGCGAAAACGGGGCACGCCGACCATGGGCGGCCTGGCGATCCTCACCGCGATTTGGGCTGGCTACCTCACCACCACCCTTGCTGGGCTCGTAGCCGGCGGTGAAGGGCCGACCGCGTCAGGGCTGCTCGTCCTCGGGCTCGCCACCGCGCTGGGTGCGGTCGGATTCACCGACGACTACGTCAAGTTGCGGCGCGGACGCAACCTCGGCTTGAACAAGCGAGCCAAGAGTGTGGGCCAGCTCGTGGCGGCAGTCCTGTTCGGCGTGCTTGCACTCCAGTTCCGTAACTCCGACGGCCTCACTCCTGGCAGCGCGAACTTGTCCTACGTGCGCGAAATCGCCGCATTCACAATGCCGCCCGTGGTGTTCGTGCTGTTCTGCATCGTCGTCGTCTCGGCGTGGTCGAATGCCGTCAACCTGACCGACGGCCTGGACGGACTCGCCGCAGGTGCCATGACCATGGTTGCCGCCGCCTACGTGCTCATCACTCTGTGGCAGTTCCGAAATGCGTGTGCCCTCACGCCGGGGCCCGGTTGCTATCACGTTCGGGACCCACTGGATCTCGCTCTCGTTGCCGCGGCGACTACCGGCGCCTGCATCGGATTCCTGTGGTGGAATGCCGCCCCCGCCAAGATCATCATGGGTGACACGGGTTCGCTGGCGCTGGGCGGAATCGTCGCCGGGCTGTCAGTCACCAGCCGCACCGAAATCCTGGCCGTCATCCTGGGCGCCCTGTTCGTAGTCGAGGTGACTTCGGTGGTCATTCAAGTCATTTCGTTCCGGACCACCGGCCGACGGGTTTTCCGGAACTCTCCGATCCATCACCACTTCGAGCTGATCGGCTGGCCCGAAACCACTTTGACCATCCGATTCTGGCTCATCGCCGCCATCACCTGCGGCCTCGGAATCGCGCTCTTCTACAGCGATTGGCTGGCGGCCGTCGGTGTCTGAAGCTCAGCCGAAAGCGTGGCGGGAGGGGTGAGTCGGTGACGGATGCTCTGGCTTCAGCCCCTCGTTCTGCGTTCATTCGGTACTGGACAGCGGCCACAATCAGTTCGTTCGGCTCGGCGGTCACAGGCATTGCGATGCCTGTACTAGTGATCCAACTCCTTGGTGCGACTCCGTTTGTGCTCGATCACGTTTTCGTTTCGCGGAGTTGGCGCCGCACTCGTTGCCGGCGGACACTGTCACCAGCGAACCTCCGGTTCTCGTCAGTCCAGGAAGCTGTCGGGCAGACATGCTTCCTCGAGGTCTAACGCACCGCTAATCTGCTTACCCGTCAGAAAAGCATGTGCTTGCTCGACGAGTTTGTCGTCGGGAATATGGCTCTTCACAGATGAGGGTGTAGAGGTGGTTGGCGCGTCGTTGCCGGGATAGAGGTCGAGGTCTCTCGAAAATGA
>NZ_JBJIAO010000044.1:0-40543 GCF_045310825.1 Mycobacterium sp. SMC-21 | reverse complement strand
CACACCCAGCCAACCAGACACCCCAATCACAGGCCGACAGCAGCTGACCGTTCTACACCCTCAATCATGAAGAGCCCGTAATCGACGTACCGCCACCATGGCCATCGGGCTGTCAGACGTGCTACATAAACGCTGGGCGTGAGGTACCAAAGTCGACCCGCGCCGGTCACTTCGTACTGCCATTGGTCCATCTCGACACCGCCATGCGCTGCCGTCGCCAGGCGACCTTTGAGTTGGTGGTGCCGAGATGATCTGGGCGTGTGCGAAGCTCGCGCCAGGCCGTGGCCGTGTTCGCGGGCGCCTGTTGACACAGCGCTTCCCAACCCTTGATGGCCTCGACCCGTTCGCGCTCGCGGCCACGTTGACGCCACCCACGAAACCGGTTGACACCAACCTGCATCCCCATCGTTCAGCGAACAGTGAAGGATTCGAGCGCAGGTACACAACCTTCGGTGTATCTTTGGTGTATGACCCGCACAAACATCGACATCGACGACCATGCGTGCGAGGTCGTCATGCGAAGGTTCCATTTGACCAGCAAGCGAGACGCGGTGAACTTTGCATTGCGCAATCTCGCGCAGGAAGCATTGGACCTCAAAGCGGCCCGAGAACTCCGCGGGTCCGGATGGGACGCCGATCTCGATGAATTGCGCAGCGACCGCGTCCAATGATCCTCGTTGACGCGTCAGCCTGGATCGAGTTTCTAAGGAACACCGGGAGCGGCGTGTGCGAGCGAGTCGACGAGCTACTCGCCGAGCCGATCGCGATCTGCGCCCCCGTCCAGATGGAAATCCTCGCCGGGGCCCGAAACGACCGACACCTCAAGGATCTTCGTGGCCTGTTGGCACGCGCACAGACTCTACCGACGTCCCCCACAGACCATGAAGACGCCGCAGCTATTTACCGCGTCTGTCGACGTCGCGGTGAAACCGTACGCAGGCTGATCGACTGCCTCATCGCCGCGCACGCCATACGCGAACAGATTCCAATCCTGCACTTCGACAGCGACTTCGACGCGATTGCGCGGCATACATCGCTACAGCTGGATACCTCACCGCGGCCGGACTGACCCAGCCGCCATCAACAACTCCACCGCGGCGCCAATCGGAATGCGCTCCTGCTCCAGACGTAGGCCATTGCGCTGCAACACGTCCAATGCTGCGCGCTCGGTTTCGGTCAACCAAGCCACATCGACTGACCCACCCGCAGCGTGAGGCACGGCAAGATCACGCCAGCGCTCCAGCGAGGCTTGATCCATCAGCAGGCTCTCGCAAGGACATTGAGCGCGAAAACGGGCCAGTATGTCGAACCCGTCCGTGTCCAGATCGCCCCAATACACGACACGCGGCGCATTCCGAACCCACGGGAATCCGGCCACCGCGGTGGCATGGTCGCCCCAGCCGAACACCGCGATCGTGCCGGGCACGTCAGGCAGCGCTTCGAGGGTCTGCAAGTTCTCGACAACCAGGACCTGCGATGCCGCAAAATCAAGCCCCGCCAGCTCACCATCCGGGGCGGCAAAGATACGTGGAAGACCTCGCCGCAGTGCGGGGTCAGCAATGACAACCGCCCGCAGTAGTTCACGCTCCCGCAGTCCCAGATGCTCAGGCACACCGAGCGGCACCGCTAGCGCCGTCACCGCAGTGCGGTGTGTACCCAGCCATTTGGTGTCGACACCGGGAATCGGAAGCTGACGGATCAGCAGGCCGGAGTCCGGATTCTGACGTAACCAGCGAACCGTAGCCAGGAGCCGGTCGAAGTCGTTGTCGGCCAAGGAATTCCAGTACCGGAACGTCTCGACCAGGACCGCCGACCATTGCGGCCCATCATCGAGCGCCTGGAGCTGCGCGCGGCGCTGTTGCAGAGACTGCCAGCGTCGGGTCTCACCTGCAGCCGCGACAATCGCATCCGCACCCTCGATGGTCACCACGACCGGTAGCAGTTGCCTACCAAGGCTGGGCCACCGCCGCTCCTCCCAGCGGACATCGAGGCGCGAGTCTTGCCAGGCATGGACCCAGTTCTCGACGACCGCACGCTGGGCCGCGACGGCCGCCTCGCTCGGGCTACCCAGTCTTATTGTCAACGCATCGACGGAAGCACCGAACAACCACGATTTGAGATGGCGGTCCACCGTCCGTCGTGCCCGCGCCACGACGTCCTTGGGCAGCACGAGTTTTTGTGGCTCAGCCATCAGCCGCCTCACCGATGGATGCGACCCCCAACCGGGATGCCTTCGAATCTCGGATCGACACAGTGGCTACCCCGCCGACGTAGTCCTGCAGTGTCTTGATCATCTTCAGTGGTGTGGCGAGCACAAGGTGAAAACCGAACTGATCGAACACATCTGCCGCACGGCGGGTGTATTCAGGATCCGACCGGTCGAATGCCTCGTCGAGGACCACCGTGCCGTACTTGGGCACGTCGGCATCCGACCCGACGAGCTGGTACCGAAGGGCCGCGGCCAGACAGAAGAACACCAACTTCTGCGCCTGCCCACCGGACAGCGCGTCCGAAGAATCGTGGTGGTTGACCGCCGTGCCCTCGGCATCCATCTCGATACCGACGAACGTGACGTGGCGCCGCGTGTCCAAACACCGATTGCGCCACACCACATCACCAGGATCGGACGATCCGAGCCGCCCGAGCAGTTCCCGCATCCGCTCGAATCGTTGCTCCTGAGCCTGTCGATCGTCAGCAAGCAACGACCCCTCCTGCACGCGTGCGATAGCCGCGAGAAACTCCGTCACGTCCGGATGCAGGGAGTCGCGGACGTCGATCTTCAGGAACCGGCCACGGTCGAATTCCGAGTGTGCCAGTGACGAATTGACCTCATCGATCCGGCGACGGATCTCGCCGGGCGCGCGCCGGATTCGGAGCGCGAGCGTGCCGAGGTTCTGATTCGACTGCCGATCATTGAGATCGAAGAATCGATTTTCCACGCTGGGCAGGTCATCAGCGCGCAGCCGGCGCAGGAATGCCACGGCATCGTCGGCGTATCCGTGCTCGGCAGCGAGTTCGGGGTGTGGCCAGCGGTTGAGGTACTGCTGCAGCACAGTCTCGATAGCGTGTTGCGCCTGCAGCAGCTTCTTCTCGGCTGCCGAGTATTCGCCCCGAATCTGGTTCGCCACAGCCCGTTCGGCAGCGGGAAAGCCGTTGAGTCGCAGCGGTGCACGCTTGCCATCGTCGAAACGGGCGCGATAGCGCTCGGTCAGTTCGGGAGACGGCTCGTCGCTGGCCGCCGCTGTGCGTTGAAGGTCGTCGATGCGGGATGCGACATTCTGTGCGTGCTGGCGCGCTGAGTACAACGCCTCGTGCGCGTCGTCGTACGCCTTTTCAGCTCGAGTCGCCTCGCCTCGCGCCGCCACCACGGCAGCTTCCAGGCGGTCGATCTCAGCGTCACCCCGTAGCGCCGCAAGACGTTCACCCACATCGAGACGGTGAGCTTCCGCGGCCAACAGGTCGAGCTCGTCCCATTCGACAGCGACGATCCCTGGAGCTGACTGGACCCGGTCCCGACGCTGTTCGGATTCGGCACGGGCGGCACGCGCGCGACGGTGTGCGGAGCCGGCATCGGATTCAGCCTTGCGCAGGGCGTCGCGCAGGGCCTGGAGCTTGCTGTCATTGCTGGTGCCGAGCACGTAGTGCCGTCGGTCGTCGATCGCCGACCGGTCGTCCTTGATATGCCGGTCGCCGTCGCGGGTCTGTCCGGCGCGGGTCACGGCGCGGTGGTGCCGGCCCAGTTCTCGCGCGTCGGCAACACGGCGGTAGTCGAATCGGGATACGAGTTCGAAATGCAGCCAGTGCTGCCATGGCCCCTCGGCGATCTGGAGCACATTCACGATCGAATCGGCATCGACAGCCGAAATCCGGTGTGTGCGATGCACATCCACGCGCCGCCACACCAGCCGCGTACCCAGATGGGCAGCATCGACGGCAGCGGCGACATCAGCGGCGTGCTCGTCGGCGACCAGCATTGTGCGGCCCAGCCCGCCGAGCACCCGCTCGGCGGCGCCCGCCCAATTCGCATCGATGACGTCGATCAACTCGCCGGCGAACGGCAACGATCGCGCCGGCAGCCCGGTCGCGCGCATGACCAGCTCACGAGCCGCCAGCAGCTTGTGGTCCAGGTTCGACTTCTGCCCGGCGAGCGAAGAGATCTGCTGTTTGAGGTCGGTAACCTGTTCGTCGGCGCGCGCGGCAGCGAGGATCAGGGCGCTGTGGGCGGCGTCGTGCGCACCGGCTCCAGCCTCTAGTTCAGCTGCCTCCCTTGCGATCTGCGAGCACATGGTGGCGAAGCCTTCGGCGGTATCGGGAACGGTCGTGTCCCAGGACCGCAAAGCCACACCTAATCGGGCGCGCTGCGTGACCACCCGACGGACCGCTTCGTCGGCGCTATCCAGGGCATCGGTGAGCTCACGCAGGGACTGATTTCCGTCACGCGCACGCTCGGCGTCCTTCAGCGCGGTGGCAGCACGATGACGGGCCGCACTCGCGTGTTCGTCACGCGTGACGGCGTCAGCGAGCGCGGCCTCAGCGTCGGCGTGCCAACCCTGCGCCAGGTGCAGCTCGAAGCGCGCGGCGAGGCCGTCGAGCGCTGTCTGCTCCTCCCCGAGTTCCTGAGTCCGTTGCGCCTCTCGGTCCCGCGTTTCGGTCCACTCCTCCAGCGGTGTCAGTGCGGCGATCTGCTCACGCGTCTGCACGACCCTGCGATGCGCCTCGTCGAGGTCGGCGAAGAACTCGACGGCGCGACGAGCTTCGGCAAAAGTGTCGGGTTCGTCGAGCATGTAGTCGCGGAACAGCCGGTCGAGGCTGTCGAGCCCTTTGGCAGACATCGCCCGGTGCAGCAACAGTTGCGCGTTCTCGTCGGCGATTCCCAACCGGGCACGGAGCCGCTGACCAAACTGGGGGTAGCTCTTGTTGTAGAGAACATCGGGCCAGCGCTTCTTCAACCCGCGGACGTCGATGCCGTCAGACACCACGTGTCTGAGTTCGGTGATGTCCAGGTCGTGGTCGAAAAGCAGGAACGCGCGGCCCGATTCGCCAAGATCATTGCTGCCGCGTTTGAGGTGGAACAGCGCGACCAAGGTGGTGACGGTATCCCCATCAGGATCGGCAGTGGCCATCGTCAACCCGACGGCGCTCCAGGTCGCACCTTCCCGCAGGTAGCGCGACCGCAATTCGCGGGTGTCCGTGTCGGATCCGCGCGCATACGCACCTCGGATATAGGAGGCCACGGTGCGGCCGCGGCCCTGCGCGGCCGCATTGAAACTGAGCTTCGTCGGGGGCACCAACACCGTGGAGATCGCGTCCAACAACGTGGACTTACCCGAGCCCGAGGGACCGGTGATCAGGAAGCCCCGGCGCGCCACGGACAGGTCGTGATAGCCGTCATAGGTGCCCCAATTGAACAGCTGAACACGTGCCAGGCGGTGCTGACCATGCCGGAACACGTCCTCACTCATCGTCGGCCTCGGTATCGGAGTCCTGGTCGCTACCGGCGTCCAAGAGCCGCTGGTACTCCGCCTCGACCAGGGCAACCTCGTCCGCGTCGAACAACTGACGGAGCACGGGCGATACTTCGAACCGGCCCGCGGTGTCAGCGGCGGCGATCAGCGAGTACTTCTTCATCTTTTCCCATGACGCGTTGATCCGCTTCCGGAAGCCGCCCGCATCGGTGGTGTAGCGCCCGCGGTAGGGCTCCATGTCGGCGGCGATGTCGTCGTAATCGACGATCACCCGTTGTCCAGGCGGTGCCACGAGCAACTGGTAGCGCAACGCGAGTACCACCAGCGTGTCCATGAAGGTCAGCGTCTCTGTCCGAAGTACCTGCGGTGGAGCGAATTTGGGGTCATCGGGTGCGGGCTGCGGCCGGGTGAACGCGATGCCGTCGTCCTCGTCGAGGACGAGGTCGAGGAACACGTCGGCCAGTCGGCGTTCGATTTCGCTGCGGTGGGCGAGAATTGCCGACCATTGCTGTCGATGCGCATCATGCGTCACCACCGGACCGCGGAGCAGTTGGACCAGCGCACGCTTTGCCTCGAACGGAAAGGTCTCTTCGGGATTCACCGGTGATCCTCGAATGCATCGGGGCTGAAGGTGATGGTCGGAAGCACAACGGTGCGTCGGTCCATGGCGACCCGTTCGCTGGTGTCGGCGGAGACGGCACCGTGCTCAGCGCCGAGAACCATCAGGCCGACGATGCTGGCGAGGCCCTGGGTGGCAGGGAACTCGGCCAGGACCTGCCCTGCGGTGACCGGTCCAGCCGACCGGCTGAGGCTGGCGACGATGTTGCTGCGGAGTTCCTCGAAATCGATGTCGGATTCATGTGCCTGCGCAGCGAGTTCGGCGAAGTCGACCTCGTCGGTGTCATGCCGATCGAACTCCGTAGGCACCCGGCCTTCGCCCGGGTTGTGCAGCTTGAGGGCGGCGATCGAACGAACCTGCATGCCAATTCTGGTGAGTTCCAAGTTCATTGACTTCTCGGGTCGGTGCTGTGCACTCACTCGCACAGCCAGCGACTGGCAGCGCTGAATCAGTTGGCGGAGCCGCCGATGTTCTTCGTATTGGCGCGAGAGCACGAAATGTCGCAGCGATCGCGATAGCAGGATCATGGTCTGGCGTACCGTGGCTGCTTCGTTCTCCAGCCGGGTGAGGAGAGTGCTCAGGTCCGTACGCGTCTGAGGGGTCAACTCGGCTGCGAAGTCCCGTGACAGGATGGCGGTGATCGCTTCCTGAAGACGGGTCGACTGTTCGGCATCGAGGATCACGTCGTAGAAGCCGTTCACGGAACGTCCGGCTTCTGAGTCCGCCAACAGATCAACCCCGCGAAAAACGTTGCTCAACGTCGCACCGCCCTCAGCGGTGTCGTCAAGGATTTTGGCCCGGAGGTCCCGGCTCAATTCTTCGATGGTCGACCGCACCCGGGCGAAATCCACGGGTATCTCCTGCGCCAGGCCGAGCGTCTCGGCGACCCGCTCCTTTGCCGTCTCCGCGTCGAGCACAGCGAACTCGCCGCGTTCGACTTCTTCAATGCGCTGCTCGACGGCCTTGCGTTCGGACTGCAGCAGTGCCAGCCGCGATGCCGAAACCGGGTCTGAATCACGTTGCAGTGCAATGAGGTTAGCGGCAATCGACCCCAGCCGTGACGCCGACGCGGCGCGCTGCGGCGCATCGATTCCGTTCACCACTGCGGCAGCGTTCAATGCTGCCGCCGATGGCACCAACGTTTCGGTCCCCCGCGTCTGGCCGGGACGCCGGACCAAGTAGCCGTCGTGCACCCATGCGGCGACGTATCCTGTTGCCGTCGATTCGAATTCAGCTCCGGTCTCGCGGAGGAGTTCGAGATCATGATCGAGTTCGGCTACCACCTCGGCCGCCGGGCGTATACGACGTTCCGGCGGAAAGTAGTCCTGGACCACGGCGATGATGAGCCCGGCGTTTCGGGCCCTCAGCAGCGACCATTCCGGCGCCTCCTGCTGTAGACGCCGGAAGCGCAGGACCGCGGACGTTATCGCCACGCTGCGAGACTAGCCGGAAGGGCTGACAAGGCTCTCCACAGTGTCGAGCGTTTCTGCACAGCGCAAACTCAAAAATGGGATTTCACTGGTACCATAGTCCCATGGAAGCGGTAATCGACTCGGGCGGCCGGATCTTGGTGCCCAAGCAACTCCGCGACGCGTTGGGACTGACGCCCGGTTCGACGGTCGATATTTCGGCATATGGCCCTGGACTGCAGATTGTCCCCGGCGGCCGCTCCGCGCGCCTCGTGCGAAACAAGGACGGACGCCTCGTCGCCAACGCAGACACAGTCGTCACCGATGAAATGATGTTCGCGCTCATCGATTCGGGGCGACGCTGACGTCGCAGCAGGTCACGGCAATCGATACCAGCGTCGCGGTGCCCTTGCTTGTGTCCTCGCATCCGCAGCACGTCGCGGTCTCGCAATGGGCAATGGGCCGACGTCTTGGGCTCAGCGGGCATGCGCTGGCCGAGACATACTCGGTTCTGACGCGTCTGCCCGGCGATGCTCGTGTCGACCCTGCCGACGCGGTGGCGTTGATCGACGACAACTTCCCGGAGCCCCTTCAACTGGGTGCCGACACGGGACGCGGTGCCCATCACGAATTCGCCCGTTGTGGCGTCGCGGGCGGCGCCACCTATGACGGCTTGGTCGCGTTGGCCGCTCGTGAGCACGGTGCAGTCCTGGTCACTCGCGATGCCAGAGCCAAGGCAACCTACGACGCCCTCGGGGTAAACGCGGAAGTGCTGGCCGGCGCCTGACCTGTCTTTGGCGAACGGGCGCGGCCCGACCAGAACCTGGCACTGAAATCGCGGTGTAACCCCGCACCCACCCTCGTTGTCGTAGATCTGCACGTGGTGATGCGTTGTGCCTCGTGCTCTGTCACCTGTGCGCATTGCTGGGCTGCGGTGTGCGCGTGGGAATCGAACCCGTTGCACTGCCCTCCGTGCGCCTGAACGGTTGGAGCCGTTTGCGGTTTTGTGCACGCCTCCGCGACAACTACCTGCTACACCATGCTGCTGTCAGTCCAGCAGCTCGATCTCCCAGTTCGCCTTCTGGATCCGGACGTCAAGCGCGCGCAGCTCCTGCGCCACTTGATCAGCCTGCGACCGCAGATCGCCGACGGACAAGGCGGACAACATCTTCAGCTCCGAGCGCAACTGCCGCGAGTAGCCGTATTGGCCGGCACCGGCCGCCGCATCCGCAGCCGTGGTCAGGACGTGGTGCCGCAACCGCAGCGCGTCGCGCCGACCGAGTGCGTCGGTCAGCGTGCCGTCGGCCCCGATCGAGTTGGCCGCGTTCGTCAGGTTGATCCGCCGAACCAGGGATTCGTAATCGCCCAGCGCGCCGTCGATCTCGACCAGTAGCGCTGCGGCGTCCTCCGCGGGCTCTTCGCCCTCCTGGAACCGTGCGTTACCCACGACGCGCACGCGCAACTGCTCGATACGGCGAACTGCGTTCGCACGCAACGACAAAGCTTCTGCCAACTTCATGATTTCACCTCGCTCCTGATGGCACCGGCCGAGCGTTCGTTTCTCGGCCCGAACCATGATGAGCGGAAAAGGCTTGGCCGGCAACGTATTTTTCAGCAGGCCAGACGGTCGGTGGCGATCAGCCCTGCGCGCCGACGAAGAACAGCACGAGCACCGCAACCAGGCCGAACAGGGCGGCAAAGAATGCGCCACATGCCACGTCGTCAAACCGCGGCCGCACCGTCGCGACCAGAACCGCGGCCGCGGCGACCAGCAACGCGCCCGCCGGCGCGAACAGCCAGTAGTACAACAGCGGCGCCGGGGACATCACGACCAGGCCGAGCGCGTAGCCGCCGAACAGATATCGCGGATCAACCTCGCGCTCGATCCGTGGGTCGAGCGTGCTCTCATGCTCGAAGGACATGCGCACCTCCTCTGGTCAGCGACACACCGTCACCGTGGCAACGGCCTGCAGGTACAGCAGACCGACAATGCACCAAACGCTCACGGGTGCGACCACCAGCGCCACAGCGACGCTGCTGAGTACCCGCGCGCGCAACAACAGTGCTGCAATCAGTAGACATATCAGCGAAACACTCACCGCTGCAGTCAAATTCGTTCCAGCTACCCGGTCGAGGTGCGGATCATCACCGGGGCCCATGGCCCCGACCGCCAACAGACCCCAGCCGACTCCCCCTGAGACCGCTCCGGCGAGTACGCCGCGGGTCCAGTCCGTACCAATCAAACGTCCCCCCGATCCGGTTCGCTCATGTCCCCCGTCGCCGGTACGCCCTCGGCCAATCCGTACTGCAGGTACACGATGCCGGCCGGGCTCGATACCGGCGGCTTGAGCAGCGTCAGGTTCGACGGCACCGGACCGCCATCGAACACCTTCTTGCCTACCCCCAGGACAATAGGATGCACCCAGAGGTCGATGCGATCAAATAGTTTTTCGCGCAACAGGGTCTGCACGAAGTTCAAACTCCCGACCACTTTCACGTGCTCGTGGCGATCACGGATTTCCCGCACTTCGCTGACCAGATCCGTGCCGATCTGCGTCGAGCCGGACCACGACAGATCGGGCTCGCCGCGGGAGGCGACGTACTTGGGGATGCGATTGAACATGGCCGCGAATTCGTCGTCCTGGTGCGGCCAGTGGCCCGCGAAGATGTCGTACGTCCGCCGGCCGAGCAGCAGCGCGTCGGTGCCTTCGTACGCGGCGCCGACCTGCTCCCCCGACACCTCGTCGATCAGCGGTGCCTGCCAGCCTTCGAAAGGAAAATCGCCGTCGGAGTCCTCTCCGGGACCGCCGGGCGCCTGCCCGACGAGGTCGAGAGTGGCGAACAACGCGAGGTGAATCTGGCCCATTTCCAGCTCCTGGTGAGTCGGTGGTGTGTGTCAATGAGGTAGACCAGCGGACTCGGTGAAACTCATCGGCGCGGCCGGCTACTTCCCGGACAGCACCCGGTACTGCGCCGAAATCTGTTGGTCCACAGCGGTTTCATCGTCGGCGAAGACCTGGAACACAAATCTGTCGGCGCGGGCGAGGCAGCTGTAGTGCCACCCCAGGATGCGCCATGTCACCGTCGCGTCCGGTTGCGCATAGTCGCGGAGGTGCTCGAAACAGCGCGCACCGGGGAACCCCGGCACCGGCCCGGCCATCTGCACATCCGGATTCTTCATGATCAGAGCGCTGGTGGCGTCCAGCAGCTGCGCGGCCGAATCCGCATTGGGCGCCTGGTAGACCCGGCCCCACCGCTGTGTCACCCACTGGACGCCGGCGCGCTCGAACTGGGTCGTCATGCTCACCGGATCGGTTTCGAAATGCAGCCACGCCCGCGGTCGCCACGTCCCGATCAGTACGCCCTGCTGCCGATCGGGAGTGGTGATGGTCTTCGACAGCAACTGATCGTCGCTCGGATCTTTGGGCAGGTCAGCGAGTTTCGCGGGATCGGTGGGCACAAAGCTCTTGATGAGCGACTGCTGCCTGCTGAGCAGGTCGGACGTCAGCAACTGAGCCCGCAGCGGTGCCTTGGTCAGCTTGGTGGCTTTGGCGCTCACGAATTGGTACAGCACGAAACGTCCCTGCGCGGTGTACGCCGCGACGCCACTGGCCCCGGTGCCGTAATCCACGCCGACCGCCGGCACCGTGCCGGTACCGACCGAGATCTGGACGGGATATGTCGGAAACGGAGTGGCCACGACGGGGCCGAACTGTGCGGTGAATTCTGCCGCGGCCGCCGCTGCTTGGCCATCATCGGGAAACATCAGGACCGCGTTCTGGATTTCCAGATCGGAGTCCCGGGACCCTGATGACCGGTAGGACCCGAAACCGGCGACCAGACCGTGTGCTCTGGCAATGCCCTGCATCACATTGTCTTTGGACACCCCGAGGATGTTGTCGACACCGAACTCCGCCGTCATGGTGCCGGTCCCGATGGCCCCGGGCTTCGTCACCGACGCGTCGATTTCCCAAGGGCCCACGACGTATTCGGCCATCCGGGTCGATTCGACGATCGACTGCGTGAGCGGGTTGGGTCCAGCGCTGAAGAACGGGGTGCTCGGCTTGATCTGGTAGTTACCGGTCCGCAGCTGGCTGACGTCCGGTTCGGGGTCGCTCAGTGAACCGCCGAACCGCGAGGTGCCGGTCGTGGTCGTCGAACAGCCCGCGACCACGCACCCGCACGTAACCACGGCAAGTGCCAGCTTCCGGATCCCCACGATCCAACACTAACTGTGGCCGAGGCGCGCAAGCACCGATCGCACCGACTCCGCGATCGCCTCGTTGAACGGCCCGGCGTCCCGCCGCACGGTGCGCGTGCGGACCAGCACCGTCAGCATGACCCGTTCCCGCTTCGGGCCGATGAGCATCCCGGCGTCGTTGGTCGACCCGTAGTCGCCGCCGCCGGTCTTGTCCGCGCTGGTCCACCCCTCAGGCAGACCCGCGCGAAAACGGCGGGTCGACGTCGCGGTCTCCTCCATCCACCGACGCAGTTGGAACTGAGCCGCACCGGACAACGCGTCGCCGGCGAGAATGGCGCGATACCCGCCGCACAGCGCCCGCGGCGTGGTGGTGTCGCGGAGATCGCCGGGCGCCGCCTCGTTGAGGGCCGGTTCCCAGCGATCCAGCCGGGTCTGCGAATCACCGATCGAGCGGGCGAAATCCGTGAGCGCCGAGGGCCCGCCGATGGTCCGCAACATGATGTTGCCTGCCGCGTTGTCACTCTGGCTCAGGGCCGCGGCACAAATCTCTCGCAACGCCATCCGCGCCCCCACCGCCTCGCTCAGCACCGGCGAGTTGACCACGATGTCACCGGCGGTGATGGGCACCATGGCATCGAGATTCGCCTTGCCCGCCGTGGCCATCTGCAAGATGCGGGCCGCCGCATACGCTTTGAAGGTCGAGCACATCGCGAACCGCTCGTCAGCACGGTGCTCGACCGTCGCCGAAGACTCCAGATCAACTGCGTAGACGCCGATTAACGCCTGATAGCGATCTTCCAGATCGGCAAAGTTGGTCGGCTCGTCCGCCTTGGTGGCCTGGCACCCGGCCAGCACGCCCGTCGCGGCCAACCCGACGATGAAATCCCGTCGGCTCAGCGATACCCCCACATATTCAGCCAACCATGTATCGACGAAAGACGCCAACGCGGGGTGCCCTTCCGGCACCCCGCCGGCCTGCAGTGCGTTGGGCCCCAACAGATCCCGTGGTGTCAGCAAAGATGACGTCAGGCGATGTACTTGTCGAACCAGTCGATGGCCACTTCCGGGTGGACACCGAGGTAGTTGTAGCCGTCGAATCGCCTGTTGGTTCCTTCAATCCAGTGCAGGCTCTTGTCGGCGACCGGAATCGCGTCGTAGATGTCCTGCACATCCTGCGGGCGCGTCATCGTGTCGTCGCGGACCTGGGCGACGAGCGTCGGCACGGTCACGGCCTTGACGTATTCGAGCGGTGACTGCTCGGCGATCCGGAATCCCGTTCGTTCGTGCACGGCCTGATCGAACTTCACGTAGCCGTCGGCCATCCCGACTGCCTTGACGAACTCCTCGACGATGTAGCGACCCGACACCGGTTGCAGCATCACCATGGCCTGGATTTCCGCGAACTCCTCGGGATGCTTCGACCAGGCCACCGCCGTCGAATCAGCGCCCAGGCACACCGAAAGCAGCACCTTCTTCATCGATTTCGTGTCCGGCCGAGCGCCGGCGTAGCGCAAGGAGCCGATGACATCGCGATATTCGGTCAGACCGATGCCCGCGATTCCGCCGTTGCCCTGGCCACTGCGGCCGTGATTACGGATGTCGTACGCGAGAACGTTGTAACCGGCGTCATGCAGCGCCTTGTACTCGGGCAGGAAATTCACCTCGAAGCCGCCGAGCCCGCCGAACTCCGGCAGGTGCCCGGGGTAGCCGTAGCGGTTTCCGGGGAGAAAGTGGTTATGGATGACGAGCCGGTCGGAGTCGGCCGGGATGAACCAGCCCTCCAGCGGGACGCCGTCCATCGACGGGAAGAACACGTCTTCGTAGTCGAGCCCGACCTCATCTGGGCTCCGTAGCACTGGCGCGCGCCGTCCGCCGGTGGTTCCGGTGGTCCACATTGCGACAAAGCCGTCGAACGCTTCCTGAGCTGCGGTGTCATCGGACATGTGCGGTTCCTTCCGTCGAGAGGTGGTGTCAGAAACGACGGTAGGCCGGGCGCGGTCCGGTCAGTCAGGGCCGAGTTGTCCGGGGTCCAGCAAACCCCCTCTCCCGGCTGCCGAGCCCACTACTGTCGAGAACGTGGACCAGCGCAAGGACATCCGGGAATTCCTCACGTCCCGGCGCGCCCGCATCACTCCCCAGCAGGCCGGCCTGCCCGACTACGGCGCCAAACGACGAGTCCCCGGCCTGCGCCGCGAAGAGGTCGCTCTGTTGGCCGGAGTCAGCGTGGACTACTACACCCGGCTCGAACGCGGCAATCTCACCGGCGTCTCCGACTCGGTACTCAACTCGGTGGCGACCGTCCTGCAACTCGACGAGACCGAGCGCGCGCACCTGTTCAACCTGATCAAAGTCAGCCAAGGGCCGCGGCGGACCCCTCGCAAGGCCGGCAGCAGGCTTCGGCCGAGTGTCCAACTGATCCTGGATGCGATGGTCGGAGTGCCGGCCTGGGTCAGCAATGACCGCCTCGACATCCTGGCCACCAACGTCATCGCCGCGGAGTTGTACCGCGTCGCCATCGACGGACCCGGACAGGCCAACCTCGCCCGATTCGTGTTTTTGGACGGCCGCGCGCAGGAATTCTTCGTCGATTGGAATCAGCAGGCCGACAACGCCGTCGCGATTCTGCGCAGTGCCGCGGCCCGTGATCCGTACGACGACCGGCTGACCCAGCTCGTCGGCGAATTGAGCACGCGCAGTGACGAATTCCGGGTCCGCTGGGGCGCCCACATCATCCGCGCACACCAGTCGGGCCCGAAAGCGTTCAAGCACCCCGACGTCGGCCAGCTCGATCTGACCTTCGATGGGCTGGAACTTGCCGCCGATCCGGGTCTGACGCTCTATGTCATGACGGCGGAACCGAATTCAGCGACGGCGGAACGACTGAAGTTACTCGGCAGCCTGGCGGCAACGCGCCAGTCACACGGCTGACCGCCCAGGCCGCACCAACAGCGCGGCCACCAGGAAGCACAGTGCTCCGACGAACGTCCCGAAGTTGGCCATCCGCTCGTCGATCGTGACACCGGTCTTGCGGACGAACGCCGCCAGCGCCGAGACCTGGAACGCGACGCAGCCCATCATGTTGATCCACGATGCCTGCCAGGCAACGGATTTCGGCGACCACAGGCCGACCACCAGGACCGCCAGCAGCCCACTGAGCAGGAAGGCCAGTGACCCGGCGGCGTCGGGCGCCCACACGTAGCGGCGCTCGGCGAGCACGGCGTGCGCCCACACTGCCGCGCCGGTGCTCACGTTGAACAACACGGTGCCCATGAATTGGATTGCCGCCGACCACCATTGGCTTCCCGGCGGGGCCAGCAGGTACTGCATCAGGGCGGCCGTGGTGAAGAACCACGATCCGATGAAGCACAGCACGTTCGCCGTGCCGGCCCCGGCCACCGAGGGAAACCCCGGCGCCGTGGCCAGCGCGAAGAATGCCGAGCCGATGGCGAAAAGCCAACACTGCCTGGTGAGGGTGGCGAAGCCGCTCACGGCATTACAGGAAGCTGCGAATCCGCTCGCCGGTCTCCGCCGTCGACAGTTTGGCGTCGCCGCGCGTCGAAAGGTGCTCGGCGACAGCCTTGTCCACGCGGGCCGCGGCGTCGGTCTCACCGAGGTGGGTGAGCAGCAGCGCCACACTCATGATGGCCGCGGTCGGATCGGCGAGACCCTGGCCGGCGATGTCGGGCGCGCTGCCGTGCACCGGCTCGAACATCGACGGGTTGGTGCCCGTCGCATCGATGTTGCCCGAAGCTGCCAGGCCGATGCCACCGGAGACGGCCGCGGCCAGGTCGGTGATGATGTCGCCGAACAGGTTGTCGGTGACGATCACGTCGAAGCGGCCCGGATCGGTGACCATGTGGATGGTCGCGGCATCGATGTGCTGGTACGCGGTCTCGACGTCCGGGTACTCGGTGGCGATCTCGTCGACCGTGCGCTTCCACAGCGAGCCGGCGAACGCCAGCACGTTGTTCTTGTGCACCAGGGTCAGGTGCTTGCGCCGCGTCCGGGCCTTCTCGAATGCGTAGCGGACGACGCGCTCCACCCCGAAGCGCGTGTTGGTGGACACCTCGGTGGCCACCTCGTGCGGCGTGCCGACGCGGATGGCGCCACCGGTGCCGGTGTACGGCCCCTCGGTGCCCTCGCGGACGACGACGAAGTCGATGTCCGGGTTGCCGGCCAGCGGGCTGTCGACACCGGCGAACAGCCGCGAGGGCCGCAGGTTCACGTGGTGATCCAGCGCGAACCGCATGGTCAGCAGCAGACCGCGCTCGAGCACGCCGCTGGGCACCGACGGATCGCCGATGGCGCCCAACAGGATCGCGTCGTGTGTCTTGAGCTCGTCGACCATGCCGTCGGGCAAGGTCTCGCCGGTCTCGTGGTAGCGCTTGGCGCCGACGTTGTACTCGGTGCGCTCGACGCCCGGCAGTACGACGTCGAGAACCTTCAGCGCCTCGCCGATGACCTCGGGGCCGATGCCGTCACCGGCAATGACGGCGAGCTTCACGACAGATCCACCAGTTCCAGCGTGGTCGCGCCGACGGCCTCGCCGATCGCGCCGAGCACGTCGGCCGGCACCTCGCGGTCCAGGCGCAGCATGATCGTCGCTCCCGAACCGTCGGCGTCCTGCGACAGCTGGGCCGCCAAGATGTTGACCTCAGCCGCACCGAGCAGGGTGCCGATCTTGCCCAGGGCGCCCGGCTGGTCGCCGTAGTTGAGGATCAGGTTGATGCCCTCGGCGCGCAGGTCCAGGTTGCGGCCGTTGATCTGGACGATCTTCTCGACCAGCTGCGGGCCGCTCAAGGTGCCCGACACGTTGACGACCGAGCCGTCGGCGGCCACGGCGCGCACGTCGACGACGCTGCGGTGGTTGGGGCTCTCGGTCTCGCTGGTGAGGACGGCCTCGACGCCACGCTCGGCGGCCAGCGCCGGCGCGTTGACGAACGTCACCTGGTCCTCGATGACGGCCGAGAACAGGCCGCGCATCGCCGAAAGCTTCAGAATCTCAACGTCTTCCGACGCCAGCTCGCCGAGCACCTCGACGTTCAGCGAGGCCGGGAGCGCCGGTGCCAGGGCACCGACCAGCAGGCCCAGCTTGCGCACCAGGTCGAGCCACGGCGCGACCTCTTCGCCGACGACACCGCCGCCGACGTTGACGGCGTCCGGCACGAACTCGCCGGCCAGCGCCAGCTTCACGCTCGCGGCGACGTCGGTGCCGGCGCGGTCCTGGGCCTCTTCGGTGGAGGCGCCGAGGTGCGGCGTCACGACGACCTGCGGCAGCTCGAACAGCGGGCTGTCGGTGCAGGGCTCGGTGGCGAACACGTCGAGGCCGGCGCCACGGACGTGGCCACTGGTGATCGCGTCGGCCAGGGCCTGCTCGTCGATCAGGCCGCCGCGGGCGGCGTTGACGATGATGACGCCCGGCTTGGTCTTGGCCAGCGCTTCCTTGTTGATCAGGCCGGCGGTTTCCTTGGTCTTGGGCAGGTGCACCGAGATGAAATCAGCGCGGCCCAAAAGCTCATCGAGGCTCAGCAGCTCGATACCGAGCTGGGCGGCACGGGCCTGCGAGACATAGGGGTCGTAGGCGACGATGTGCGCGCCGAACGCGGCGAGGCGCTGCGCGACGAGCTGGCCGATGCGGCCCATGCCCACGACGCCGACGGTCTTGCCGAAGATCTCGGTGCCCGAAAACTTGGAGCGCTTCCAGGTGTGCTCGCGCAGGGTGGCGTCGGCGGCCGGAATCTGGCGGGCCGTCGAGAGCAGCAGCGCCAGGGCGTGCTCGGCGGCGCTGTGGATGTTCGAGGTCGGGGCGTTGACGACCAGCACGCCACGCGCGGTGGCGGCGTCGACGTCCACGTTGTCCAGGCCGACGCCGGCGCGGGCGACGATCTTGAGCTTGGGTGCCGCGGCCAGCACCTCGGCGTCCACCGTGGTGGCCGAGCGCACCAGAAGGGCGTCGGCGTCCGGCACGGCGGCCAGCAGCTTTTCGCGGTCGGGTCCGTCGACCCAACGGACCTCTACCTGGTCGCCGAGGGCGGCGACGGTCGATTCGGCGAGTTTGTCAGCGATGAGTACGACAGGAAGGCTCACGCGCACAGACTAGTGGGCGGCATGGCCGCGCTACCAATCGCGGTTGCCTTGAGCTGCGTTGTCAGCGGCCGTCACTACCATCGACGTGGTGGACGTCACCGTCGTCGGTAGTGGACCGAATGGCCTGGCCGCGGCCGTCATCTGCGCACGAGCGGGGCTGTCGGTCCGGGTCATCGAAGGTCAGCCGACGCCCGGCGGCGGCGCGCGCAGCGCCCCCGACCCGGAATATCCAGGCGTTTTGCACGACGTCTGCTCGGCGGTACACCCGCTGGGGGTCGTGTCGCCGTTCTTCGCGGAGTTCGACCTCGCGGCCCGCGGGGTACAGATGGTGACGCCGGAGATCTCGTACGCCAATCCCCTGCCTTCCGGCGGAGCCGCCATCGCTTACCACTCGCTGGAGCGCACCTGCGCCGAGCTCGAACACGGCTCATCGTGGCGACGGCTGCTGGGCCCTCTGGTCGAGCACGTCGACGGCGTCCTCGGCTTCTTCCTCGGCGACAAACGGTCCTTGCCGCCGGACCTGCCGAGCACCGTGCGGGCCGGGCTGCGCGTGCTGGCCCAGGGCAGTCCGGCGTGGGGCCTGCTGCGCGGCGACGACGCCCAGGCCCTGTTCACCGGCGTCGGCACGCACGCCATCCACCCCATGCCATCGCCCGTCAACAGCGGCGCGGGCATCATGCTCACCACCGTCGCGCACACGGCGGGCTGGCCCGTCCCCGTCGGTGGCACCCAGACCATCACCGATGCGCTCATCGCCGACTTGCGCGCGCACGGCGGCGAGCTCATCACCGGCTCCCCTGTGACCAGCCCGCCCGTCGGCGTGGCCATCTACGACACCTCGCCGACCGCGCCGCTCGACATCTACGGACCCGCGGTTCCCGACCGTTACGCAAAAGCCTTGCGCCGCTACAAATTCGGGCCCGGCGTCTGCAAGATCGACTTCGTGCTGTCGGGTGAAATCCCCTGGCGCGATCCGCGAATGGCGTCGTCGCCCACCGTCCACCTCGGCGGCACCCGGGCCCAGATGGCACACGCCGAGCGCGAGATCTGGCACGGCCGCCATGCCGAGCACCCGATGACCCTGGCCTCGCTGCCGCACCTCGCAGATCCGTCACGCATCGACGCCCAGGGCCGTCGGCCGCTGTGGACCTACTGTCATGTGCCGGCCGGCTCGACCGTCGACCAGACCGACACCGTCATCGCGTTGTTCGAAGACGCCGCACCGGGTTTCCGCGATCTGGTGCTGGCGGCGCGCGCGGTGCCGGCCGCCGAGATGTCACGGCACAACGCCAACTACGTCGACGGCGACATCATCGTCGGCGGCGCGACGCTCAAGGCCGCGATGATCGGGCCGACGCTGCGGGCCAACCCCTGGACCACACCCATCCCCAAGGCGTATGTCTGCTCGTCGGCCACCCCGCCGGGCACCGGCGTGCACGGCATGGCCGGTCTGTACGCCGCGCGTACCGTGCTGCGTCGTGAATTCGGGGTGAAGACGCTGCCGTCGCTCGCGCCATAGTGTTGGCTTGGCGCATGGCCAAGCTTTCTGTGATCTATTACTCCGCGACCGGGCACGGCAGCTCCATGGCGCAACGGGTCGCGAGCACCGCGGAATCGTGCGGCGCCGAGGTGCGGCTGCGGCCCGTCGCCGAGACCGCTGCCCCCGAGTCGTTCGCGCACAACTCGGCGTGGACCGCGAATTACGAAGCGACCAAAGACCTTCCGGCCTCTACCGGTGACGACATCGTCTGGGCCGACGCGGTGATCTTCGGCTCACCGACCCGCTTCGGCTCGGTCGCCTCGCAGCTGCGCGGGTTCCTGGACTCCCTCGGCGGCCTGTGGTCGAAGGGCGTGTTGGCGGACAAGGTGTACGCCGGGTTCACCTCGACCAACACCGCGCACGGCGGCCAGGAGACGACGCTGCTGTCGCTCTACATCACGCTGATGCACTGGGGTGGCATCCTCGTGCCGCCCGGTTACACCGACCCGCTCAAGTTCGCCGACGGCAACCCCTACGGTGTGAGCCTGCTGGCCAATCACGACAACATCCGCCAGTTCGACGACAACACCTACGCGGCATTGGATCACCTGGCGCGGCGGGTCGTCACGGTCGCGGACCGGTTGGGCGGGTAGTTCGTCGCTCGCCGCCCGCGCCCGGCGTGTCGCGTGCTGTGATGATCAGTGCGCACCGTCAGGGCGGTCCGCTTTCATTCCGCGCTGAGGGCGACAAATGTCGAGAGGACGCCGCCGTGGCCGCAGAGTCGATCGCGGTGACTGGTTGACCCTGCGGCTGTGGCTGGAACGTTCGAGTGGCCAATGCCGCTGGCGCAGAGTCAATGCACGCGTTGGTGATTCTGCGGTCAGGGCGCGGTGATCCACTCGGAACACGCGTCATCTACCAGCAACGACAGCTTCGGCAACCAAAATTGGCGTCGGGACACCCTGCCGACCCGGCCTAACGTGATGGGGTGACGTTCGCAGGCACAGCCCGGCTGGTGGGCGCGGTACCCAATGAGCGGTGGTTCGCAGTCGGTGATGTGGAGCTCTACCAGATGCGCCCGCCGTTGTGCGGCTATCACGTGATCGCCGCCGAGCGGAGCATGTGGGCGATGCGGGCCCAGGCCATCTACCCGGACGGCCGCATCGAACCGCCGGAGCCCGACGATCCGGTGTCGACCGACTTCTACGGGGTCGCCGGCGAGGGCCTCGACATCGACCGATCCGTGAAGCTCCCGGGCAGCGCCGACGGCCGCAACGTCGCCCGCGCGCTGGCCTCCATCGGATACACCGTCTACTGAAAAAGACGAAAGGCCGGTTACCGCACGCTGTTTCGCGTGCCGTAACCGGCCTTTCGGGCGTCAGAAACTAGGCAGTCTCGGTGATGGGCCGGTCGACCCAGCTCATCAGGTCGCGCAGCTTCTTGCCGGTGACCTCGATCGGGTGCTCGGCGTTGGCCTTGCGCAGACCCTCGAGCTCCTTGTTGCCGCCCTCGACGTTGGCGACCAGGCGCTTGACGAAGGTGCCGTCCTGGATGTCCTTCAGGATGGCGCGCATGCGCTCCTTGGTGTCGGCGTCGATGACGCGCGGGCCCGACAGGTAGCCACCGAACTCAGCGGTGTCGGACACCGAGTAGTTCATGCGGGCGATGCCGCCCTCGTACATCAGGTCGACGATGAGCTTGAGCTCGTGCAGCACCTCGAAGTAGGCCATCTCCGGGGCGTAGCCGGCCTCGACCATGACCTCGAAACCGGTCTTGACCAGTTCCTCGGTACCACCACAGAGGACGGCCTGCTCACCGAACAGGTCGGTCTCGGTCTCTTCCTTGAAGGTGGTCTTGATGACGCCGGCGCGGGTGCCGCCGATGCCCTTGGCGTAGGACAGCGCCAGCGCCTGGCCCTCGCCCTTGGGGTCCTGGTCGATGGCGATCAGGGCCGGGACGCCCTTGCCGTCGACGAACTGACGACGCACCAGGTGGCCGGGGCCCTTGGGGGCGACCATGCCGATGGTGACGTTGGCCGGGGGCTTGATCAGACCGAAGTGGATGTTGAGGCCGTGGCCGAAGAACAGCGCGTCGCCGTCCTTGAGGTTGGGCTCGATGTCATTGGTGAAGATCTCGGCCTGCGCGGTGTCCGGCGCCAGCAGCATGATGACGTCGGCCCATTTGGCGACCTCGGCCGGAGTGTCGACCTCGAGGCCCTGCTCGGTGACCTTCTCGCGGGACTTCGAGCCCTCCTTCAGGCCGACCTTGACCTGCACACCCGAGTCGCGCAGCGAAAGCGAATGCGCGTGTCCCTGGCTGCCGTAGCCGATGACGCCGACCTTGCGACCCTGGATGATCGACAGGTCCGCATCGTCGTCGTAGAACATCTCAACTGCCACTTGACTTTTCCTTACCTTGTTTCTCTTGTTCGAAGTTCTGCTTGGGATCCAGCTCGGTTACTTGGCCGCGCCGATGCCTCGCGGGCCGCGCGCCAACGAGACCACACCGGACTGGACCAGCTCGCGAATACCATACGGCTCCAGCACTCGCAGCAATGCGTCGAGCTTCTCCTGGGTACCGGTGGCCTCGACGGTCAGCGATTCGGTGGACACGTCGACGACCTTCGCACGGAACAGGTTGACGGCCTCGATCACCTGGCCACGGGTGGTGGCGTCGGCCCGCACCTTGATCAGCGCCAGCTCGCGGGAGACGGAGTTGTCCGGTTCCTGCTCGACGATCTTGATGACGTTGATCAGCTTGTTGAGCTGCTTGGTGATCTGCTCGAGCGGCAGCTGTTCTTCGACGCAGACCACGATGGTCATTCGCGACATGTTCTTCTGCTCGGTGGCGCCGACCGCCAGCGACTGGATGTTGAAGCCACGCCGCGAGAACAGTGCCGCCACGCGGGCGAGCACACCGGGGGTGTCCTCGACGAGGACCGAGAGTGTGTGAGTGGTCGACATGGCGCTTACACCTGATCCTCGTTGTCGAACAGCGGACGGATATCGCGCGCCGCCATGATCTCGTCATTGCTGGTGCCTGCGGCGACCATCGGCCACACCTGGGCGTCGGCGCCGACGATGAAGTCGATGACGACGGGGCGGTCGTTGATCTCGCGGGCCTGCCGGATGACGTCCTCGACGTCCTCGGCACGCTCGCAGCGCAGACCGACGCAACCCAGCGCCTCGGCCAGCATCACGAAGTCGGGGATGCGGTGCGAGTGCGTCGACAGGTTGGTGTTGGAGTAGCGCTCGTCGTAGAACAGCGTCTGCCACTGCCGCACCATGCCCAGGTTGCCGTTGTTGATCAGCGCAACCTTGATCGGCGCCCCTTCGAGGGCGCAGGTGGCCAGCTCCTGATTGGTCATCTGGAAGCAGCCGTCGCCGTCGATGGCCCACACCTCGGCCTCCGGGCGGGCGAACTTGGCGCCCATCGCGGCCGGGATGGAGAAGCCCATGGTGCCGAGACCGCCCGAGTTCAGCCAGGTCTTCGGGTTCTCGTACTTGATGAACTGCGCGGCCCACATCTGGTGCTGACCGACGCCCGCGACGTACAGCGCGTCCGGCCCGGCGATCTGGCCCAGCTTCTCGATGACGTACTCCGGCGACAGGCTGCCGTCACTCTGCGGGCCGTAGCTCAGCGGGTACGTCTCCTTGACCCCGTTGAGGTACGTCCACCAGTCGGCGAGATCCAGCGTGTCGGCGGCGACACCGTCCCGGCGCAGCGCCGCGAGCAGGTCGACGATGACGTTCTTGATGTCACCGACGATCGGCACGTCGGCGTGCCGGTTCTTGCCGATCTCGGCGGGGTCGATGTCGGCGTGGATCACCTTGGCGTCGGGCGCGAACGACGACAGCTGGCCGGTGACCCGGTCGTCGAAGCGGGTGCCGAGGGCGATCAGCAGGTCACTCTTCTGCAGCGCCGCCACGGCGGAGACCGTGCCGTGCATGCCGGGCATGCCCATGTGCTGCGGGTGGCTGTCGGGGAACGCGCCGCGCGCCATCAGGGTGGTCACGACGGGAATGCCCGTCAGCTCGGCGAGCTCAAGTAGCTCGGCCGACGCCTCGCCGCGGATGACGCCGCCACCGACATACAGCACCGGCTTGCGCGACGCGGCGATCAGCTTGGCGGCCTCACGGATCTGACGGCTGTGCGGCTTGGTGTTCGGCTTGTATCCGGGCAGGTCGATGACCGGCGGCCAGCTGAAGGTGCACTGACCCTGCAGCACGTCCTTCGGGATGTCGACGAGGACGGCGCCGGGACGGCCGGAGGCGGCGATGTGGAAAGCCTCGGCGATCACCTTGGCGATGTCGTCACCGTTGCGGACCAGGAAGTTGTGCTTCGTGATCGGCATGGTGATGCCGGAGATGTCGGCTTCCTGGAAGGCGTCGGTGCCGATCAGCCCGCGGCCGACCTGGCCGGTGATCGCGACGACCGGGATCGAGTCCATCTGCGCGTCGGCCAGCGGCGTGACCAGGTTGGTGGCGCCGGGACCCGAGGTGGCCATCATCACGCCGACCTTGCCGGTGGCGTGCGCGTAGCCCGACGCGGCGTGGCCGGCGCCCTGCTCGTGCCGCACCAGCACGTGGCGCACCTTCTTCGAGTCGAACAGCGGGTCGTAGACCGGCAGCACGGCACCACCGGGGATGCCGAAAATGGTGTCGACGTCGAGTTCCTCGAGCGACCGGACGACGGCCTGGGCACCGGTCATCTGTTGCGGGGCAACGAATTTCGAATGACCGTTGACCGCGCCGCCCGCTCCGTTGGGCTGCGGCGTCGACTCTGGCGGTCGCGTGGTGGGTGCGCTCACTCTTGTCCTCTTGATCGTGTTGCGGTTTTGGCGTTCCCGGGCAAACAAAAAACCCCCGTCAGCGTCTGCTGCTGTACGAGGGTTGCGCGTCGATGCTTGTAGTCGGCTTAGTCAGCCTGGTCACGCACCAACGCGCCCAGTTACTACAAGCAATGCCGAGGTCTGCATAACGGTGACGGTAGTCCTCGCGGCGCGCGCAGGTCAAATCAGTTCCGTTGCCGGACACACCCGGCAACCGGCCGACCCGCCGCCTGGGAAGATGAATGGCGTGAGCCGCAGAACCGCTTCGACCGCACCCCAGCCCGTCGTGATCAAGATCCCGGGGGTCGCCCATCTGGCGGTGGGGTTCTTCGCCATCGGTCTGCTGGCTCTGGTGTTCGCCGGCCCGGCCTGGTGCGCGGTGCTGCTCGTCATCCCGATCGTGTTGTCGGCGATGGTGATTCGCTACCGCACCGTGGCGGACAAGAAGGGCGTCACGGCGCGGTCGCTGCTCGGCAGCCGGACGGTGACGTGGCAGGACATCAAGGGACTGCGGTTCGACCGCTCCAAGTGGGCCAAGGCCGAATTGACCGACGGCACCGACCTGCGCCTGCCCGGTGTGACGTTCGCGTCACTGCCGGTGCTGACCGCCGCCAGCGGCGGCGTCGTGCCCAATCCGTACAACGAGTGAGCCGGCGCCGCGCCCGAGCAGGCTCAGTGCAGCGGGTTTGATCCGTTCAGCAGCAGCCACGCGCCGACGCCCGCGCCGATGCCGAGCAACAGGCACAGGATCGACCCGATGAAGGGCCGGCGGGCCCAGCCGCGTCCGGCGTCGAAGCCGTAGAGACCCGGCCCCGTCAGGGTCAGCGCCGCGGCGAGCACGATCATGGTCACCAGGTACTCGTGGCCCTCGGGCAGGAAATACGGGAAGTAGCCGTGCACGGGTTGTGCGGCCACCTCCACGGCGAGCGCGTTGAGCAGGTAGCCCACCGCGACCGCGGCGGCGACCGGGGTGAACAACCCCAGCACCAGCAGGACACCGGCGCCGATCTGCGCCCCGGTGGCGAGATAGGTCAGTATCCCCGCGTGCTGGAAGCCGGCGGCGGCCAGCGCGTGCTCGTACCCGTTCAGGCCCTGGCCGCCCCACCAGCCGAATGCCTTCTGCAGTCCGTGGACCACCAGCCAGGCGCCGAGGCCGACACGCAGCACCATGAGTCCCAGGTCCTGGGTGCCGCGGCGCTTGGCGACGCGTACCCGGGCGTCGGTCTCGGGGTCGGGCTCGATCTCGGCGGGCCCCAACGCATCGGAGGTCTGCTCCGCACGCCGCTCCCGGGGTTGCACGTACGGCAGCGGCTCGGGTTCGTGCATGAGATCGAATGCCATCGAGGACGGCGTCGACGACGCGGGCGTCACCTCGGTCGCCTCGTCGGACGACTCGTTGTCGAACCGCGGGATGGCAGTGGTCGCGGCGGTCTCACCGCCCTCTGCGCCGCCACTGCCGCGGTAGGTCGTGATGGGCAGGTCGTCTTCTGGATCGACCAGGCGTGCCGACGCGGGCCTGGCGGCCGACTCGTCGGGCCGTCGCCATGCGCGCGAGTCATGGGAAGTACTGGTCATAGTTGCCAGGGTAAGTGCAACTGCACTGCTGACCGTGGATTTAAGCGGTGGTTTGACCGGCTTGTTCACGGGATTTGCCCGGCCCGGCGCGCGGCCCCGACGTGGCGAGCATCCTCGAACAGTCCGTAACCTGGCGGGCATGACATTGCGGCGGTCGACGCAGACTGCGCTGACGAGGCCTCGACACCGGCCTGAGCGTTCCGGCTCTGCACCCGCTCGACGGGTCCTGGCGTTGTGCGCCATCGCTTTGCTGGCGCTGCCCAGCTGCGCCCGTTTCGATTCGGCGGCGTCCGAGCCGTTCACCATCGAGCCCGACCTCGGCGGGGCCCCCAGCTCGCCGCCACCGCCCCCGCCGCCGCTGCCGCCGAACCCGTTCCCCAAGGCGTGCCCGGCGCCGGCCGTGCTGCAGGGCTGCCTGGAGAGCACCAGCGGCCTGATCATGGGCGGCGACAGCAAGTCGGCGATCGTCGCCGAACGCGTCACCGGCGCCGTCAAGAACATCTCGACGACGGCGGAACCCAAGGTCAAGACCGTGATCCCGGTCGACGCCTCCGGTGACGGCGGGCTCATGGACATCGTGCTGTCGCCGAGTTACCAACAGGACCGGCTGATGTACGCGTACATCACCACGCCGACCGACAACCGGGTGGTCCGCATCGCCGACGGCGACGTGCCGAAACCGATCCTCACCGGCATTCCCAAGGGCCCCACAGGCAACACCGGGGCGCTGATCTTCAGCAGCCCGACGACCCTCGTGGTGCTCACCGGCGACGCCGGAAACCCCGCGGCCGCAGCCGATCCGGCTTCGCTGGCGGGCAAGCTGCTGCGCATCGAGCAGCCGACGACGGTGGGCCAGGCGCCCCCGACCACCGCGCTGTCGGGCATGGGCTCCGGCGGCGGGCTGTGCATCGACGGCGCCAGCGGCTCCTTGTACGTCACCGACCGGACCCCGACCGGCGACCGGCTGCAGCGGATCACCAAGGACTCCAAGGTGTCGACGGTGTGGAGCTGGCCCGACCGACCCGGTGTCGCGGGCTGTGTGGCGACCGACGACACCGTCATGGTCAATCTCGTCAACACCAAGAAGACGGTGGCCGTCCGGCTGTCGAAGGAGACCGGCGCGGTCACGGGTGACCCCGAGGCCCTCCGCACCGACACCCACGGCCACGTCTTCGCGCTGAAGCTCTCCCCCGACGGCAATGTCTGGGGCGCCACGGTGAACAAGACGGCCGGCGACGTCGAGAAGTTCGACGACGTCGTGTTCCCGCTGTTCCCGCAGGGCGGATTCCCGCGTAGCACGGACGACAAGACGTAATTTGGCGCCCGACGTGAGGGTCGCTCGATGATGCGCGCGTGCCCGGCCGACTTCGCTCGGCTGGCCGGCTACCTGGGCTTTTCCTGCGACGACGAGTCCTGGGTCAAACTGCGCAACCCCCTGACCCTGGCCCACTGGACCATGCCGGTCGTCGAGTTGCTGATGCTGGTCGGCGCGGCACTCGCCCTGGCCTACGCGCTGCGGCGGGTCCGGCGCGACCCGACCGGGATCGCCATCTGGCTGGCGTCGCTGGTCTACGCGGTGGCGACCGAACTCCCCCGGCATCCACCGGACATCTTCGCCGGCACTCGGCTCGGCGTCATGCTGGTGCACAACGTGTTCAGCGTCGATTTCGTCGACGGACGGCTACCGCTGTACATCGTGGCGCTGTACCCGGCGACCATCACCCTGGCCTACGACATCGTCCGCGCCACCGGCGTCTTCGAACGGCGCGGCGCGGTCGTCGGCGCCATCTGCGTCGGCTTCGTGCACGGCTGCGTCTACGGCGTGTTCGACCATCTCGGTCCGCAGCTGCGCTGGTGGGTCTGGAACACCGCGAACCCCCTGAATCACCCGACGCTCGGCTGCGTGCCGGTGAGCAGCTGGGTGAGCCTCGCGGTGGTCGGACCCGCGGCGGTCGCCTTCCTGGTGCACGTCCTGGTCGGGCGCCGGGTGGCCGCGGGCACACCACCGGGTGCGGTGTCGTTGACCTGGCGCACAGCGGTCGTCAGCGTGCTGGCACCGGTCCTCATGGGGCTGTTCAGCCTGCCGACGTTGCTCTCCGCCCACCACAGTGCGACGCAATACGTGGTCCTCGGCGTGGAGATGGCGATATTCACGTTCGTGGCGGTGCCGGTCCTCATTCAGGACTGGCGGATCACGCGCCGGGTCGGCACGCAGCACCCGAGTTCGTACGTGCGGGTGTTCGGCGTGCTGTACCTGCTGACCTTCACGGTGCTCTGGCTGGCCGCGCTGCCCGACTTCGCCGGCGCCATCGACGGCGTCACCGGCGCGGGCACCCCGACCGGCAATCTGCCCTGCGCCGCGGTGTGTTTCGTGATCGCGGGCTACTGCGTCGCGGGCGTGTCGTCACTCAAGCCGACGACCGCACCCGCGCCGCAGGAAGTGTTGCGCTAGCTGCAGGCCGCGATCACCAGTTCGCGCACACGTGCCGCGTCGGCCTGACCCTTGGTCGCCTTCATCACCGCGCCGACGATCGCACCCGCGGCCTGGACCTTGCCACCACGGATCTTGTCGGCGATGTCCGGCTGCGCCGCCAGCGCCTCGTCGATGGCCGCCTGGATGAGCGAATCATCGCGCACCACAACCAGTCCGCGGTCGTTCATGACCTGCTCGGGCTCACCCTCGCCGGCCAGCACGCCCTCGACGACCTGACGGGCCAGCTTGTTGGACAGCTTGCCGTCGTCGACCAGCTTGACCACCGCGGCGACCTGGGCCGGCGTGATGGCCAGCTCGTCGAGTGTCACTTCGCTCTCGTTGGCCTTCTGGGTCAGGAAGTTGCCCCACCAGGCGCGCGCCGCCTCACTGGACGCGCCGTGCTCGACGGTCGCGGCCACCAGCTCGACCGCACCGGCGTTGACGAGGTCGCGCATGACCTCGTCAGAGATGCCCCAGTCGTCCTGAATCCGCTTGCGCACCAACCACGGAAGCTCGGGGATGGTGCCGCGCAGCCGCTCCACCAGCTCGTCCGACGGCGCGATGGGCTCAAGGTCCGGCTCCGGGAAGTAGCGGTAATCCTCGGCGGTTTCCTTGCTGCGCCCGGACGTGGTGTGGCCGTCCTCGTGGAAGTGCCGGGTCTCCTGCGTGATGGTGCCGCCGGACTGCAGCACGGCGGCCTGCCGGCGCATCTCGTAGCGGACCGCCACCTCGACGCTCTTGAGCGAGTTGACGTTCTTGGTCTCGGTGCGGGTGCCGAACTCCGCGGCGCCCTTGAGCTTGAGCGAGACGTTCGAGTCGCAGCGCATCGAGCCCTGGTCCATGCGGACATCGGAAACGTCCAAGCCGCGCAACAGGTCCCGCAGCGCAGTGACGTAGGCGCGGGCGATCTCCGGGGCGCGTTCGCCCGCGCCCTCGATGGGCTTGGTCACGATCTCGACGAGCGGCACCCCGGCGCGGTTGAAGTCGGCCAGCGAGGTGGTGGCGCCCGAGATGCGCCCGGTGTCGCTACCCAGGTGGGTCAGCTTGCCGGTGTCCTCCTCCATGTGGGCGCGCTCGATCTCGACGCGCCAGGTGCTGCCGTCCTCCAGCGGGACGTCCAGGTAGCCGTTGACGGCGATGGGCTCGTCGTACTGGCTGATCTGGTAGTTCTTCGGCTGGTCCGGGTAGAAGTAGTTCTTCCGGGCGAACCGGCCCCACGGCGCGATGTCGCAGTTCAGCGCCAGCCCGATCCGGATCGCGGACTCCACGGCCGCTTCGTTGACCACCGGCAGCGCGCCGGGCAGGCCGAGGCACACCGGGCACACCAGCGTGTTCGGCTCGGCACCGAACCGGTTCGCACAACCACAGAACATCTTGGTCTCGGTGGACAGCTCGACATGGACTTCCATGCCCATGACGGGCTCGTACGTCGCGAGGACGTCGTCGTAGTCGAGAAGGTCTGCGTCAGCCATGCGCCTGATCCTAGTTGCCGTTCACCGGCCATTTCCCCGGCCCGGTTAGTCTCCGCGGATGCTCGCACGCATCGGCGCCCTGCTGACCACCTTCGCGCTGACGGCGCTGCCCGTCGCCTCGGCCGATTCCGACGCTTTCGACCTGCAGGCGCACCGCGGCGGACGCGGCGAGACCACCGAGGAATCGCTGCGCGCGTTCACCAAGGCCATCGAACTCGGCGTCACCACACTGGAACTCGACATCGTCCTCGCCAAGGACGGCGCGCCCATGGTGTGGCACGACCCGGCCATCCAGCCCGACAAGTGCGCCGACACCGGCCCTGCCTTCCCCGGTGACCCGCAATACCCCTATGTCGGCAAGCTCGTGCACGACCTCACCCGTGCGCAGCTGCACACCCTGGATTGCGGCAAGCGACTCAGCGGCTTCCCGGACGCCGAGGTCGTGAGCGACAACAAGATCGCCACCCTGGACCAGGTCTTCGCGCTCGCCGACGCGCATCACGCCGCCGTCCGGTACAACATCGAGACCAAGATCGAAGCCGACAAGCCCGAAACCTCTGCCACACCACAACAATTCGTCGCTGTCATCCTCGGCGCCGTGCGGGCCGCAGGCAAGGTCGACAAAGTCGAGATCCAGAGTTTCGACTGGCGCACCCTGCCACTGGTCCGGCAGCAAGAGCCCGGTATCCCCCTGGTGGCGCTGTGGGATGAGACGACATGGGTGCCGAACTCGGCGTGGACGGCCGACGTGAACCCGGCGGTGGTCACCGACCCGGTCGCGGGAGCGGCGTCGGTCGGCGCGAACATCCTGTCTCCCGGCTACTCGGTGCCCTACGGGCTCACCCCGAAGGATCCGGGGTTCGCTCTGGTCGCCGACAGGGCGTTCATCGATCGCGCACACGCCCTCGGGCTCAAAGTGATTCCGTGGACCATCAACGACGCCGACACCATGCGGGCCCAGATCGCTGCCGGCGCCGACGGCATCATCACCGACTACCCGAGCCGGCTGCGCGCGGTGGAGTCCGAGCTGGGCATGCCCCTGCCGAAGGCCTACCGCTAACCGAAGAACTCCGCGGCGTCGTCGTAACGGCTCTGCGGCACGAGCTTCAATTGCCGCACCGCGTCGGCCAACGGCACCCGGCCGATCTCCTGGCCCTGCAACGACACCATCATCCCGTACTCTCCCGCGTGTGCGGCGTCGGCGGCATTGATCCCGAACCGGGTGGCCAGCACCCGGTCGTGGGGCGTCGGGGTGCCGCCGCGCTGCACGTGGCCGAGCACGGTGGTGCGAACTTCCTTACGGATCCGCTTCTCGATCTCGATGGCCAGCTGCTGCGCGACGCCGGTGAATCGCACATGCCCGAATTCGTCAATTCCGCCGTCGCGCAACTGCATCGACCCCTCGGCCGGTCGCGCGCCTTCGGCGACGACGCAGATGAAATGCGAATCACCGCGCACGAAGCGCTGTTTCACCAGCCGGCACACCTCTTCGACGTCGAACGGCTGTTCCGGGATCAGGGTCATGTGGGCGCCGGCCGCCATGCCGGCGCCGAGCGCGATCCAGCCCGCGTGCCGTCCCATCACCTCGACGAGCATCACCCGCTGGTGCGACTCGGCCGTGCTGTGCAGGCGGTCGATGGCTTCGGTGGCGATCATCAGCGCCGTGTCGTGGCCGAAAGTGACGTCGGTGCAATCGATGTCGTTGTCGATGGTCTTGGGCACGCCCACGACGGGGACGTTCTCTTCGGCCAGCCAGTGCGCCGCGGTCAGCGTGCCTTCCCCGCCGATCGGGATCAGCACGTCGATGCCGTTGTCCTCGAGCGTCTGCTTGATCTGGTCCAGCCCGGCCCGCAGCTTGTCGGGGTTGACGCGCGCGGTGCCCAGCATGGTGCCGCCCTTGGCCAGTAGCCGGTCGTTGCGGTCGTCGTTCTTGAGCTGCTCGCGGCGATTCTCGAGCAGGCCACGCCAGCCGTCCCGGAACCCGACGACCGTCGAGCCGTACCGGGCATCGCAGGTGCGGACCACCGCCCGGATCACCGCATTCAGGCCAGGACAGTCACCGCCACCGGTCAGCACACCTATCCGCATGACCCCATACTGCCCGCTCGCGGGTTCTCGTTCTTGTTGAACGAGCGGCCGACTGCCGCTAGACGGCGGTCGGCAGTGCGCCGCGCGCGGCTTCGTAGGCCGCGCCGACGCGGTACAGCCGGTCGTCGGCCAGGGCCGGCGCCATGATCTGCAGCCCGACTGGCAGGTTGTCGTCCGGCGACAGGCCCGACGGCACCGACATGCCGCAGTGGCCGGCCAGGTTCAGCGGCAGCGTGCACAGGTCGAACAGGTACATCGCCAGCGGATCGTCGACCTTCTCGCCCAGCCCGAAAGCGGTGGTCGGGGTCGTCGGGGTGACGAGCACGTCGACCTTCTCGTACGCCTGGTCCAGGTCGCGGGCGATCAGGGTGCGCACGCGCTGGGCCTGGTTGTAGTAGGCGTCGTAATAGCCCGAGGACAGGGCGTATGTGCCGATCATGATGCGGCGCTTGACTTCCGGACCGAAGCCGGCGGCACGGGTCAGCGCCATGACCTCTTCGGCGCTGTGGGTGCCGTCGTCGCCGACGCGCAGGCCGTAGCGCATCGCGTCGAAGCGCGCGAGGTTCGAGGACACCTCGGACGGCAGGATCAGGTAGTAGGCCGCCAGCGAGTAGTCGAAGTGCGGGCAGTCGACCTCGGTGATCTCGGCACCGAGCTCGGTCAGCTGGTCCACCGCGGTGTTGAACGACGACAGCACGCCGGGCTGGTAGCCCTCGCCGGTGTGCAGCTGCTTGACCACACCGATCCGGACGCCCTTCAGGTCACCGGTGGCGCCGGCGCGGGCCGCACCCACGACGTCGGGCACAGCAGCGTCGACCGAGGTGGAATCGCGCGGGTCGTGGCCGGCGATCACCTGGTGCAACAGCGCGGTGTCGAGCACCGTTCGGGCGCATGGCCCGCCCTGGTCCAGCGACGACGCGCAGGCGATCAGGCCGTACCGCGAGACGGTGCCGTAGGTGGGCTTGACGCCGACCGTCGCGGTCAGCGCGGCGGGCTGACGGATCGAGCCACCGGTGTCGGTGCCGATCGCCAGCGGGGCCTGGAACGCCGCGAGCGCGGCGGCGCTACCGCCACCGGAACCACCCGGAACCCGGTTGACGTCCCAGGGGTTGCGGGTCGGGCCGTAGGCCGAGTTCTCGGTGGACGACCCCATGGCGAACTCGTCCATGTTGGTCTTGCCGAGGATCGGGATGCCGGCCGCGCGCAGCCGTGCGGTCACCGTCGCGTCGTACGGCGACCGCCAGCCCTCCAGGATCTTCGAGCCGGCCGTCGTCGGCGCGTCAGTGGTCGTGAAAACGTCCTTGAGCGCCAACGGAACTCCGGCGAGCGGCGATGCCAGCGGCTCACCGGCTGCCACCTGCTTGTCGACGGCGGCGGCAGCGGCCAGCGCCTCCTGGGCGCCCACGTACAGGAAGGCGTGGTAGGTCTCGTCTGTGGCGGCGATCTGGTCCAGGTGCGCCTGGGTGACCTCGGTGGCCGACACGTCGCCGGCGGCGATCTTCTCGCCGAGCGTGGCCGCGTCGAAACGGATCAGGTCGCTCACTCTGCTTCTCCCAAGATGCGGGGCACGGCGAACCGGCCGTCCTCGGCCCGCGGGGCCTCCGCCAGCGCCTGATCCTGCGCCAGGCTGGGCGCCTCGACGTCGGGCCGGGTGATGTTGACCTCTTTGAGCGGATTGCCGGTCGCCTCGATACCGGTGACGTCGACGGCCTGAATCTTGCCGACGTGCGCCAGGATGGCATCGAGCTGGCCTGCGAAACTGTCCAGCTCACCATCGGTCAGGGCGAGCCGGGCCAGATTCGCCAGATGGGCGACATCGTCCCGGGAAATCTTCGACACGTCTAAACACCCTAGTGGGAGGCCGGGCGAGCGCAGCGACGGGGAATACATCCGTGACACGCACCGCACCCGCACGTCCTGCCGTCGCCACGACGCTGTGCCACAGTTGTGGCGTGTCCTCCTATCTGATGCGGGTCCAGCTCGAAGACCGCCCCGGTAGCCTCGGCTCGCTGGCGGTGGCTCTCGGCACGGTGGGCGCCGACATCCTGTCGCTCGACGTCGTCGAACGCGGCCCGGGCTACGCCGTCGACGACCTGGTGGTCGAGCTGCCGCTCGGGTCCATGCCCGACACCCTGATCACCGCGGCAGAGGCCCTCAAGGGCGTGTACGTGGACAGCATCCGGCCCCACACCGGGTTGCTCGAGGCCCATCGCGAGCTGGAACTCATCGACCATGTGGCGGCCGCCAAGGGCAAGGCCGCGCGCCTCCAGACGCTGGCCGACGAGGCACCGCGCGTGTTGCGGGTCGGGTGGTGTGTCGTGGTGGCCGGCGGCAAGGACGGCGTGGCGCCCCATCGCATCACCGGCAGTCCGGGCGCGCCCGAGACGCTCGCCAGCTCAGCGCCGTGGCTGCCGCTCGAGCATGCCGCCGCACTGGACGCCACCGGCGACTGGGTGCCGCAGTTCTGGCGGGACATCGACACCACCCTGGCCGCCGCGCCGTTGGGTGACCCCCACACGGCGATCATGCTGGGCCGCCCGGGTGGGCCGGCCTTCCGTCCGTCCGAGGTCGCGCGGCTCGGGTATCTCGCCGGCATCGTCGCGACCATCGTGCGGTAGCGGTCAGCGGTAGCGCACCGAGCCGATGAGCACCGCGGTCAGCGCCGCGCTGACCGCGGGCCGAGCCAGGCCGAGCCCACCGGCCTGACTTGCGTTGGTCAGCAGGAAGGCGACCGCCGCGCCCAACGGACGAGTCAGGACAAAACAACCCCAGAAGCCCGCCGTCGACATGCCACCGGACAAGCGGCACGCCATCGCCACACCGGCGATCAGCGCAGCCCACAGCACGAGCTGCAACACTGGGTGCGGCAAGATGGGAGCCGGCGTCATGTGGGTCAGCGCAGTCCCGATTCCGAACGCCACCAAAGCGGTTGCCCAGAACCAGCATTCGGCTCGCCGGGTGCGGACGGCGATCAACTCCGTCATTCCGACGTGCGCATGCCCGAGCGCCAGCAGTCCCACGACGCCGGCGAGACAAACGACAGCGATCGCCGGGTACCGCAGACCGAACGCGACGTGCAACCCGTTCGCGATCTCCGTGCCCACCGCACTGGTCGCCAGCATCGCGAGCCAGAATGCCCACGGCCGCAAGCGGTCTGCGCGCAGTTGAACCAACAGCGCCACGGCGCATGCCGCCACCAGCAGCGTTGTCGCGATCCAGCGGCCCAGGTGGTCGTACAGGTAATCCGGCCAGAACACCGATGCGGCGGTGATCAAAGTCTTGTTCACCCAGAATCGCGTGGTGATTGCCGGGATTCTGCGGGACATCGGCGCCGCCATCGAGCTCAGAGCGCGTCCGGCCCCTCTTCCAACAACCGCCGGAAGCCGTCTTCGTCGAGAATCGGCACGCCGAGTTCGACAGCCTTGTCGTACTTGGATCCCGGCGCGTCGCCGGCCACCACGTAGGCGGTCTTCTTCGACACCGAACCCGCCGCCTTGCCGCCGCGCACCAGGATCGCCTCTTTGGCCTCGTCCCGCGAGAACCCGGTCAGCGAGCCGGTCACCACGATCGACAGGCCTTCCAGCGTGCGCTCGATGCTCGCGTCGCGTTCGTCGGCCATGCGCACGCCCGCCGCGCGCCACTTGTCGACGATGGCACGGTGCCAGTCGACGGTGAACCAGTCGATCACGGCGGCGGCGATGGTGGGGCCGACGCCCTCGACAGCGGCCAGCCGCTCCTCGGAGGCTTCGGTGATCGCTTGCAGGTCACCGAATTCCGCGGCCAGCGCCCGAGCGGCCGTCGGACCGACGTGCCGGATGGACAGCGCCACCAGCACCCGCCACAACGGCTGTTGCTTGGCCTTGCCGAGGTTGGCCAGCAGCCTGGCTCCGTTGGCCGAGAGCTCGCCCTTCTGGGTCTTGAACAGGCTGGTGCGCAACAGGTCGTCTTGCGTGAGGTTGAAGACGTCGCCCTCATCGGTGATGACGCCGGCTGCCAGCAGTGCGGTGGCCGCCTCGTAGCCGAGGCCCTCGATGTCGAAGGCGCCGCGGCCCGCGACGTGGAAAACCCGCTCACGCAGCTGCGCGGGGCAGGATCGGGTGTTGGGGCAGCGGATGTCGGCGTCACCCTCCTTCGACGGCGCCAGCGTGCTACCGCATTCGGGACACGTTGCGGGCATGACGAATTCACGTTCAGTACCGTCACGCAGATCGACGACCGGGCCGAGCACCTCGGGGATGACGTCGCCGGCCTTGCGGATCACCACGGTGTCGCCGATCAGCACGCCCTTGCGCTTCACCTCGGTGGCGTTGTGCAACGTCGCGAGCCCGACCGTTGAACCTGCGACGGTGACGGGCTCCATGTACGCGAACGGCGTGACGCGGCCGGTACGGCCCACACTCACCCGGATGTCGAGCAGCTTGGTGGTGACCTCCTCGGGCGGGTACTTGTACGCGATGGCCCACCGCGGCGCCCGGCTGGTGGCGCCGAGGCGGCGCTGCAGCGTGCGGTCGTCCAATTTGACCACCAGACCGTCGATTTCGTGATCGACGTCATGACGGTGCTCGCCCCAGTACGCGACGCGTTCGGCCACCGCCGCGATGCCGGTGACGCAGGTTGTGTGGTCCGACACCGGCAGCCCCCATGCCTGCAGCGCACGGTACGCGTCGTGCAGCGATGCCGGCTCGAAGCCTTCGGTGTAGCCCAGACCGTGGCAGATCATGTGCAGCCGGCGACGTGCGGTGACGGCAGGATTCTTCTGTCGCAGCGACCCGGCGGCACTGTTGCGCGGATTGGCGAACGGCGCCTTGCCCTCCTCGATGAGGCTGACGTTGAGCGCGGCGAAATCCTCCACACGGAAGTACACCTCACCGCGGACTTCCAGCACCGCCGGCACCGGGAATTCGTCGGTGCCGGTCAGCTGCTCCGGTACGTCGGTGATGGTGCGGGCGTTGAGCGTGACATCCTCGCCCGTGCGGCCGTCGCCGCGCGTGGCGCCCCGGACCAGCTTGCCGTCGCGGTAGACCAGTGCCAGCGCGACGCCGTCGACCTTGAGCTCGCAGAGGTACTCGAGTTCGCGGCCCAGCTCGTTGGTGAGCCGCGCGGCCCACGCCGTCAGCTCATCGGTGTTGAAGGCATTGTCTAGCGACAGCATCCGCTCCAGGTGCTGTGCCTCGCCGAACTCGGTCGCGAACCCGGCGCCGCCGACCAGCTGCGTCGGCGAATCCGGCGTCCGCAGCTCGGGGTACCGCTCTTCGATCTCCTGCAATTCACCGAGCAGCTTGTCGAACTCACCGTCGGAGATGATCGGTGCATCTTTGACGTAGTAGCGGAACTGGTGACCGCGGACTTCTTCGGCCAGTTCCTGCCATTGCCGGCGCACGTCGGGATCGGGTGAGCTCACCCGGTAAGGCTAGCGAAGGGCTGTGACATCAAGCCGCGATGATCCCCGCCGACGTGCCGCATGCCACGAGGACCGTGCAAGCAGCTGCCGGGGCCGGGTCCTCGGTACCGACCAGCGGCGGCAGCGGCGGGATGAAGATCGGCACGAGGCTGGCCCCGGTGACTCCGGTCAGCCTGGCGACGACCTGCGCGACGACGTTCGTCGCGGCGTACGTCAGGCTGCCGACCAGCTGCACGGGCACGGTCATCGCCTGTGCCAGCGGGCTGATGACGAAGATGTTCTTCTCGGCGATCGACCGCAACTGCGCCGTCACCTGCTGGAACGCCTGGTTGAGGAAGTAGGGCACGGACGCGGCGACGGTGCGCACGCCGAGCGTCAGGTCGGTGCCGATGTTGGGGTACCCGTACTTGCCGATGACGTCCAGCACGGCGGCCCGCAGTGCCGCGTCGTCGTCGATCGGCGTGACGGTGCTGCCGCCGAGGCCCGTGATGGAGACGCCGTCGGACTTGGGCGCCGGCGTGCCGCCGAACAACGTCACGACCGTCGGGGTGACGTCGACGATCTGGTATTTCAGGTTGACGCCACCGGCGGTGAACAGATCGGGATTGTTGGCGATGACGAAAGTCGATGTCTCATTGGGTGATTGGAACCCATGGCCGAAGCCCTTGCTGTCCTGGTGACCGTGGTCGGTGACGACGATGACGGTCCACTGCTCGCCGGTCGCCGCTTCCCAGTCGTTGACCGACTGCATGATCTCGCCGATGTTGCGGTCGACGTTCCGCACCGCCTCGGCGTATGCCGTGGACGCGCCGCCGTAGTTGTGCCCGTTCTCGTCGACGCCGACGAAGTAGCTGAACACGAAGTTCGGCTTGTTCGGGTCGGCGGCGGCGATCGCGGCCTCGGTCGCGTCGCCGACGGCGTCGTCGGTGAGCGACCAGTTGGAGTCACCCGCGATGTGCGAGATGTTGACGACGTGGTCGGCGCCGACCGAACCCGACACGGCGATGGCCGAGATGACGTCCCAGTTCGCGATCGCCGTGGTCTGGATGCCGGGATTGAACGTCTCCAGTTGGTTGAACACCGTCGGGAACCGGTTGTAGACCGCTGGATTGAAGATGTTGTTGATGACGCCGGTCCTCTCACCCCAGACGCCGGTGAGGATGGCGGTCCATGACGGATTGCTGATCGTGGTGTGCCCGACGATGCTCGCCGGTGCCGTGGTGCCGCCCTGCATGAGCTGGAAGAAGTTGGCGTTGGCCGGGTCGGCCAGCACCCGGCTCAGATTGGTGCCGTCGACGCCGATCACCAGCACATTGGGTGTGGTGTCGGCGAGCGTCGAAACCGACTGCGGCGCAACGGCACTGGTTGGCTTGAGGGTCTTGCGTTCCAGTTCGTCGCGCACCGCGGCGAGGGCCACCAGCACCGATGTCGAGCTGAGCGGAGACACCGGCGCCTGCAGCGACCGCAGGGCCCTGGTGAGTTTGGCGATGGGATCTGCCGACACCGCGGCCACCTTGACCGTGGGCTGTGCGGAGCTCGCTTGCGTCGAGATCGCGGCGGTGACTGTCGGCGTGCCGGCAGTCTTGGCCGCGGCCGTCGGGTGCTCTTCGCGGTTGAGGCCGGCGACGCGCGGCGGGGCTGTCCGCGGCGCGGGCTTCGTGCGCTCGGCGGCCTTCATCTGGTTGGCGGCGGGCTGGTCAGCGGCGGGCTTGTCGGCGGTGGGCTTGTCGCGCTTCTTGTCCGGCTTTCCGGCCTGTTCCTCGTTGGCGGGCTTCGACTTCGACTTGGCGGGCTTGCGCTGCTTTTTCGGCTTCTTGGCAGGAGCGGCTGCCGCCTGGGATGCCTGCGAGGTCGAGGAGGTCTGGGATGTCGATCCCGCCCCGGCTCCCGATCCTGTGGCGTCAGCCCAGGCCGGGCAGTCGCTCCACCCCGCGAGCGCGGTTCCGATCCCCAGGGCGACCGCCAGTCCCCCGACCCGGCCAATGCATCTTCCCGCTGTCATCCGGAATGTATAACGCGCGACAATTATCGGCCGCACAGGAATCGCGAACCTGACGCACAGTCATCTCGAAGGTTGGGCACCCTCCGCCCCGCCGCGGGTTACCGTGGCAACGTGCCGCATCCGATCATGTTCGACGATGACGACCCCGGCCTGGCAGAGCTGCGCGCGGTCGCGCTGAGCTTTCCCGAGGCCTTCGAGAAGGTGTCGTGGGGCCGGCCGGTGTTCTGCGCGCCCAAGATGTTCGCGATGTACGGCGGCAATTCGAAGACGACGGGCGAGATGGTCGCCTACCCGCATTCCCTGCTGGTCAAGGTCGACGAGTCCGACCGCGCAGCACTGGAACAGGATTCGCGCTTCTACTACCCCGCCTACATGGGTCCGTCAGGCTGGCTCGGGCTGGATTTCACCGCGGCGAAGGTCGACTGGGACGAGGTCCGAGAACTGCTCGACGCATCGTTCCGGCTCGTCGCGACCAAGCGATTGATCAAGCTGCTCGACGCGCAATGAGGTAGGCCTGCGGCGTGGATTCGGCCGCGTCTTCGTCGGGTTGCCGGACCGTTTCCGCATAGACGCGAAACCCGCTGTCCGACAACACGTCTGCGACGAGCTCGGGCCGCCGGCGGATGAACGTCAAGTGCACCGACTCGCCGTCGAAGTCCGTCAGCACCCGCGGCTCATCACCGATCTGAAATGCCAACAGCAACACCCCGCCCGGCGACAGGACCCGGTGGAACTCGGCGAAGACTCGCGACAGGTACTCATCCGGAACATGGATGATCGAGTACCAGGCACAGAGCCCGCCGACGCTGCCCTCGGCCACGTCGAGGTCGAGCATCGACCCGACGCGGAACTCCAGAGCCGGATTGTGCTGCCGCGCCTGCGCGATCATGTTGGGAGACAGATCGATTCCGGTGACGTCGAGGCCGGCCGCTGCCAGTGCCGCAGTGGCCACACCGGTGCCGCAGCCCACGTCCAGCACGCTGGCCCCGCGGTCCACCAGTTCGGCGAACGCGCCGATCATGGCCCGGTCCACCGGCCGGTCGTCGAGATGGTCTTGGAACCGAGCGACGTAGTGCGCGGCCGCACGGTCGTAGCCGTCGCGGGTCGCGGCCAGGAAACCGGGCATCGGCCAACGGTACGCGGGAATGCCGACACGGTCGACCGGACGCGCAGCTACCGCAGCGCGACCTGGTCTCGTGCTGCCGGGGGTCATCGCGCGTCGATCGGCGCTGAATCACTCTGCAGGACTGTCGCTTTCACCATCATTAGCGTCGCCCTCGGCTGGATACAGTGTCGGACGGTGGTAGTGGTTGGTTCGTGGTTGGCCGACGTCCAGTAGTGGTGGTGGGGTCCAGTGGGTGCGGCCGTGGGGGCCCATGGTGGTGGTCCAGCCGCCGGTGTCGGCCAGGCGGTTGTCGCGGCCGCAGGCCAGGGTCATGG
>NZ_JBJIAO010000043.1:0-40798 GCF_045310825.1 Mycobacterium sp. SMC-21 | reverse complement strand
TCATCATCGGAAGACCTCGACCCCTACCTAGGCAACGACGCGCCGACCACCTCTACACCCTCAACTGCGAAGAGCCGGTAAAGGCCACTCCGGCGTTCAATCGTGAGTTGTGCGCGCGTTTCGGTGTCTCGCCGATCGATTTCGATGGTCGTAGCGATGCACTGCTACATGGGTTTACGGGTGACGGCACCCAGCACATGGAGTATCTGTGCGATCGAGGAGCATACGACGATCTACCCCTAGCGGACATCCTGCAAGCACTGAAATCGCATTACGGCAGTTTCATCGACCAGCCGAACAGCAGTCCCGACCTCTTCGCCTGAAAGGGCACTACACGATGCAAAGCACTATGCAAGATGTTCCCCTCACGGTCTCGGCAATCGTTCAGCATGCGGCAGCCATACACGGTGATAGCGAGGTCATCACTCAAACCGGAGCTGGTTATCGTAGGACTTCCTATCGCGAGATGCTGCCGCGAGTAGCTCAACTCGCCAACGCACTGCGCAGCCTTGGCGTCACTGCAGATCAACGCGTGGCCACCTTCCAATGGAGCAACCAGGAACATTTGGAGGCCTACTGTGCGGTTCCCTCCATGGGTGCGGTCCTGCATACCTTGAACCTTCGTTTGGCCCCAGATCAACTCGCGTACATCGCCAATCATGCGAACGACCAGATTGTGATAGTCGACGCGTCGGTCGCGCCGTTGCTGGCTGCCGTGCTCCCTGCGATGACGTCGGTGCACACCGTCATCGTCACAGGACAGGGCGACCTTGCCCCGTTGCAGGGAAGCGGAAAAACAGTTCTGTGTTACGAGGAAGTGCTTGCCGGCCAGGAAGAGTCATTTGAGTGGCCGGTTCTCGACGAGTTGTCTGCCGCGGCCATGTGTTACACCAGCGGCACCACGGGAGATCCCAAAGGCGTCGTCTATAGTCATCGTTCCACCTACCTGCACTCCCTGACCGCGTGCACAGCTAATGCGTTGTCGATCAGCGAGGCCGACCGTCTGTTGGCCATCGTTCCAATGTTTCACGCCAATGCGTGGGGGCTTGTCTATGCAGCGTTGATGTCCGGTGCGGATCTGGTGCTGCCTGACCGGTATCTCCAAGCCGAACCATTGGTATCGCTCATCGAAAACACCGGGCCGACCGTCGCTGGTGCGGTTCCGACGATCTGGAATGATGTCGACCGATATCTGGATTCGCATCCTGGGCGGGATATTTCTTCGCTACGTTTGGTCGCTTGCGGCGGATCGGCTGTTCCGATTTCGCTGATTCGTGGGTTTGAAGAAAAGTACAACGTGCCCATCGTGCAGGCATGGGGTATGACCGAAACGTCTCCGCTGGCTACCGTTGCACGTCCGAGTCGCGACGCTGACGAGACGAGACGATGGGAGATGCGGGCCAGTCAAGGTCGGCCGATCTGCGGTGTCGAAATCCGTCTGCGGGACGACGACGGTAAAGACGTGCCGTGGGACGGACAATCCGTTGGGGAGATTCAGGCGCGTGGGCCTTGGATAACCGGCTCATATTTCGGTGATTTCGACTCGGACAAATTTGACGAAGGATGGTTGCGTACCGGTGACGTCGGCCGCATCGATCCGGACGGATGCCTGACCCTGACGGACCGCTCAAAGGACGTGATCAAATCTGGCGGGGAATGGATCTCGTCGGTAGAACTGGAAAACGCGCTTATCGGTCATCCCTCAATCTACGAAGCAGCGGTCATCGGAGTTCCTGACGAAAAATGGCAGGAGAGGCCCTTGGCTCTTGTGGTAGTTCACCCAGGCTCTGAGGTGAACATTGACCAACTTCAGGTCTTTATCTCGCAGAAGGTTGCAAAGTGGTGGATTCCGGAGCGATGGTGTTTCGTTGCTGACATTCCACGTACAAGTGTTGGAAAGTATGACAAAAAAGCAATCCGTGCGAAACATGCGTCTGGACATTACAAAGTTAAGTACGTTTGATTCCCCTGAATATTTGCAGACTCGAGTTGTTGAAAGGAAATTGTGTCCACCTCAATGTCCCCATGGATGAATGCCGAATTGGTAGAGCTTCGCGACCTCGCAGCGAAGTTCTTGTCGGCCGAATTAGCGCCGCATGCGCAGCGCTTTGCCGACCAGCACCACGTCGACCGAGAACTGTGGAACCGGGCGGGTGAGCTGGGCTTGCTCTGCATGTCTATACCTGAGGAATACGGCGGAGGCGGTGGCACGTTCGCACACGAAGCGGTCGTGCTCGAAGAGCAGGCCCGCATCGGTGACAGTTCGTGGGGCGCTGGGCTGCACAGCGGAATCGTCGCGCACTACATCCTGCAGTACGCGACTGAAGAGCTGCGACGAGAATGGTTGCCTAAGATGGCATCCGGCGAACTCGTTGGAGCTATAGCAATGACTGAACCAGGTACCGGCTCGGATTTGCAAAGTGTCAAAACCAAAGCTGTACTGGCCGGAGACGAGTACGTCATCTCGGGCTCAAAGACCTTTATCACCAACGGCCAGCAAGCCGATCTGATAATTGTCGTTGCCAAAACCGACTCCAGTAAGGGCGCGGCCGGAATATCTCTCTTCGTAGTCGAAGCTGACCGGGCGGGGTTCCGGCGTGGCAAGGTTCTCGACAAGATCGGCCAACGCGGTCAGGACACCTCTGAGTTGTTCTTCGACGAAGTGAGGGTTCCGCGCTCGCATCTATTGGGCCAGACCGAGGGGCAGGGCTTCATTCAGCTCATGAACCAGTTGCCCCAAGAACGACTTATCGTGGCGGTGGGTGCAGTCGCGGCGATGGAGCTTGCCCTGGAGCAGACGCTTAACTACACGCGTGAGCGCGAGGCGTTTGGTCGGCCGGTCTTTGGCTTCCAGAACACCAAGTTCATTCTGGCTGAAGCCGCGACCGAAACGCGCATCGCAAGAGTGTTCCTCGACTACTGCATCGACCTGCACCTTGCGGGTCAACTCGACGTGCAGACCGTCGCTATGGCGAAGTGGTGGACCACGGAACGGGCTATGAAGGTCCTTGATGACTGTATGCAGCTGCACGGCGGATATGGCTACATGACTGAGTACCCCATCTCGAGATTGTGGGTGGATCAGCGCGTGCAAAAAATCTATGCCGGCACGAACGAGGTTATGAAGGAAATCATCTCTCGATCGCTGTGATCGACCGATCATTGACTTTTCTAAACAAATCTAGGAGTTCGAATGGCAACGGTGATTCTGCCCTATCGACATGAAGTTGCGGGCCATTGTGGTTCGGGTGCGCTACGTGACTTGACTGAGTGGGCGGGTATTCGTTTCGCCGGACACGTACCGGATGAAGGATTGGTTTTTGTGCTTGGCGGCGCATTGGACTTCTCCTACATCCGATCAGCGAAACTTCAACCGCCGGTCTATCTCGTTGGGCGTAGCGCCGATCTTGAAGACGAATACTTGAACCGATTGGGTGCGCAGTTTGAGACTCGCGCGACCGATGACGCTGACCTTGGATGGAAATGGGTTACCGAGCAGCTCGACGCGGGCACGCCAGTCATGGTTTGGACGGACATCGCCGAATTGCCTTATCTGCGCGCGCGGCTGAACATGAGTCGGCACGACGTCGTGGTCGTCGGATATGATGATGCCCAGGAAGTCGCTTATGTCGTAGATAATGATCGCGATACTGTCCAGGCTGTTCCGTATGCAAATTTACGGCGCGCCCGTGCTTCGACTGGATTTCCAGTCCCGACCCGCAATACGACTTACATAGTCGAGTGGCCGGAGTCGGCACCCGACCTCAGGGTAGCTGCGTGCTCGGCGTTTCTTCGTAGCGCTGAAGCCATGGAAGGCGCCTACATTGGCGCACCCATTGCGTCGCTTTCCAGTTCCGAAATGCAGGTGAGCGGACTGGCTGGAATTTCGTCTTTCGTTGAGGATTTGAACCGGTGGCCGGACCTTTTCGATGATGATTGCCTCGAAGCGGCGTTGTTTGCGCTAAGCGCCCTTATTCAAAAGGCTGGAACGGGAGGCGGCCTGTTCCGGAGCCTCCAGGCGCAGGGTTGTCAAAAAGTAGCCGAACTACTCGATTTCGAACCTGCACAAGAAGCTGCCGACGCTGCTGCGGCCGCATCCCGACTTTGGACGGGCTTGGCGTCGATCGCTTATGACCCGGAGGCCGACCCCCGCCGTAGGGCCGCAGATGCTGCTTCTCTGGCGGCGCAGCTGCCGAGTGCCGAATGGGAGTTGGCGACCGCGCTGAGGGCTGCGGGAAATTCGCTTCGTGGACGACGAATCACGAGCGGATAAGGCTGCGGCAAATATGGTCGCGCGAAGATTCCCGGAACAACCATGTGGTCAATATGTCAATAGATGGAGGAAAGCAATGTCCGTTTTTGGTGATGAGGATGAGGTCTACCGCTACTTGGGTGGAATTTTCCGGCGAGGTTTAGAAAACGCAGAGCTTGCGACAAAGCTTGCTAGGTCCGGCGTGGTATTGCGCATTCACTACACCGATCCTGATGCGATAGTAACCGTGGACATGCCAAACAAATTGATCGAGACTGGCGCCGCCAGCGCCGCTACGCCGAACGTCGAACTATTTATGACTGCCGACACTGGCAATAGGTTTTGGCTGGGCAAGGTAAATCTGACGGTGGCCATGGCTAAAGGGAATGTCAGGGCCAAAGGCCCTGTAGCCAAGTTGGTGAGACTAATACCGCAGGCCAAGAATCTCTTTCCGGAGTACCGTGCAATGCTGGAAGCGGAGAAACGCCAAGATCTTTTAAGTGCTTGATGTGGCAAGTCAATCGGCGCTGTCGTAGCTTCAACCGTATTCTTCGTTGAGATTCCCCGTGGTCGCGGTCGCATAGTAACCTCGCTTTGGGGTAGTGCTCAACGCTAAATTATGTATTTACTAAACATTGTTGCCACCGAAAGGACATATTCAACGTGAAGACACGTGCTGCGGTATTGTGGGGTCTGGGTCAGAAATGGGAAGTCGAAGAGATTGACCTCGACCCTCCGGGTGCTGGCGAGGTACTTGTACGCCTTGCGGCCACGGGACTGTGCCATTCTGATGAGCATCTCGTAACCGGTGATCTGCCAATCCCGCTGCCGGTTGTCGGTGGCCACGAAGGTGCCGGCACAGTTATTGAGTGTGGCGTGGGCGTTGATGAGTTCGCCGAAGGCGATTCCGTTATCTTGACTTTCCTGCCCTCGTGCGGTCGGTGTTCCTACTGTGCCCGCGGTATGGGGAATCTCTGCGAACTCGGAGCCGCGCTGATGATGGGGCCGCAACTCGATGGCACCTACCGGTTCCATGCTCGAGGCGAAGATGTCGGACAAATGTGCTTGCTGGGGACGTTTTCCGAGTATACCGTGGTGCCGAAATCGTCACTGGTAAAAATAGACGGTGGAATTCCCCTCGACAAGGCAGCATTGATCGGTTGCGGCGTTACGACCGGCTATGGTTCGGCTGTACGGACCGGAGAGGTGCGCGCCGGCGACACTGTTGTGGTCGTTGGTGCAGGCGGTATCGGAATGAATGCGATTCAGGGTGCGCGCATCGCTGGAGCGCTCACGATCGTGGCCGTCGATCCCGTGGAATTTAAGCGGCAGCAGGCCCGGGATTTCGGCGCGACACACACCGCAGCTTCAATGGACGAAGCGTGGTCAGTCGTTAGTGACGTCACGTTCGGCAAATTGGCCGATGTATGTATTCTCACCACGGACATCGCCGAAGTGTCCTACACGGGCGAGGCGCTCGCTTTGGTTGGAAAGCGCGGGCGCGTTGTGGTTACGGCCATCGGGCACCCTGACGACACGTCGATAACTGGATCCCTGCTTGAGATCACGCTCTACGAGAAGCAAATTCGTGGTGCGCTCTATGGTTCGTCAAACGCGCCCCACGATATTCCGCAGTTGGTCGAACTTTATGCCGCCGGGCAGCTGAAGCTTGATGAGTTGATTACCCAGGAATACTCATTGGATCAAATTAACGATGGGTACGATGACATGCGATCCGGAAGAAATATTCGTGGACTCATCCGATTTTGACATTTGACCGCACGGGATTGGGTCACGTCGTTGCCGCTACGGATTTTCATGCAGGGGCTTGGTCTCGGGCTCGGTGAAGATCGCCACGACTGGCCTGGTGAAGCCGCAGCGGGTAAATACTCACGCGCCGCGTAGCTTCGCCAGGTGCAGACGCGCATCAAACTCCGCGATCAAGAAGCCGAGTTGACTCACTGCGCAGTCAGTTACCTGTCCCGCGACGTCAACCCACAATGATGAACCCGCTACTCCTCGAGCTTTCCGATGACAGCGTTCCCGACACGGTGGCCTGCCGGGTTTTTGGATCTCCACTCAAGCGTTCTATACGAGGCGCAGAGAAACTTGTTTCGCAGCGCGATTGGGATGATGTAAATCTGATCAACGCAGGCCGTGAGATCCACGCCCACGGCCCCACCTTCGGACAATGATTTATCGCTGACGAGTTGCCCAGGTGCGGGATCAGCGCCGGCGAGAGCCGTGTCGCTCTACTGTGCTCGAAGGAGCGTATCTTGTTGTCCTCGTCAAGATTCGTGGGTTGAATCGTCGATCAGGTCCGTAAGTTCATGGCGGCCTCGTGCAGCGTCAGTTCGATGCGCAGTCCCCAAATCCATTGTGGTTGGCCAACCTCACAGAGCGCCGCACCACGAACGCCAGCTCTATCTGTGTATTCCATAAAAGAGGTTCTTTCCAAACGGATCGTGGGCTATCGATCGAAGCGCGCAAGAAGTCCACGCTCGGGTTGGCCGCACTCGATTGTTCATCGGGGCAGAGGCAGCGATTCCGCCGATCCGTTAAAGCATTGTTATGCAAACAATTACGCCGATCGCGGTGCTCAGTGCGCGGGTCGCCTGCGGAGCAACGCGCCTCGCATTGACCCAGCCTCCCGGCGATTCGACGCCACCGTGTCACGTGTTGAACAGCAAACCCGACCCCGGTTGGCGCGCCACTACGTTAAGTTCCATTTCGCCCCGGGGATTCGTACAAATCCGTCCTGAGAATTGTTGTTGGCAAGCGTCTTTCGTCGTGAGGCCGGATGTCCGTGCCACGCGCCGATAGACCCCGAGAACGCCGGGTCATAGCCGTCCGCCCCCATGCAATCACGCCGCTTTTAACCCTGTCCGTTGTGGTCGGCAGCGCGCATGCTCGTATACATGTCCCGACCAAGACACATGCACCTCGCCGGCTTCTTCTCCGCGGGAAACGTCACCCACGCTCACGGCGCCTGGCGGCACGTCGGCGCAACGAACGAGTTTCTTAGCGGGCGGTACTACAAGGAGATCGCCAGGACGCTCGAACGCGGGAAGTTCGATCTGCTGTTCCTGCCCGACGCTCTCGCGATCGAAGACAGCTACGGGCACAATCTTGAAACCGGCGTCGGACTGGGCGGCCAGGGCGCTATTGCGTTGGAGCCGACCAGCGTTGTAGCGACGATGGCCGCCGCGACCGACAAGCTCGGACTCGGGGCGACCGTATCGACCACCTACTACGCGCCGTATCACGTTGCACGAGTGTTCGCGACGCTGGACAACCTCTCCGACGGACGAGTCTCGTGGAACGTGGTCACCTCCCTCAACGACTCCGAAGCCCGCAACTTCGGTGTTGACGAACACCTCGAACACGACCAGCGGTACGACCGCGCCGACGAGTTCCTGGAGGCGGTGAAGAAGCTGTGGGCGTCCTGGTCAGACGACGCGCTGTTATTGAACAAGGCGGGCGGCCAGTTCGCGGACCCGAAGCGGGTGCGTTACGCCGACCACCGGGGCACGTGGCTGTCGGTGCGCGGTCCGCTGCAAGTGCCCAGATCCCGGCAAGGTGAGCCCGTGATTCTGCAAGCCGGTTTGTCACCGCGTGGACGTCGCTTCGCCGGCCGCTGGGCGGAGGCGGTGTTCAGCATTTCGCCCAACGTCGACGTCATGCGCGCGACGTATGCGGACATCAAGTCCAACGTCGCCGCAGCCGGACGTGACCCTGACCAGACAAAGGTCTTCACCGCGGTGATGCCCATTCTGGGCGAGACCGAGGCCATCGCCAACGATCGACTCGAATACGTGAACTCGCTGGTACACCCTGAAGTGGGGTTGTCGACGCTGTCGAGCCACAGCGGCGTCGACCTGTCCGCGTACCCGTTGGATACCAAATACTCCGATATTGTCGGCGATCTGGGCGACCGTCACGTCCCCACCATGTTGCAGATGTTCTCCGCTGTCGCCGGCGGTGCGGATCTGACGCTCGCCGAGCTCGGCCGCCGCTACGGTACGAACGTCGGGTTCGTTCCCCAGTGGGCGGGAACGGCCGAGCAGATCGCCGACCTGCTGGTCGACCACTTCGAGGCGGGCGCGGCCGACGGTTTCATCATCTCCGCCGCTCATCTTCCCGGCAGTTACGACGAGTTCGTGGACCAGGTGGTGCCACTCCTTCAGGAACGCGGGGTGTTCCGCGCCGATTACGAGGGAACGACGCTTCGGGAGCACTTGGGCCTCGATGTACCCCACGCGGAGGCGGTCGCATGACGACGGGCGTCGAGCGCGATGTTCTCGCGTACAGCAATTGCCCCGTGCCGAACGCGCTCCTGACCGCTCTGGAATCCGGTCGCCTGACACGGGAAGGCATCTCACTCGAAGTGCTCACCGGCAGCCAGGGTGATCTGCACTTCACCTACGACCACCCGCAGTACACCCGCTTCGGTGGCGAAATCCCACCGCTGGTCAGCGAGGGACTGCGGGCACCGGGCCGAACACGCCTTCTCGGTATCACCAGATTCGTTGGACGACAGGGCTTCTACGTGGCCGCGGGTAGCCAGGTAACCGATGCTGCCGGGCTTGCCGGCCGACGCGTCGGCGTCTCGTCAGCGGCGGTCCGCATCCTGCGACGGGAACTGGGTGATTACCGGCGACTCGATCCATGGAACCAGACCCTGACCGCTCTCGGCACATGGGAAGCTCGCGGCCTCCTTGCAACGCTGAGTCGCGGTGGCCTCGAACTCGGCGACGTCGAACTCGTCGCCATCGAAACACCGGGGGTCGACCTGCCGCCGGATCAACTTCACTCATCGTCGAGTATCAAGGGTGCGGACCTGTTCCCCGCCGTCGCTTCGCATCAGTCCTCCATCTTGGCGTCCGGCACGGTAGACGCACTCTTCAGCTGGTTGCCGTGGGCAGCGGAACTGGAGGATCTCAGCGGCGCACGGATCGTCTCGGACCTCAGCGACGACGACCGCAACATCTACGCCAGCGTGTGGACGGTGAGCGCGCGATTGATCGACGATCGACCGGATCTGGTGCAGCGACTGGTCGACGCGGCCGTCGACGCGGGACGGTGGGCCCGTGATCATCACGACGAGGTAGTGGCCATTCACGCCGAGAATCTCGGCGTTGCACAGTCGGCCATCGGACGGGGCTTCGGTGCGGACTTCAACAAGCATCTCGGCCCCGCACTCGACGACGAGTCGTTCACGATTCTCGAGCAAACCCAGCGGTTTCTGCTGGACCGTCAGCTCATCGATCGCGCCACCGACCTAGAACAGTGGTCCGCCCCCGACTTCCTCGCCGACAGCATCAAACGATTGACCACGATAGGAGCATGACGATGACATTAACCACCGACGCACACCACAAGGGTGCACAGGCGCTCGCCGATCCCGTCGCGGTCGCCAAGGACCTCGCCTCCACCTGGACCGACGGTCTGCTTGAACGCGACCGCGCCGGCGGCTCAGCCACCGCGGAGCGAAATGCTCTGCGGGACAGCGGACTCCTGTCCCTCGCCGTTCCGCAGGAGTTCGGTGGCTGGGGAGCGTCATGGTCGACGGTCTTCGACGTCATCCGCGAGATCGCCAAAGTGGACGGCTCCCTCGGTCACCTGTTCGGCTATCACATCGTGGACATCGCCTTCGTCGAACTACTGGGTTCGACCGAGCAGAAGGAGTCGACCTACCGCGAGGTGGCACAACACAATCGGTGGGCGGGCAACGCGTCGAGTGAGAACAACAGCCACGTCCTCGATTGGAAGGTCCGCGCGAAGCCGGTGGCGGACGGTGGGTATCGGTTCGACGGCGTCAAACACTTCAGCAGTGGTGCAAAGGGTTCCGATCTGCTCCTCGTGTTCGGTGTCGTTCAGGACGACTCGCAGCAGCAGGGGGCGATCATCACGGCGGTGATCCCCACCGATCGAGCGGGTGTCGTCGTCAACGACGACTGGGACGCGCTCGGCATGCGCCGAACCGACAGCGGCACTACCGAATTCCATGACGTCGAGGTGCGCGCCGATGAGGTGCTCGGCGGTCCGAACGCCGTGCTGAGCGCTTTCTTCCAGTTCCAGCGAGGCAGTCTCTTCGGCCCCCTGGTGCAGCTGGCCTTCGTCAACGTGTACCTCGGCATTGCGCGGGGAGCCCTCGACGCAGCCGCCGAGTACACCCGCACTCAGGCAAGGCCGTGGACACCGGCTGGCGTGACCCAAGCAGTTGAGGATCCATACGTTATCCGCACCTACGGCGAGTTCGGCATCGCATTGCAAGGCGCCGACGCCGCCGCGCGCGAGGCCGCGCGAGTTTTTGAGACGGTGTGGAACAAGGGCGATCAACTGTCGGCGGAGGATCGAGGAGAACTGATGGTTCTGGTGGCGGGCGCCAAAGCGCTGGCATCGCAAGCCGCACTTGACATCACCAGCCGGATCTTCGAGGTCATCGGAGCCAGGGGGACGCATCCGCGTTACGGCTTCGATCGCTTCTGGCGCAACATCAGGACCCACACCCTGCACGATCCGGTGGCGTACAAGATCGCCGAGGTGGGGAATCATGTGTTGAACGGCGCCCATCCGTTACCGGGATTTACATCATAGGTGCGGCCACCGCGTCGCGATGTTTGATGTTTGCCGGGCAGACAAACGTGATTCCACGCGGTTGTAGCTTGGAGACAGATGACCTCAAGGGAATCGCGTGACTCCCAAGCTAATGGGTATGACCATCCGAGTTGAGCACTGCTGCTCCGAACAACTCGCACATTTCTAAGGCGATCTCGACATCGAGCCGGTCGTCGGTTAGGGGGCGGCCCCGTCGCTGGGCTGCACGCCCTACTCGGTACTTGACCGTATTGCTGTGCAGGTGCAGCTCTTCTCCCGCTGACTTAAGGCTGGCTCCCGAACGCAGAAAGACTTTGGCTGTTTCACGGAGTTTTAGGTCGGCTACAGAGTTGCTTGCGAGGGGCCCGAGGGTATCGCGGACGAACATGCGCATCGCATCAATGTCACTGACGAGCAGAGAGCCAAGCGCAACCCCTGGATCGGCCGCGCTGATGAAGCGGTGCTCCGCACCTTCGGCCGCAATAGCGACTAGACGAGCCCGTTCCGCCTGGCGATGTGATCGCCGAAATCCGTCTATACCGGCGAGCGGTGTTCCTACGGCGACGTTGGGCACGTCCTGCTCTGACTCTATGAACCTGCGGAGTTGGGCCACCGCAGTCTCGTCGTTCACTGCAATCCAGGCCCACCCCACCAAACGGTCCACGGACAGGTGCAGGGCGGACACGGCCCCCACCGCACGTGATGCACGTTTCAGGAGTCTCTTGGTCGTCTCCGGTTGTGCATTCTGGTCCTCTCGCGGGCGATCCCACCACAGGACGATCGCGGTATGCAGGGCGTCCAGTGGATACTGGATGATCTCGGACGTCGTGGCGATGTTGACGTCCATGCCTGCGAGAACGTCGCGTACCACCTGTGTGCGAGCTCCGCGACGATGCTCTTCCCACACCGTGTGCTCTTCTTGATACGTGCTCAGTAGCTGTTCGGAAACGCAGTCAATGTAGCCGAACGACACTCGCGTAATGTGTTCGTAGAGATCGAGCTTCAGTTCTGGTGACAGATTCGACCGTCTGATCTCGTCGATCACGAATCGCAGTCCTTGCTGATGACCCAGTCGATAAGCCCGCAGCAGGGAATTGGCCGGTACTCCACGCTGTGCCATCCTGCGGGCATGTTCAAGCGCCGCTGCGGGTGGTTCCACAATTGCGATCGGGATGTCGTAACGTAGGGTCGAAAACCAGGTTTCGACGTTCGCCGCGACGGTCTCGATTAGAAGATCTTCGAGTTGACCGTCCCCACTTAGCTCTGCGACCTCGGCCGCCAGAAGCCTCTGGATCAGATCCGGTAGATCGCGCAATTGCTGCCCCAGGCCACCGAGTACCTCGGCGACGTGAACGGGCATCGTCCTATCAGAAGCGGGGTGAACCACCATGGGTCCATGGTAGGCGCTACCTTTGTCTACTGGCGACAAACATTTCCTCGGCGTTCATCGATAACCTACGTAGCTCTAGTTGAGCCACCGCGTTAATGTGGAAATCGCTGTTCCCGGCGGTGACCGGCGGATTTCAGTAATCGATATCGTGCGGCTTGCCTCATCGTAGGAGGACCTTTATGTCATTCATCGCAGCTTTCACTGTGTTGGCATGCGTTGCCGGTATAAGTCGGCCTGTTGTTGCCTGTGTTGGCTCGCGTCCGGATGTCGTGCGAGCACTCGCTTCGATCGGTGACGACTGGTTGGCAGTCGACCATGCTCGGGACAACCCACCGTTGTAGACGAAGACTGCTCACTGATCAACGGCCGGCAATAGGCTTGTAGTAGTCAGCTCTTGCGCAGCGTCAAGCGAGTGCTCCTTCGCCACCATCTGAGCCGTGCGCCGGGCCACTTGCAGTGCGAGGTTGTCTCTGACGTGCATTGAATCTGAAGTTGAATTAGCGCCAGTTATACCCAACGTGCGGTCACGGCCGAGTATGCGACAGTCGGTGCACGGCGTTCCCGCGCCCACTCACGCCGCTATAGGTCACGGCCGCACGGTTCAGCCAATGATGTCACGCAAAGCAACTCGCCCACCTGGTGCAGCTGGCACTGCCCGGTCTGGCCATGCTCATCAACTATGTTGCGCAACATCGCTTTTCGCACCCGCAGCATACCGGCGGGTGGTCGATCAACTGACATAGACTCATTTGGTGACGTAGACCCTCGTTGCTTCGCCGACGATCGCCGCTGTTGCAAGAACTTCCGGCGGGTCGGGAAAATTGAGCGTCACGGTTCGGGCACGCAGTAATGGTTTTCATCATCTAAACTCGAGCGACACCAAGAACGGCATGTCCCAAATCGGCAAGTAGAACCGAAATGCGTTCGGCGTCCATACCGGTTTCGCGGTATTGCAACGTCGACTGAATCGCTCCAATTGCGCCGTGGACTACAGCGCGTAATCCTGTCTCGTCAAGTTCGGGGCGGAGCTCACTGAGGACGTGCACCCACTCCTCGAGATATAGACGCTGTTTGCGACGTAACTGACTGCGCTGCTGCGCGGCCAGATTATGAAATTCGCGGTAGTAGACGATGGCGAGTTCGCGTTGGTCCAAAACGAGCGCTACATGGTCCGCGACGAGGGCGGTCAGTGCCTCGGCGTCGTCACGGCTCTGTTCGACGATCGAGGAAGCACGCTGCAGTAGCGTGTCGATCACTTGCTCGAATAGCGCCGCCAGCAAGCCTGCCTTGCTTTCGAAGTGTCGGTAAATCGCCGGACCGACGACGCCAGCGGAATCGCCGATATCGGCCATCGATGCGGAATGATATCCGCGGTCCGCGATAATCTGCGCGGCTGCCGTCAGAATCCGCGCTCGACGTTCATCGCCCCTTCTGCGACCGTCGGCGACCGTCAGACTCATAGCCGACCTTCCTTTCGCGGAAAAGGGTGGTTGTCTGGACCGTGCACGACGCCTGCGGAGTCGAAGCACCGCCCGTGATGTTAGCATTGATTCACTTACTCAAGCTGAACCTCCCGACATCAGCACCGAACGTGAATTGTGCTCCGAACGACTTGGCCTGCGAGGCTTTCTCGTCTGTAAGAAGCGCGCTACGTGCAATTCGCGGACGGGCCAGCGCGAATCATCAATGTGCGTTTCAGACGTCGCTGGACCGCATGACATCGCCGTACATCTAGGCATGTCGCGCTCGAAGGTCGAGGCGTTGCTTGGCCGCTACTGGATGGCTCCAGACCAGAACACCAGGTTTGGTGGTGCGCCGAACCACACCATATCGCTGTGAGCACTCCGAGCCCGGGACCTGGTGCGTCTCGATGATCAAAAAGCCGGGCCGCCATGTCAGCGCAACCACAGCGGCGTGGAATACGCCAACGTCAATCACGCGGTCGATGAGCACTCGCGGGTGACGTATAAGGAGACCGGGACTGCCCCCGGATTGGACGACTCCTCACCAGTGAGGAGTCGTCCTTGCTGAGCTGATCAACCCCCGTTCCGAGACGTTTGGCGGTTCAAGCTGAACCGGCGAGCAGTTCGGCGCGGTCGGTGGGAAGACGTTTGGTGATGGCCTGTTTAGCAAGCATGAAATCGCGTGGTCGATTGACGCAGTCGGCGGCGATGAGTTCGCCATCGCGGAAGTAAAAGCAACTGAATTCTCTATGGTGCGATGGTTCGCCGCTGAGTACGACTTCGTCGTATCCGGTGTTCAGACCGGCGATCTGGAGTTTGAGGTCGTACTGGTCGGACCAGAACCACGGTAGCGCAGCGATGGCGCTGCGCTTCCCGCAGATGGTCGCCGCGGCGATCTTGGCCTGCTCGCCGGCGCTCGGCACCGATTCCAGCCGAATGCGTGAACCGTATCGGGCCATCACGTGGCTGGTGCAGTCGCCGGCGGCCACGATGTCCGGATCGCTGGTGCGGGCCTGGTCATCGATCGCGATGCCGTTGTCGACGGATAATCCTGCGGCTGAAGCGAGTTCGGTGTTGGGTACCACGCCGATACCGACGATCACCACATCGGCAGGAAGTAATGCGCCGTCCGCCAGCACTACCTCTCGCACGTTGCCGTTGCCGGTGAAGGCTTCGACGAGGGCCTGAGTTCTGATGTCCACGCCCGCGTCGCGGTGGATCCGCGTGAAGAACGCGGACACTTCCGGCGCGGTGACCCGTTCAAGTACACGATCCGTCGCCTCCAGGACAGTGACCTGCATGCCCAGCGAACACAACGAGGCCGCTGTCTCCAACCCGATGTAGCCGCCCCCCACGATTACGACCCGATGGCCGGGTACAGCAGCTGCTCGGATCGATTCGACGTCAGCCGCGGTGCGCAAGTAGTGAATCCCGCGAAGGTTCGCCCCCGGAATCGGCAGTTGCCTAGCCCTCGCGCCGACACACAACGCGAGCTTGGTATAGCTCACCGTGTCGCCGGTATCCAATAACACGCGCCCCGCAGCCCGGTCGATCGAATCCACGGTCGAGTGCACAAGCTTAATGTCCTGCTTGGGGTAAAAATCGGCACTGCGGATCAGGAGTTCGTCGAGGTTGCTCTTACCGGCCAGGTAGGTCTTCGACAACGGCGGACGGTGATATGGCAGTTTCCCCTCATCTCCGATCAGGACGATCTCGCCGGCCCAACCGTCACGCCGGAGATTGCCCGCCAGCTGCGCGCCGGCGTGGCTGGCTCCGACGATCACCGCCCGTTCGGGCGTCATGCACTCTCTTTAGGGGTGAGGCGGACCATCAACTTGCTGATGCCCCGAATGAAATTCGATTGCACGTACTCAGGCTCGCCGATGACCTCGATGTTCTCGAAGCGTGGGAGCAGTTCCTCCCACAGGATCCGCAGCTGAAGCTCGGCGAGCCGGTTGCCCATGCACCGGTGCACGCCGAACCCGAAGGCGATGTGATTGCGGGCGTTGCTTCGATCGATGATCAACTCGTCGGGCCGCTCGAAGACACGCTCATCCCGATTGCCCGAGGCGTACCACATCACCAGCTTGTCGCCCTTGCGGATGAACTGCCCGTTCAGCATGGTGTCCTTCTTCGCGACGCGCCGCATGTACGCTAAGGGGGTCTGCCACCGGATGATCTCGGGAACCATTCCGGGGATCAGGTCGGGATTCGCCTTCAGTTTCTCGAACTGGTCGGGGAACTCGTTGAGGGCCAGCACCCCGCCACTCATCGAGTTACGCGTGGTGTCATTGCCCCCGATGATGAGCAGCAGCAGGTTGCCCAGAAACTCCATCGGGCGGTCGATGAGATCTTTCGTTTCGTCGTTGCTCTGCAGCATCGTGATCAGATCGAATCCGGGCTCTTCCCCGCTGGCCGTTCGAGCCGCCTTGTCGCGCCAGAGCGCACCGAGCCCCTGCGCCATATCAACCATGCCGCGGAAAATCTCGTCGTTGTCGGACGGACCACCGTTGGCCTGCTCCATGGAGCCGGCCAGATCCGACCACTCCACCAGCTTGCGGCGCTGCTCGTACGGGAAGTCCAACAGCGTCGCCAGCATGCGTGCGGTCAGCTCGACGGAGACGTTCTGTACCCACTCGAACGGCTCGTTCACCGGCAGGTCGTCCAACACCTCCCGAACGCGTGAGCGGATCAACCCCTCCATCTCACGCAGGTTCTTCGGCGCCACAACTCCCTGAACGGTCGCGCGCTGGCGGTCGTGGCGCGGCGGGTCCATCGCGATGAACATCGCGACGTCCATGAAGCGGGGCGGAGTGCCGATGATGATGAACGGTTCCGCCGAGAACACCTCGTGGTTCTTGTCCACGGCGATGATGTCCTCGTGCCGGGTCACCGACCAAAACGGACCGAACGGACTCTTCGCCTGGTAATGGACCGGAGCCTCGTTGCGCACCCGCTCGAAGTAGGACTGCCAGCGACCCTGACGGTAGAGGAACGGGTTGCTGAGATCGATATCAGCCAAGTCGACGTCCTCGACCGGCGGGATGGGGGTCTCGGTGAACATCTTCTGGCCGTTCGTCCCGGTGATCAACCGGCGCATCTTGTCGTAGCCGTGAGCGCCCCTCAGTTGCATCTTCACGGGCAGCGTGGACTGGACTTTCGCGGTGACTGCTGAGGAAATACTCATCTTTTACTCCCCTCTCGTGGTCTACAGTTGGAATTCGGGCAGTTCGACGGTCAAACCGTCCCAAGCCTCAGACACGACCATCTGGCACGACAGTCTCGAAGTTGGTTGACGCTCGGGATGCATGCTGAGCATGTCTTCTTCGATCGCTCCCGAGCTACCCACCTTGTCCGACCACTCGTGGTCCACGATCACGTGGCACGTGCCGCAGGCGGCTTCCCCGCCGCAATCGCCGTCGATTCCGGGTACCGCGTTGTTCAGCGCGATCTGCATTAACGATTGACCCTCGACAAGGGTCGCTTCGTACGACTCACCATCGTGAGAGACAAAGGTTACGACTGCCATAACTGCCCGTCCTTTACTCGCGTATCCACCTTCCAATTGTTGCCGTGAGCAATCGGTATCGCTATGTTCGAAGCAGTCAGAGAAGTGTGGATTTAGCTCACAAGGGGGTGGGCTGTGGAGCTCGAAGACGCGGGCATGCCAGCGCTGGCTTTCCTTCAGATGCTCGACAGCGACGCGCTCGGGCGTGAGGCGGTGGACGCTCTCCGTGACATCATGGTTCGAGAGCACGTCAACGAGTCGATGTTGGTCGGACCCGACGCACAGGTCCCCTTAAGATGGTTTAAAGAGATATATCCCGATTTCAACGTTGATCACGGCACCCGTCTGGGTTTCGCATTCGCTGAACATGCCAAACTGACGTCATTCGGGGCACTCAGCGTTCCCCTGGTCAGTGCGGGCTCCGTAGCCGAGGTCGTCGAGTTGCTGGCCTATCTGCCAGTGATAACGACTGCCCTGAGCCCGTCGTTCCACTCGACTGAACGCGGACTAACGATCGGGCTCACGGGCCGCACAGGTGACGTTGGCCTGAATTGTCTGGCCGTTACCTACGGCGGACTCGCATTGCTGCGGATGCTCAACATGCTAGCCGGTGCTGTACCCAGTGTTGAACTGCATCTAAGTCAGTCAGCCCCGGGTGGCTGGGTTTCGGACAAGGAAACGCCGACCGGGCGCCTCTTCTTCGGCGCCCCTACCTCGTTTATTCACGTACCCGTGGACACGCTTGACGAGGTCTGTCGATTCTCGGATCCTGTTGCGTATCGGATTGCCGTCGCCGACCTGCAGCGCGTTCTCGACCGGCAGCGTGATGCGTCGTTCACTGAGCAAATAAGACAGCTTCTGGAGAAGGATCTCGCACAGGCGAGCAGCAGCCGTGCCGCAGGCGAGCTCTCGATGTCCACGAGCACCTTGAAACGGCGCCTCTCGGAGGAGGGGACCACCTTCCGCGAGTTGCGTCAGACCTTCATGCAGGAGCGGGCGATCGTGCGACTCCTCGACCGATCAGTGTCGGTAAGCGAGATCGCGGCAGAGCTCGGCTACACCGACCCCACAAACTTCATACACGCTTTGAAACGCTGGACCGGTCGGTCCCCCAGCTATTTCAGACGCCCTTGAATTGTTTGGCTTCCATATGCTCGCCGATCCCGGCGGGAACGCGGCTCTCATCGACTTCGGTTCGCGCTGCGCCTTGTGAGTCGCGGCTTGAACTCGTTTCAGCCCGAAATGGCCATTGAGTGCTCGTCACCCGAGTAGCGGGCGCCCCTCGGAAACAACAGCGCAGCAAGGTCGAAAGTGGTGACGAGTCCCGGCCCATCCACGCCGGCCGGGACACCCGTGCCCTGTGCGTGAGCATCCGCTCCCGTTTCGATTTTCAGCGTCGAACCGCCTAGTTTCTATCGGCGTCCCGGCAGATGTCTTCGATGACTGACACGAGGAGGAGTGCACCTGGGCGGCTTCTGCGCCGCCGCCGTACGAGTGCGTGAGGATTTCGAGATTGTGGCCGTACAGTCGTCGAAGTAGCCGCCCTTCAGTTGTCGCAGCGATCGGTCAAATTCGGATCGTCGTGCATCGGCTCGGAACGGTAGGGTTGGTCGCGAGCCCGGACGCGAGATAAGGATCTCGTAGAATTGCTCTTTGGTCACGAGGAACCCATCGTGTTGCCCGTTGAAATCGATACTCGCGTCGACCAAGTCGAGCGTGGTGTCGGCACCTACTTTGACGACCGCGAAATGTCCCAGATTTCATCTGGCTCGGAACTCAGTGCGCGGCAGTAGTAGCGCGCTTGACTCGCTGTCAGTCGCGAAGCGATGTGCTGGTTCAGCATCGGCATGGGTATCGCGTTTCCCCGCACCTGTGCGCAGCTAAACACGGCTCACATTCTGGGGAATCTCTCACGACCCGGCACTTCCGGCAGTTTCGGGCCCCGCACTTGTCCGCGTCGATCTGAAAGTTGGCTGACCACTGACCCGGGCCGCGCACGTTTTCAGACATACTGAACCCGCGCGTGAGCCGAGTCCTCATCGAGCCCTAGGTAAGGGGCGCAACAATTTTCGCAAAAATCCGCTGCTGGGCATGCGAGAGGCGAGAAGGGTTTACCTGGACGACTTGAGAACGCTATGCTAACCACTGTTAACATTGGGACCGTCGCTGAGTGCGGGGGTTGAGAGGAGTGCGGGTGTCTTACGATCAGCCGGCCATCATCGGCGCCGCCGAGCTCACTCCGGGCAGGAAAGTCCCTTACACATCCACCGAAATGCACGTGCGCGCCGCGGTGGCGGCGCTTGCCGATGCGGGGGTTTCGGCGGATGAGGTCGACGGACTCGTATGCGCTGGGCCGATGACGAACGAAGGCTCGATCTTCCTGTCCGAGGACCTTATGGACTACCTTGGTCTGCACAATCTGAAGCTCCAGATGACTTGTCAACTCGGCGGCGGGACCCATCTCGCCATGACCCGTGTGGCGAGTAACGTCATTGCCCGAGGCGAGGCTGAAACGGTACTTGTCGTATCGGCGGGCAAGTTCCCGCCGATACGCGACGGCGGACGCGAACTCATGTCGCTCGTGTGCGACCACGCGTTCGAAATGCCCTACGGGCCATCAGTTCCCGCGCTCTACGGCCTGATCGCGCAGGCGTGGATGCACGAAACCGGCCAGGGCAAGGCCGACATCGCCGAGGTAACCGTGTCGCAAGACCGTTGGGCTGCGTTGAACCCCGCGGCGATCGCTCATGACGCTGAGCGCCTCAGCGTCGACGACGTGATGTCGTCCCGGCCGATCGCAGGACCGTTTCACTTCTACCACTGTTCGATTCCTTGCGAGGGTGGTGGAGCGCTGGTGCTGGGTTCTGCCCGTCGAGCACGCGAGGGCAAGCACCGGCCCGTCCACGTTTTGGGCTTTGGAGAGGGCCACACTCACGGCTTCCTGACGTCGTTGGCCCGGCCGGGTCGCACCGGGGCCGCTAGGTCGGGTCCGATGGCGTTCGAGCGCTCCGGACGGGCGCCGGCCGACGTCGACATCGCTCTGCTCTACGATGCCTTCGCCTCCAACCCAGCGATGATCCTGGAGGAGGCGGGCTTCGTGAAACCCGGCGGGGCGGGCGGTTTCTACCGTGACGGGCGCGCCGATCCGGGCGGTGACCTGCCGGTGAACACCGACGGGGGTCTGATCCGGTTCGGGCACACCGGGACCTCCTCTGGCATTTCGCAGATCCTTGAGGGTTACTGGCAGTTGTCCGGTCGCGCCGAGGGCCGTCAGGTGCTCGGGGCGGATACTGCGTTCGTACACAGCTACGGCTCGATGCTGTGCAGTCACGTCAGCATGGTGATGGAGGGGGCGTCATGACCACGGTTTCGAGTTTCCTCGACGGTCTGCATGATCCGGAGGCATTGCCGCCGCTGACCGACGTCAACCGACGCTATTTCGCCGCGGCGGCCTGCGGGGTACTTGTCTTCCAGCGGTGCGCGAACGGTCACCCGTTCCTGTACCCGCGGCTGGTGTGTCCGGTTTGCTATGAAGCCGAGTTGGCCTGGGAGACTGCTGCGGGCACCGGCGAGATCATCAGTTTCGCGCCGGTGTACCGCCGTCCGTGGGATTCGTTTCCGCGGAGCGAGCCGTACGTGGTCGTGCTCGTCCGACTCGACGAGGGGCCGCAGTTGTTGGCAAGTCTCGAGGGCGTGGCACCCGACGACGTCGTCATCGGCGCGCGAGTGCGCGCAGTGTTCGAGCGCGTGAGCGAGGACCTAGGGCTGGTGCGATTCCGGTTGGCGGCGTCTTGAGTACGTACGGCATCTCCGTGCTCGGCGCGGAGTTGGCGACCCTCGTCGATACAGCCGTGGCCGCCGACCGCGCCGGATTCGACGCCGCCTGGGCATCCGAGTTCTACTCGCGCTCCGGCTCTATCTCGATGGCCGCGATGGCCGCGCGAACACGGCACTGCCGCCTGGGGTCGTCGATCCTGTACGGCGTTGGGCGTAGTCCACTGGTGCTGGCCACCGAAGCGCGCGACCTCGACGAGCTTTCAGACGGGCGTGTTGTCCTCGGCCTCGGTAACGGCACACGCCGCATGATGAGCGACTGGCATGGTGTCGCGGACACCTCGTCACCCGCCGTGCGCATGGAGGAACTGGTCCCGCTGATCCGACGGATCTGGAACCTGCACGAAGGCCCAGTGAACCACGAGGGGCGCTTCTACCGGCTCAACCTTGTTCCCACGGGAGAAGTCCCGCCGCCGAAGCGAGCGATCCCGATCATCACTGCGGGCGTGCGTCCGCGGATGTGCGAGGTAGCCGGGCGCGTCGCCGACGGGTTGGCCGGTCATCCGCTGTTCACCACGACCTACGTCGAGGAGGTCGCCCGCCCGGCCGTCGTACGCGGCGCGGAACGGGCCGGGCGCGACCCCGCCGACGTGGAGATCGTCTCCATGGTCATCTGCTCGGTGCACGAAGACGCTCAGATCGCACGTCGTGAGGCCGCGCAGCAGATCGCGTTCTACTCGTCCGTGAAAAGCTACCAGCACGTGCTTGATGTGAGCGGCTTCGCTAGGCAGGGGGCGGCGATCCGCGAGGCGTTCGCACAGCGCGACCTGCCCGCCATGTTCGCCGCCGTCACAGACGACATGATCGACGCGATGGCCGTCGCCGGCACCGCAGCCGAGGTGCGCGACGGGTTGCGCCGCTACGAAGGCGTGTTGGACCACATCATTCTCTACTCACCCTCGATCGGGCTCGCACCCGAACGGATCGCTGAGAACCTTGGCAGCCTCATTCGCGATTGTGCGCCGGCCTTCGCCGGCGGGAAAGGTGACCAGAGTGGCTGACGCCTCGCTTATCGGGACGCAACTCGGGAGCACCACATTTCCCGTCGACCGGTCCAAAGTGCGCGAGTTCGCGCTGTCCCTCGACGACCACGACCCGATCTACCAGGACGCCGCAGCGGCCCGGGCCGCCGGCTTCAGCGCGATCCCCGCTCCGCCCACCTTCGTCGTCTCCTCGGCTCACTGGCGCGTCGACGACGACATGTTCGGCGCCCTCGGGCTCGACCTGCGCCGCGTACTGCACGGTGAGTGCGGCTGGGAGTATTTCGCGCCGGTGTTCGTCGGCGACGAGCTCACTGAGACGCGCCGGGTGTCGAACGTGACCAGCCGCGAGGGCAAGCGCGGCGGCACCATGACAATCGTGACGATCGAGACCGACTTCACCAACCAGCGCCACGAACTCGTCGTGCGCCAGACCGACGTCTTGATCGAAACCGGAGGCTCCACCCAATGACGACATCCCCCGCGCCGGTGGCGTTGGCCATCGGCGACGAGATGCCGAGCTCACAGTTCGGTCCGCTGACCCGCTCGCACATCGTCCGCTACGCCGGTGCCGGCGGCGACTTCAACCCGATCCACCACGACGAGGAGTTCGCCCGTGCCGCCGGCATGCCCGGTGTGTTCGGTATGGGACTGCTGCACGGCGGCATGCTGGCCCAGCGGCTGACCGACTGGGTGGGGCTGGCCAACATCCGATCGTTCCGGATCCGTTTCACCGGGCAGGTGTGGCCCGGCGACGTGCTTACCTTCGCCGGCAAGGTGACCGGCGTGCGAGAAGCCCAAGGCCAGCAGCTAGCGGACGTCGAACTCGACGTCACGCGCCAGACCGGCGAACCCGCGATAAAGGGGAGCGCCGTCGTGCAGGTGGCCCGGTGAGCGCGCCAACGAGCGACGTCACCGGCCTCGGGATGACATTCGGGACCGTCGACGAGGGCCGGGCGTGGGTCGGTCATCGCACGGGACCGCGACGCGCGTGGTTCCCGATCGATCGCTCGATGGTGTTGTACTACTGTTCGCTCGTCGAGGATGCCAATCCCAGCTACTGGGAGGGTGAGGACTGCCCGCCCGGGCTGTTGATGACCCTTGGCTTCGCGCCGCAGTGGGCGCCGGAGCATCTCACGCGCACGGACATGCTGCTGGCGCTCAGCGTGCCGCTGCCGGGCCACCACATCATCAACGCCTCGACGACGACGGAGTTCGAACGCCGGCCCCGGGTGGGCGATCACGTGTCGATCGTGGAGGAGGTGGCCTCGATCTCCGAACCGAAGACGACGCGGGTGGGCACCGGCGTGTTCATCACGACGGTGAGTACGTTCTCCGATCAGCACGGCGAGATCATCGGGCGCAACACCAACGTGCTGTTCCGATATGACACCGACGCGGACGGCGAGCCGTCGTGAACTCGAGCGATACGGGAGCGGCCGCGCGTCCCGCTCTGCTGTTTGACGAGGTCTCCGTCGGTGACTCACTGCCCACGGTTGCCATCGAGGTGACGTACAAGCGCATCTGCATGAACGCGGCCTCAACGTGGGACTGGTTCCCCGGCCACCACAACCCGGAGTACGCCCGGAGTCAGGGCCAGCGCACGATCTACCTGTCGACTCTCTTCTTTCACGGCTTCATCGACCGGGGCCTCAACGAATGGGCCGGACCCGACGCGCTCATCCGACGCCGCAAAATCTCGATGGTCCGGTCGATCTACCCGGGCCAGACCGCGACCCTGAGCGGCAAGGTCGTGGCCAAACGCGACGATGGCGGACGGCGCCTCGTTGATCTCGAGTTGCTCGTCTCGAGCGAAGATGGTCCGTGCGTGCCGAGTGAAGCCACCGTTGAGCTGGCCGACCCGTTTGTCGAGGTGCAGGGGTGAACTGCCTTTCACATGCGAGGCGACGGTGAGGGACGGAGGCTCGGTGGCCGAGCAACCGATTCGCTACGAGGTCGTCGAAAGCGTCGCGTGGCTGACGATCAACCGGCCCGAGGCGCGCAACGCGCTGAACAACGCTGTGCGCACCGGTTTGTTCGACGCGGTGCGGCGCTTCAACGACGACGACGCGGCGAAGGTGCTCGTCCTCACCGGTGCGGGTGAGAAGGCGTTCTGCGCAGGCGGGGACTTGAAGGAGATGGCGCAGAACGCGCTCAAGGTGCCGCCGAAGGATTTCGCTCCGCAGTTCGGCCGCAACATCGATGTCGCGAAGCCGACGATCGCGGCGGTCAACGGTGTCGCGTTCGCCGGGGGCTTCCTGCTCGCGCAGCAGTGCGACTTGGTGGTGGCTGCCGAACACGCGACGTTCGCGGTCAGCGAGGTCAAGGTCGGTCGCGGGTCGCCGTGGGCGGCACCGCTGTCGTGGCTGGTTCCGCCCCGCGTCGCCATGCAGATATTGCTGACTGGCGACCCGATCACCGCTGAGCGCGCCCACCAGGTCGGCTTGGTCAATGAGGTGGTGCCGGCCGATCAGTTGCGTGAGCGTACCCAGCAGTTGGCGCTCAGCATCGCCGCGAACGCACCGCTGTCCGTGCTCGCGTCCAAGCGCACCGTGTACCTCTCGGCACAGCATCACCTCGCCGCCGCCTACGACCTGGCAGACGAGATATGGGAGCCGGTCTATCTGAGCGACGATGCGCAGGAAGGCCCGACGGCGTTCCGCGAGAAGCGCGTACCACAGTGGAAGGGACGCTGACATGGCGGTGAGCATGCAGTCGGTTATCACCGACATCGAAGCGGAGACGGCAGCCCTACGCGGATTGGTCGCGCCGCTGACCGAAGGTCCGCGCGGCTGGGACGCGCCGACTCCGGCCGTGGGCTGGATGATCCGCGACCAGATCAGTCATCTGGCGTTCTTCGACGACGTGGCGGTGCGCTCGGCCACCGACCCCGACGGGTTCAGCGGCGACTACCTGCCGATGATGGCCGACGGAAGTATCTCACCCGACGTCATCGCCGAGCGCTACCGTCAGATGCCGGCTGCCGACCTGCTCGCGTGGTTCGACACGTCGCGTGCAGCCCTCGTTGCGGCGTTCGCGGACATTGACCCGGCGACCCGCCTGCCGTGGTTCGGGCCGCCGATGAGCGCGGTCTCGTCGCTCACCGCGCGACTCATGGAGACCTGGGCGCACGGCCAGGACGTCGCCGACGCGCTCGGCGCGACCCGCGCGGCCACGGCACGGCTGCGTCACGTAGCCCACATCGGGGTGGGTGCGCGCGCGTTCAGCTACCTGGCCAACGGTCTGGACCTGCCCGCGGACCCGGTACGCGTTGAGCTGACCGCTCCGGACGGCAGCGTCTGGACGTGGGGGCCAGCCGACGCCACCAACCGCGTGAGCGGGCCGGCGCTGGACTTTTGCCTGTTGGTGACCCAACGCCGCCACCGTGATGACACCGCTTTGGTCGTCGACGGCCCGCTGGCCGACCAGTGGCTCTCGATCGCCCAGGCCTTCGCGGGGCCCCCTGGTGGCGGACGCGTGGCGGGCCAGTTCGCAGGGGGTCAGCGGTGAGCGTCCCGATCCGCATCGGCAACTGTTCCGGGTTTTACGGCGACCGCATCGCCGCGGCCCGCGAGATGGTCGAGGGCGGACCGATCGACGTCCTGTGCGGCGATTACCTGGCCGAGCTGACCATGCTCATCTTGGCCAAGGCCCAGGCCAAGGATCCGAACGGCGGATACGCTCGCACTTTCCTCACCCAAATGGAACAAGTGCTGGGCACCTGTCTGGATCGTCGCATCAAGGTCGTCGCGAACGCGGGCGGACTGAATCCCGCTGGCCTGGCGGCCGCGTTGCGCGAGCTGTCCGCACGTCTCGGCCTCACAGCACGGATCGCACACGTCGAGGGCGACGACCTGCGCGGTAGCCTCGACGCGATCACGCCGCCCGTCGGCGAGAAGAAACCGGTGTCGGCCAATGCCTACCTCGGTGCCTGGGGCATCACCGAGGCGCTGCGCTCGGGCGCCGACGTCGTCGTGACCGGCCGCGTCACAGACGCCTCGCTGGTGGTCGGTCCCGCCGCCTGGTGGCACAATTGGGCACCCGACCACTGGGATCGACTCGCGGGTGCCGTGGTCGCCGGGCACGTGATCGAGTGCGGCCCGCAGGCGACGGGTGGAAACTACGCGTTCCTGGACGAGGTCACTGACCGCCGCTATCCGGGGTTTCCGATCGCGGAGGTCGCCGAGGACGGCTCATCGGTGATCACGAAGCATCCGAATACCGGTGGGCTGGTCTCGGTGGGGACGGTCACCGCCCAATTGCTCTACGAAATCGCCGAACCCGCCTATCTCGGCCCCGACGTGGTGACCCATTTCGACACCATCCGCCTGAACCAACAGGGTGAGCACCGTGTCGGCATCAGCGGCACCAGAGGCAGTCCACCGCCAGACACGCTCAAGGTCGCGCTGAACGAGGCGGGCGGATTCCGCAACTCTATGACCATGGTGCTCACAGGCCTCGACGTCGAGGAGAAGGCGGCCTTCGCTGAACAGCAGCTTTTCGACGTTCTCGGCGGGCGCGAAGCCTTCGACGAAGTCGACGTGAGGCTGTTGCGTTTTGACGTCGCCGATGCACCGACGAACGAGCAGGCGTGCGCGCACCTGCGTGTGACGGTGAAGGACGCCGACCCGCGCAAGGTGGGCCGGGCGTTCTCCGGCGGCATCATGGAGATCGCACTGGCCGGATTCGCCGGCTTTCACACGACCACGCCGCCGTCCTCGGAGACCGCGTTCGGCATCTACCGACCGGCCCTCGTGCCACGCACGGCCCTGACCCAAACACTCGTCGACGCGGATGGAAACCGGCACGCGATCGCCGACCCGCCCACCGGTGTAGCGCCTTCGGCTGAGCCGGCCGCGCCTGTTGGTACACCCGCACCCACCGGGCCCACGCGGCGTGCGCCGCTCGGGCGAGTTCTCGGCGCACGATCCGGAGACAAAGGCGGCAACGCCAACCTAGGGCTGTGGGCCCGGGACGACCCCGGCTACGCGTGGGCACGGGAGTATCTCAGCGTCGAGCGCCTTCGCACGCTACTCGGGCCGGAAGCGGCGAACCTTCGCATCGAGCGCTTCGAGCTGCCGAATCTACGAGCGCTCAACGTGGTGGTGTACGGCCTGCTCGGCGATGGTGTCGCGTCGTCGACCCGCCCGGATGCGCAAGCCAAGGGGTTCGGGGAGTACGTGCGGTCCCGTGAGGCGGACGTCCCCGAATCGCTGCTCGACGCACGCTGAACGTCCGGCACGGCGCCGGTGGTACCCCTACGGAAAGGTCGAACCCAACATGGGAAAGCTGGACGGCAAGATCGCGCTCGTCTCCGGGTCGGGGCGTGGCATCGGACGCGCCATCGCCTAGAAGCTGGCAGGCGACGGTGCCAGGGTGGTCGTGAACGACCTCGACGCCGGGCCGGCGAACGAGACGGTGGCCGCGATCGAAGCCGCCGGTGGCACCGCGGTCGTGTGTGCGGGCAGCGTCACCGAGGACGGTTTCGCCGAACGCTTCGTACAAACGGCCGTCGATGAGTACGGCGGAGTGGACATCATCGTCAACAACGCCGGCTACACCTGGGACTCTGTGGTACAGAAAATGAGCGACGAGCAGTGGGATGCGATCCTCGACGTGCACCTGAAAGCACCGTTCCGGATACTTCGCGCCGCCCAGCCGGTGATCAGCGCGGCGGTCAAGAAGGAACGCGAAGCGGGCGACGTGAGTTGCCGCAAGGTCGTCAACATCTCCTCGATCGCGGGCACAGGGGGCAACGCCGGTCAGGCGAACTACTCCTCGGGAAAGGCCGGCGTCCTCGGGCTCACGAAGGCGATGTCGAAGGAGTGGGGCCGCTACAACGTCACCGTCAATGCGGTCGCGTTCGGACTCATCCGCACCCGCCTCACCGAAACTCCCGCCGGAGGTGACGGGACGATCGACATCCAGGGCCGCGAACTAGCGGTCGGCGTCAACCCCGACCTTCTCGCCACCATGGAACGCGCCATCCCACTAGGCAGGGCCGGAACGCCAGACGACGGCGCGGGTGCCGTCTACCTCCTGTGCATTCCCGAGTCGGACTACATCAGCGGACAGGTGGTGATCTGCGGCGGCGGCTTCAACACCTGAGCAATCTCAGCCGGCTGCCGAGCCTAACCGGTCATTGCTCGCGCTGAACAGCGCGTCAGCTGCAGCGGTGACCAGCATCGCCTCGACTGTCGCGTCGTCCAGCGACGCGGGCATGTACGCGGACGCGTTCAGTAAAGACAGCGCGGCGGCGACCAGGCTCTGTGCGCGTGTGTCGTCCAGATCGCCGCGCGCCAGTACCAGCGCATCGACCCAGATGGCTTCATAGCTGCGCTGTCGGCGCCGAAGGGCACGGGTGGCAAGCGGCGATAGTGAGCGGTGCTCGCGGGCGTAGACGGCCAGCAGGCCACGGTGCCGAGCGCCGAAAGCCGGATGCAGCTCGACCAAGGTGCGCAGGACCTCCGACGAGGTCTTCGCCGTCGTGCCGTGTCGCGCGCCGGCGAACAGCTCAGTCATTGCGGAGTCGCACAGTTCGCGCAGGATTGCATGCTTATTCTGGAAGTGCCGGTATACCGCTGGCTCGCTCGCCCGAGCCGCGGCGCCGGTGTCATCAATACCCACCGAGTGGAAGCCTTGGCACGCGAACAGGTCGGCGGCGGCCTCAAGTAGCAATTTGCGGCGCAAGCCAGACGCGTTCGTGCCTCCTATCAGTTCGTCGCGATCATTACGTGTGGAGTGCTCCGCAGAACGATAGTCCTATCGACGCCCGGGTTTCCTGCGTCGACACCCACCGCACCGTCTTCGAAAAGGACAACGCAACTGCTGAACTCGGCCGTTGTTGCCAAATTCTCGCATCAGCACGTCGATTGAGAGACCCTGCCCCGAACCCGCGAGGCGCTGCGCAGGCCACTCAGCGCAGAACGACTCCGGCCTCGATGCCTGTGAACTGCGTACGCAGCTCGGTCTTGAGCAGCTTGCCGGTGGCGTTGCGTGGCAGTTCGTCGACGAAGTGCACGTCGCGCGGGCACTTGAAATGTGCCAGCCGCTCACGACACCAGTCCACTATCTCTTGGGCGCTCGGCGCTTCCACCGCGGGTTGGGCGACGACGACCGCGACGACGCGTTCCCCCCACTTCGCGTCCGCGCCTCCGATCACAGCGGCGTCGAGTACCTCCGGGTGGCGGAACAGAACCTGCTCGACCTCGATCGGGTAGACGTTCTCGCCGCCGGAGATGATCATGTCCTTCTTGCGGTCGACGAGGGTGATGTATCCCTCGGCGTCCATGCGTCCGAGGTCGCCCGTGTGGAACCAGCCTCCGCGGAACGCCTCAGCGCTCGCCTCGGGCTTCATCCAGTAGCCTGTAAACACGTTGGGGCCACGCACAATCAACTCACCCACAGTGTCGATCGCGACTTCGCGATCGTGGTCGTCGACGATGCGAGCGTCGACGTGCATCGCCACGCGGCCAATCGACCCCGCCCGAGTGCTGGTGTTCTCGGCGTCCAGGACGGTCACCAACGGGGCGGTCTCGGTCATGCCGAAGCCCTCGGTGAAGGGCACACCACGCTCGCGCATGAAATCGATCACCGTCAGGGGAACGGGTGACCCGCCGCCCATAGCGAAACGCAGCGCGGACAGGTCGAAGGAGTCGAAGTCGGGCACCTTCATGAGCGCGGCCCACATGGCCGGCACCATGAACTGAATCGTTACTTGGTGGTCGGCCATCGCTTGCAGCGTTGCTCGCGGGTCGAAGGCGGGCATGATGACGCTGGTGCCGCCGACGTAGAGCAGCGGCAGTGTGTGCACACCCAAGCCACCGATGTGGAACATCGGCGCCACCGCGGCCGTGACGTCGTCGCCCCGCACGCCGATATCGGTGCCGAGGACGTTGATCGCGTTCCACAGCAGGTTGTCGTGGGTGAGGATCGCGCCCTTGGGTCGGCCGGTCGTCCCCGACGTATACATGATGAACGCCGGGTCGCGGCCCTCGACATCGCCGTTAATCGCGTCGAGCGTTCCGCCTGAGACGAGGTCGTCGTAACTGAGCTCACCCGTCGCCGGCACCCCACCGGCGCGCACGATATGGCGCACGCGGGCTCCGGATTCGGTGACGGCTGTCGTGGCTTGTGCGGCCAACGGCTCGTGGAAGATGAGGACGTCGGCCCCGGAGTCGGCCAGGATGTACCCGATCTCGGGTGCAGCAAGCCGCACGTTGAGCGGTACGGTGATAGCGCCGATCTTGGCGCAGCCCAGCAGCACCTCGATGAACTCGGCCGAATTGACCAGCAGCACTGCGACCCTGTCGCCTTTTCGCACGCCGAGCGCGATCAAGGCGGCGGCGAGCTGGTTGGTGCGCCGATCCAAGTCGGCGTAGGTGATGTGCTCGCCGTTGCTGATCAGCGCGGTACGCCCGGCGTTGAGGAAGGAACGCCGGGTGACCCAATGACCGATGCCGCGTTGCATGTGATCTCTTTCCGTTTCCGCCGGCTCAGTAGGACGCTGGAAGACGCAGGCTGTGCTGCGCCACGAAATTGAGGATCATCTCGCGGCTGATGGGGGCGGTGCGCATGAGTCGGGCCGGGCCCCAGAGCGTGGCGAGGCCGTACTCGGTGGCCATGCCGTTGCCGCCGTGGGTCTGAATCGCCTGGTCGAGCGCCAGGATGCCTGCCTCGGCCGCGGCGTACTTCGCCATGTTGGACGCCTCACCCGACCCGGGGTCGCCTGCGTCGTGCAGGGAGGCGGCGCGCTGGGTCATCAAGCGCGCCAGTTCGACCTGGATCTTGGCGTGGGCGAGCGGGTGCGATACACCCTGGTGCGAGCCAATTGGCGCTCCCCATACGTGCCGCTCACGTGCGTAGTTGGCGGCTTTGTCGAGCGCGTAAAGGCCGATGCCGTTGCCTAGTGCTGCGCCCATGATCCGCTCAGGGTTCAAGCCCATGAAGACCTGGCGCAGCCCTTCGTTCTCTGCGCCGATCAGGTTGGCGGCTGGCACACGAACGTTATCGAAGAATAGGGTGAATTGCTTCTCCGGAGTGACGGCCTGCACCGGGATGAGGGACTTGGTCAATCCAGGTGCATCGGTGGGCACGACGAGCAGGCTCAAAAGGCCGCGACCACGGTCGTTGGTGGACGTGCGCGTCACGACCAGAATGGCCTCGGCCTCGTCGACGCCGGAGATGTAGTACTTGGTGCCGTTCACGACCCAGTCGTCACCGTCGCGTTTGGCGGTCGTGGAGATGTTGTGCGAGTTCGAGCCCGCATCCGGCTCGGTGATCGCGAAGGCCATGATCGTCTCGCCGCTCGCGATGCTGGGCAGCCATCGTTGCTTGAGTTCCTCACTGCCGAAGGCCTGGATGATGGTGCCGCAAATGGTCGGCGAAACGACGGTCATCAGCAGCGGGCATCCGGCCGCGGCGAGTTCCTCACCGACGATCTGCATGTCGTAGATGCCGCCGCCGCCGCCGCCGTACTCCTCGGACAGGTTCACGCCGAGGAAGCCCTGCTTGCCTACGGCCTGCCATAGTTCGGTGCTCTTCTCGCCTGCCAGTGACTTCTCAAGGTAGTACTTGTGGCCGAAGTCCTTGGCGATCTCGGCGACCGCCTTGCGCAGGTCTTGGCGTTCCTCGGTCTCGTGTAATTCCATGACATTCCTGACGTCGTGCGATAGCACGCGGCCGGTCGGCAGCGCGCTGGCTTTACCTAGGGCTGTATGGCGCAGGCCGCCTCGCCGCCGTCCACCGCCTCGACCACGGCGAGTACATCGCCGGTGGAAACCTGCTTCCCGACCTCGACCGGCAGTGCGCTCAACAAGCCGTCGATCGGGCTGGCGATGCTGTGCTCCATCTTCATCGCCTCGAGGACGACGAGCGTTTGTCCGGCTGACACAGTCTCGCCCGTGGCGACTGGTAGCCGAATCACCGAACCGGGCATCGGTGCCGTGAGCGAACCCGGCGGGGTCAGAGTGCTCGGGTCGACAAAGCGCGGCGCCACGCTCAAGGCCGTATAACCCAAGACCGAGTCGACATGGGCGAGATCGCCGTCGATGAGCACGTGGAACGTTCGTCGAACGCCGCTCACGCTCAACACGACGGATTCGGTGCTCCCCACCACGACCGCGACGTCGGCCGACGGTTGGTCATCGACACTCAACGATGTTCCCATCGGATGCAGCGTGTAGCCGACGCGTATATCGCGCCCGGTCTGCGTCCGCCAGGTGGTGGTCTGCGGTTGAGAGGAGTTGTTTCGCCAACCTGCGGGCAGTGACGCTTGCAGGGGCGCGACGGCACGCCGAGCGGCCACGCCGGCCACGGTCGCCGCAATGGCGTGCAGACCCTCAGCGTATGAATCGACAAGGGGCGCGCCGAGTTCGGCGACGTCGTGTCGTTGCAGGAAACCGGTGTCCGTGCCGCGCCCGGCGAATTCGTCGTGGCGCAGGGTCCGCACCAACAGGTCGCGATTGGTGGTAATGCCGTGAATACGGGCGCCGGCCAGCGCCGCCGAGAGACTGGAAAGAGCCTCCTCGCGCGTTGGAGCCCACGCGATGACCTTGGCGAGCAGCGAGTCGTAGTGGTGGCCGACGACCGAACCGGCCCGGAATCCCGAATCGACCCGCACGCCGGCAAGCGCTGGAATATCCATGGTGCGCAGGGTCCCCGTGCAGGGCCGGTAGTCATCGGCCGGATCCTCGGCGCACAAACGGGCCTCGATAGCGTGACCGCGAACTCGCAGGTCGTGCATCTCGTCGGGCAGCGCTCGCCCCATCGCAACCAGCAGCTGGGCCCGCACCAGGTCAAGACCTGTGATCAGCTCGGTGACGGGGTGCTCGACCTGCAACCGGGTGTTCATCTCGAGGAAGGCGAAGGAGCCATCCATGCCGTCCCGGCCCACGTCGTAGACGAACTCGACCGTTCCGGCGCCTACGTAACCGACGGCGCGCGCGGCGGCGATGGCGGCCTCGCTCATCCGAGCGCGCAACGCGTCGTCGACGACCGGTGACGGTGCTTCTTCGATGACTTTCTGGTGGCGACGCTGCACCGAGCACTCGCGCTCGAACAGAGAGACGACGTTGCCGTGCATGTCGGCCATGACCTGGATCTCGACGTGTCGCGGGCGCTGGATGTATCGCTCGAGGAAGACGGTGCCGTCGGAGAACGCGGCAGCAGCCTCACGGGAGGCGGAGGCCACCGCCTCCTCAAGCTCATCCGGCGAGGTGACCACGCGCATACCCCGGCCGCCACCGCCAGCGCTGGCCTTGACCAGGACCGGGTAGCCGACGTTGGAGGCCAACTTCTCGAGGTGTTCGGCAGACAGCCCCGTCGTGTCGCCACCGGGGAGTACGGGAACGCCCGCGTCGGACATCATCTTCTTGGCCGCTAACTTCGAGCCCATCGCATCGATCGCCTCGGCCGGTGGGCCGACGAAGATCAGGTCGGCAGCGGCGCAGGCCCTCGCGAACGCAGCGTTCTCCGACAGGAAGCCGTAACCGGGGTGAACGGCGTCGGCGCCGGTGAGCGAGGCCGCGGCGATGATCCGTGACATGTCGAGGTAGGTCTCGGCGGGGGACGAGCCGGGGAGGCGCACCGCCTCGTCCGCGTCGGCGACATGCCACGCGTCGGCGTCGGCGTCGGAATAGACGGCCACCGTGGCGATCCCGAGGTCGCGGCAAGTGCGGAACACTCGCCGTGCGATTTCACCACGGTTGGCCACCAGTACCTTGGAGATCTTCGGCATCGTCATCACATCCGGAAGACGCCGTAGCCGCGCTGGCCACGAACTTCGCCGTTGTGGATGACCGACAGACACAAACCGAGAACCGTCCGCGTGTCGCGAGGATCGATGATTCCGTCGTCATAGAGGCGACCGCTGTTGGCCAGGGCGACGGATTCCCGCTCGATTTGTTCCTCGACCGAGGTGCGCATCTGGGCGTCGGCGTCCTCATCGAAGGGCAGCCCGCGGTCGGCGGCGGACTCGCGCGCAACGATGGACAGCACTCCGGCCAGTTGCGCCGGACCCATGACCGCCGACTTCGAGTTGGGCCACGCGAACAGGAACCGCGGCGAGTACGACCGGCCGCACATGCCGTAGTTCCCGGCACCGTAAGACGCACCCATGGTGATGGTCACGTGCGGGACAGCGCTGTTCGACACGGCGTTGATCATCTTCGCGCCGTCTTTGATGATGCCTCCCTGCTCGTACTCGGCGCCGACCATGAATCCGGTTGTGTTCTGCAGGAAGATCAGGGGCGTGTCGATCTGATTGGCCAGCTGAATGAACTGGGAGCCCTTCTCGGCCTCCTCACTGAACAAGATGCCCCGCGCATTGGCCAGGATCCCGACCGGAAACCCGTGGATCGAGGCCCAGCCGGTGACCAGTGACGTGCCGTACAGCGGTTTGAACTCGTCGAAGGCCGATCCGTCGACCACTCGGGCGATGACGTCGCGGGGGTCGAAGGGCACCTTCGGATCAACCGACGCGATGCCGAGCAGCTGGTCGGGGTCGTACACCGGCGGGTGCGGCGGCAGTGTGGGTCCGGTGCCACACTTCCGCCAGTTGAGCCGCGCCATGATGCGCCGGCCGATGCGGATCGCATCCTGCTCGTCCTCTGCCATGAAATCGGCCAACCCCGAAGTGCGGGCGTGCATATCGGCGCCGCCGAGCGATTCGTCGTCGGAGACCTCTCCGGTGGCCATCTTCACCAACGGCGGACCGCCGAGGAACACCTTGGAGCGATTGCGCACCATCACGACGTAGTCGCACATGCCAGGGATGTAGGCACCGCCAGCGGTCGAATTGCCGAAGACCAACGCCACGGTCGGCAACCCTGCTGCGCTGTGCTGGGTCAGGTCGTGGAACAGTTGACCGCCGGGCACGAAGATCTCCGCCTGTGTGGGCAGGTCGGCACCGCCGGACTCGACGATGTTGATGATGGGCAGTCGATTCTCCCGCGCGATAGCCATGCCGCGGAACACTTTTCGGAACGTGTACGGGTTCGATGCGCCTCCGCGCACGGTGGGGTCGTGAGCGATGATCATCGACTCGATTCCCTCGACGATGCCGATGCCGACCACCACACTGCCTCCGACGGGGAACCGGGTGCCCCATGCGGCGAAGGGGCACAGTTCGAGGAACGCCGTGTCGGGATCGAGCAGGAGTTCAATGCGTTCTCGGACGAGCAACTTGCCCCGTTTACGATGCCGCGCAACGTACTTCGGTCCGCCACCGGCATTCGCCTGCGCCAGCTGCTCCGCGATGGCGTTGAGTTGAGCGCTCAGGCCGTCGCGGTTCTCGAGGTAGCCGGGCGCCGTTGCATCGACGTGATCGGGTAGGACGTGAACCACGGTATTCCTCCGAGCGATCATCGACGCCGATCTGCTGACGCGGTAATGTTAGCCGCAATTAACGTCGGGTGACAACCGCGGCAGGACATGCCTCGGGTCGAGCAAGGAGGAGCATCACGATGACCCAGTTGGACGAGCAGTCGGGTACCGAGGTGGTCAGCCCGTGGGAGACACCTGAGCGCCGCGCCCTGACCGATCTCGTGCAGGCCTTCACGCGCAAGGAGATCGCCCCTTACGTCAGCGAATGGGAGGAGGCCGGAGAGCTACCACGCGAATTGCACCGCAGCGCGGCCAAGGCGGGCCTGCTCGGTATCGGCTTCGCCGAAGAAGTCGGCGGAGTCGGCGGCGACCTGCGCGACCTAGTCCTTCTCACCGAGGGCGTGATGGAGGCCGGCGGCTCGTCGGGGGTGCTGGCGAGCCTGTTGACACACAACATCGCGTTGCCTCACATGGCCGCCCACCGAGATCCGGATCAGGTCCGCCGGTTCGTCGCGCCCACTCTCGCCGGCGAGAAGATCGGCAGCCTGGGCGTGACCGAACCCGACACCGGTTCCGACGTCGCGGGGATCCGCACGACCGCAGTTCGTGACGGCGATCATTACGTCGTCAACGGGGCGAAGATGTTCATCACATCGGCGGTCCGCGCAGATTTCGTGACGACGGCCGTACGCACCGGCGGCCCTGGCGCCGGCGGAATCTCGCTGCTCGTCGTCGAGCGCGGAACACCCGGATTCACCGTCTCGAGCAAGCTGAAGAAGATGGGCTGGTGGTGCTCGGATACCGCCGAGTTGGGCTACGTCGACGTGCGGGTCCCCGCATGCAACCTCGTCGGCCCCGAGAACAGCGGCTTCATCCAGATCATGCAGCAGTTTCAAGTAGAGCGTGCCTTCATCGCCGTGCAGTGTTACGCCACGGCGCGGCGCTGCCTCGACCTCACCCTGCAGTGGGTGAAGCAGCGCGAGACGTTCGGGCGGGCATTGTCCACCCGTCAGGTGGTTCGCCACAAGGTCGCCGACATGGCTACCGCCGTTGACGTGGCGCGCACCTACACCCGTGCCGCCGTCGACCGCATCGTCGCAGGTGACACCGATGTGCGCATGGTGTCAATGGCGAAGAATGTGGCCGTCGCCGCGTGCGACCTCGCTGTCGATACCGCGGTCCAGTTGCACGGCGGTATGGGCTACCTCCGTGAGACCGAAGTCGAACGCCACTACCGCGATTCGCGCATCCTCGGCATCGGCGGCGGCACCACCGAGATCATGAAGGAGATCATCGCCAAACACATCGGCCTGTGAACCGTGCAGGGCTCGATGCACACCATCGTGTGTCTAAGGGGTCTTGAGGGTTCGGTTGACTCCTGATATCTGAGGATTGTGGGGTTCTCGGTAGAAGGGTGCCGATCATGGCGAAGGCGTATCGGGAGGAGTTCCGGGACGATGTGGAAGCGGAATTACTGCCTCGATCGGAATGAACCACTGTCGCAACGGGATTGCGAGGAATGATGGCCATATGGAGCCGCGTTGACCGCCAACTGCGACTTCATCGGGAATCGATCGAGTAACGGAATATACGATTAGAAAACACGCGGTTTACCGCACAGGCGTAGCTTGTCCGTGGTCGTAACGTGTTATGTGATATCGCTGAGTCACAACTGATTTGGCCGATCGGCGATGAACACACGGTGCACGAGATCGTCATGAACGGGCGGCCCACTTTCGTCGGCACGGCTGGCTTCTCACCAAGCATGCGGAAATTCTGTCGCGTGAGCGCAGCCGCCAAAAGCGCCGCAGCCTTTCTCGGCCAGACCGTCAGGGATGAAGCGGTACACGAACCCGGGATCATCAAGATGGACATCAGGGCAGCGTTGGTCAGGGGGACTGCCCCGAGTTCAGTTGACTCGCGGGGTGTGAATTTTCAGGCCGCAGTTGCGACTGGTGTGTGGAGCAGTTCGAACTCTATCGGCGTGGGTCTGCCGAGTGCGCGTTGTCGGCGTCGGCGGTGTTAGGTCCGCTCGATCCACGACACGATCGCCAGGCGTAATTCGGTGCGAGTGGCCCAGCATTTACGGTCGGGCACGTCGCGCCACCGCGCTGTGCAGCGCCCGAGTGGCCAGCTGCGACTTAATCGGGTCATCGATGCTGTACCCGACGATCCGGTTCGAGAACACATCCTTGATCGCACAGAGGTAGAGCGTGCCCTCTCCGGTCATGTGTTCGGTAGGATCGCTGATCCACAATTGATTTGGGGCTTTAGCAGTGAAGTCGCGGTCCACGAGGTCGTCATGCACCGGCGGGCCGGGTTTCCCGTTCTTGCCCCGCTTCTTACCGAAGACACTCCATAACCGGTTCTGCGAGCAGATCCGCCAGCCGGTGCGCTCGACCATCGGCTCACCGGCGTCACGGGCTTCCTCGACCAGGTAGCGATACCCGAACTCCGGATCGTCGCGGTGGGCATCGAACAGGGCGTTGACGCGGTAGGCCTGGACGAGGTTGGCGTCGGTGACAGGCTGGGACAGCCAGCGGTAATACGGTTGGCGGGCGAGCCTGAGTACCCGGCACGTCACCGCGACAGGGATTCCGTCGGCGGCGAGCTCCTTCACGAGCGGGTAGATACGCTACCGCCCTGCGCAGCACCTCGTTCTCATGTTCCAGCAGCCGATTTCGGCGACGCAGCTCGCGCAGTTCAGCAGAGTCGCCGGTGCTTTTGCCGGGTTTGGCGCCCTCGTCGATGTCGGCCTGGTGCATCCATTTGTGCAGGGTCATCGGATGGACACCGAAATCGGTGGCGACCTGCTCGATCGTCACACCGGCTTCGCGGTTGCGAGCGACGCCGACCACGTCGTCACGGAACTCCTGGGGGGTAAGGCCTGGGCACAAGGACATCCTTCCAGCCTGCCCACGACGGGCAAGCCAACTCAGATGTCACCTATTCATGCAGCAGACCCGGATTCTTACGCCATTGCTAGTGTCCCGCGACTGGAATTCGTTGATTAATACTAGAATCGGCCCGTAGCGACTAGGGGTAGACCGGTAGTTGCGCTGGTATTGAACGACGACGAACGTGAACGTTGCAACGATGGGTGCGCAGGGCCAAGTCATCGCAGGCGCGGCGGTCGCGGATCGTATTGGGTTGCGCGGCAGGTAAATCCGACAACGATGTCGCCCTGACGTGGGCGTATGGCCGCAGACAGTCGGTAGATGGCGTCGACGGTTCTTGAGGCTCGCAGCGACGGGCTGAACGATGAGCCCCGTCCGGGTGGTCCCCGCACCATCACCGATGAGCAGGTCGATGTGGTGCTGGTGGCGACGTTGGAGCGCACTCCGGGGGACGCGACGCACTGGTCGCGGACATCGATGGCCAAAGAATCGGGCCTGGCCAAGTCCATGTTGGGGTACCAAGGCTCATCCACAGGTTCTGATCATTGCTCGGTTCGCGATGTCGTCGGGCTCTACCTGGACCCGCCCGATAAAGCGCTGGGCCCCGCGTCGACGAGAAGGGGTTGGCGGCTATCAACCGCGCACCGTCGATGCGGCCGACAAAATCAGAAGGCAGGGGTCAGTCGGATCGGCAGGTGGGTGGGGCCGCGAAGTGAGCTGTTGATTGACCAGGTGGTCAAACCGGCCGCTGCGATGGCCGAGGCTTGGGTGGTGAGTTCGCGGAGCACGGCCTGGCCTTCCATGCGAGTCAGGGTTGCTCCGATGCACATGTGAGCACCGAAGCCAAAAGCGATGTGGTTGTGCGGGTTTCGATCAGCGCGGTAGGTGTCAGGATACTCGAAGACCTCAGGATCGCGGTTGGCCGCGCCGAAGGCCAGCAAGAGCCGCGACCGGCTGGGGATAGTCACCTCGCCGACTCTGTAGTCGGCGCGAGTGTAGCGGTACAGGTTTTGGATTGGTGTCGAGTAACGCAGCTGTTCCTCGACGGCGCTTGGGATCAGGTCAGGATGGTTTCGGATCATGGCGAACTGATCGGGGGCGTGGGCGAGAGTGTCGAACATACCGCCGATGAGGTTCGTGGTGGTTTCGTTCCCAGCGAACAGCAGTAGCATCGCGATGAAAAACAGCTCGTCGTCGGAGAGCTTGCCATCCTCATTGTTATCGACGAGCCGGCCCAGTACGGTATCCGACCCTTTGAGCTTGCCCGAGGCCAACTGGTCCTTGAAGTACCGGCGCAGTGCCGCGATCGCCCGAACTCCTCTGAACCCGTACCGCAGCCCGGCAGCGGTGGCGCCAGCATTGATTACGCCGACACCGTCTTCGGACCATGATCGGAAGTTGCAGACATCTTCGGGAGGGATGCCGATTATGTGTGCGATCATTCGGATGGGCAAAGGTACGGCGAGGTGCTCCATCACGTCGCAACCGGGGTTGGCGACTACGTCGGCGACGAGTTCTTTGGCGAGTTGGTCTGCCATGCCTTGCCAGTCGCTCATGGCACCCTTGGTGAATCCAGGTTGAACCTGTTTGCGGAGCCTGGTGTGGTCATCGCCGTCGGTGAGCACCAGGATCGGTGCCGAGATCTTCATCCGGGTGACGCCCTGGCTACTTGTGACCGCCTCGGTATCGCGCAAGGCCGCTCGGATGTCTTCGTGTCGGCTGAGAATGAAGGTCGCACGTTTGGGGTTGTAGTGCACTCGCCCTCCGGCGTGCAGCGCGCGATAACTTTCGAATGGCTGCGCCGCGGTCGCCGGATCGAGTGGATCGAAATCGGTATTGACCGCGCCGGTCCATCCTGCATAGCCACGACGCCGGACCCGCACGGCCGCAGCAACGTTCATTCCGATCGCCCCCATCACCGGTGCCCAGACCTGCCGCACCGCGCCATCCCAGCGCAATGTTCTCATCGGCGCTACGCGCCAAGTTTGCTGGACGGTTGGTGCTTTGAGTCCGGTACGTAGCACGCCATGGAAACAAGTCTGACCAACTGCGCTCCACCGCGTCAATGAGTCTCCGGGAAACCCGGGTGTTTCAGGTTTTTGAATCGCCCTGGAAATCCCGGAGGCTCCTGGCCTTGGAAACGAGGATGCGGGTATGCCCACGGTATCGTCATCGGGAAAGGAGCCGACCAGTCGCCGCTACAGCCCGGAGGAGACGGCTGCAGCGGCGCGGATGGTCCGTGCGTTGCGCGCCGAACTCGGCACCGAGCAGGGCACCGTTTGGCGGGTTGCTAACCAGCTCGGCTATGGGGTCGAGTCGGTGCGTTCCTGGGTTCGCCAGGCCGACGTCGACAATGGCTACGAACCCGGAGTAACAACGGCCGAGTCGCAGAAAGTCAAAGAGCTTGAGTAGGAGAACCGAGAACTCAAGCGCGCCAACGAAATTCTGAAAAGAGACGCCAGTTTCTTCGGGGCGGAGCTGTGCGCCACGAGGCGCTGGGTATATCGAGAGGCGGTGAGAGACCGTCTCCTTCGGGTCGTCGCAGCGGCCT
>NZ_JBJIAO010000042.1:0-43693 GCF_045310825.1 Mycobacterium sp. SMC-21 | reverse complement strand
TTCATCTTCGAGAGACCTCGACCCCTATCCCGGCAACGACGCGCCGATGACCTCTACACCCTCAACTGCGAAGAGCCTGTTTTGTGCGATCGACCAGAATCGGCACCCCAAAAGGCTATCGTTTTTGCGAGAAAGAGCGGGAGGCACCCGCGACGCACCGATATCGATGAGCATTCTTTTCGTCAATCTCTGGACCTGAGCCTGATCTCCGAGGAAGGAGCGACGGATGTCCAAACGACTGGTGGTGTGCTGCGATGGCACCTGGAACACCCCCGACCAACACACCCGTGGGACGCCCAGCCCGACCAACGTCACCAAACTCGCATTGGCGATTGCACCTCGCGACCTGAAGGACCGCGAGCAGCGCATGTTCTACCACCGCGGCGTTGGGACCAGCCGGTACGAACGAATCCGCGGAGGTGCCTTCGGCCTCGGGCTGGCCCGCGATGTCCGCGACACGTACCACTTCCTGGTCGAAAACTACGACCCCGGCGACGAACTGTTCTTTTTCGGCTTCAGCCGAGGCGCCTTCACCGCCCGCAGCACCGCCGGGTTTGTCCGCAATTGCGGAATCCTGCGTCGCGAGTACGCCGACAAGATCGGCGAGGCGTACAGCTTCTATCGCGGGCGCAGCAGCACGAGCCACCCCCGGAGCATCGAGGCGACCCTGTTCCGCAGCTCGTACTCGCACGACCCGGACATCCACTTCATCGGCGTCTGGGACACCGTCGGCGCGCTCGGCATCCCGCTGAACGGGCTGCGCCTGGTCAACTTCTTCAACCGGCGCTTCCAGTTTCACGACACGGCGCTGAGCACCAAGGTCCACGGTGCGTTTCAGGCGCTGGCGATCGACGAGAAGCGAGGGCCCTTCCGGCCCGCGGTCTGGGAGCAGGCATCGGACGCACCCGAGACCCAGCGCGTCGAGCAGGTGTGGTTCGCCGGTGTGCACTGCGACATCGGTGGCGGCTACGACCCGCCCGGTCTCAGCGACATCACCCTGCCGTGGATGGTGGGGCGTGCACAGGAGTACGGCCTGCACTTCGAGCCCGGCGCCTTCGAGTATCGGGAGTGCGCGTACGCCCCACCACCGAATCCGACTGCGACCAGGGCCGACCGCACCTCGGTGCATCCGGACCCACTGCAACTTCCGCAGAACTCACGCACCTTGTTCTATCGGCTCATCCCGCCCTATATCCGTCCGATCGGCGCGACTGACTGGGACCGCGAAGCCATCGCCTCGACCGCGCTCGAACTCCATGAAGTGAAGCCGCACTACTACGAACCGAAAAATCTCGTCGCTTACATCGGCGGCCCGCACAACACGGAGAAGATCGGGGTGCCGACAGGGTGGCGACCTCCGATCGAACCGCCCGAATAATCCTGACCGCAGGCGTGTCTCGCCGCGACGTCGCTCAGCCGAGCAAGGCTCCGATGGCGCTCTCACGCAGATGGGCCAGCAGTGCGCCGGGGCCATCGAAGACCTCAGCCATTCCGGCGGCACGTAATTCATCGCCGCCCACTCCACCGGTCAGGAGACCGATCGACGTGACCCCCGCCCGCGCACATGCCTGCGCGTCCCAGACCGCGTCCCCCACAAACACCGCCTGCGCCGGACCGACGCCGGCCTTGTCGAGTGCCACCTCGATGATGTCGGGCTCAGGCTTGGCCGTATCCACGTCGCCGGACATGGTGACCGCCGAGACCACGTCGTCACAGTCGAGGACCCCGCGCGTCAGCTCCAGCTCGTCCTCAGGCGCCGACGTGGCCAGGACGACCTGCAGACCCCGATCAGCGACTCCGTGCAAGAGCTCGCGTGCGCCCGGCAACGGCCGCATCAGTCCCGCGGACTCGCGGTAGTAGCGGCTGTGCAGCTTCTTGAGTCGTTCCTCGGTTTCATCGGACACATCGGGACACAAGTCGTGGACCAGCGACGTCCCATCCATTCCGATGCACCGGTGCACGCGCCATGCCTGCACCAACAGGTCTTCGTCGGCGAATGCGCGCAGCCACGCATGTACGTGCAGATAGTTCGTATCCACCAACGTGCCGTCGACGTCGAACAAGACTGCTGGGTGTGCCGTCATACCCTCGGGAGTACCCCCGATCAGCGCGTCCTACGCCAACCCGGATGATCGGCGTCGACGCACGTCTTACCCGACGGCCGCCGGTCCGCGAATCGCCGTGGTAGTACCGCGATTACGCCGGTTGACTAGTTGACCCCGGCAGCCTGAGCTGTCGGTTGCGCCGGCTTGGCCGTGCCCCCGACCCGGCTCGCCACGTAGTCCGCGGCGCTGTCGGTGAGCCCCCGCGCCTGGTATGCACCGTGGGCACCCTGGTCGCCGCCGGTCGGCGAGCACACCGGATCCTCCGGGATGCAGATGTCATCGGTCTTGCCGACGTAGCGCGGACCGACGGTGATCGGCGGCGCGCCGGTGTAGATCATCTGCAGGAAGCCGCTGGACGGCTTTCCGAAGAGGACCACCCCGGCCACGCGATCGGCCACCGAAGCCGGCATCGGCCCGCTCAGCCCGGGCGGCAACGTGAAGCCCTGCGGCACGCTGTCCTCGGTGATGTACGCCGCGACCGCCGCGCCCTGCGAGTAGCCACCGAGCACGACCTTGGTGTTCGGGCAGGCGCTCGCGGTCGCCATGACCTTGTTCTTCGCGTCGATCACGCCGTCGGCGGCGGTCGCGAAATCAAGGGACGCAGGGTAATTGACGGCGTAGACGTCCACCGACTTCCCCGGCGTCCGGGCGCGGAGCGCATCCACGAACGCCTGCCCGACACCACCCACACCGGCGGGCTCGAAGGTGCCACGGGCGAATACCACCTGTACGTCCGGGCACGCCTCCGCAGCGGCACTGCCGGACCCGGCGACGCCTGCGGCAACGCCCGCGCTTGACAAGACGACTGCCGCACAGGCAGTAACCCATCGATTATTTCGGTTCATCTAGACCGCCCCAACTCGACCTGAAACCCGTAACGGGACAGACACTGGCCCCGGTTCTCCCATTTACTGTCTACCCGATCTGGATTGGTCAAACCACCCACCGCAGGTGATCCACCTCACGCGCATGACGGTCGGCGCCGCGAAATCGACTGTCGTGAAGCCGAACTCATCAACTGCATCAGACGGACGCCATGTCGGATTCGCGTGGGATCGGCTTCGGCCACGGCTGCGGAATCGGGCGCTGACGCACGCGCTGCGGCCACCAGAACCAGCGTCCGAGCAGGCTGGCGATCGACGGCGTCATCAGTGACCGCACCACGAGGGTGTCGAACAGCAGACCCAGACCGATGGTCGTGCCGACCTGGCCGATGATGATCAGCTTGCTGACCGACATGGACATCATGGTGAAGGCGAACACCAGGCCCGCCGAGGTGACCACCGAACCGGTGCCCACCATGGCGCGGATGATGCCGGTGTTCAGCCCGGCGTGGATCTCTTCCTTGATCCGGGAGACCAGCAGCAGGTTGTAGTCCGCACCCACCGCCAGCAGCACGATGACCGACATCGGCAACACCATCCAGTGCAACGGAATACCCACGATGTGCTGCCACAGCAGTACCGACAGACCGAAGGCCGAGGCCAGGCTGAGTACCACGGTGCCGACGATCACCGCCGATGCGACGACCGCACGGGTGAGGACCAACATGATGATGAAGATCAGGATCAGCGCCGCAGCCGCGACGATCATCAGGTCGTAATCGGCACCGATCTGCATGTCGTTGTACATGGCTGCGCTACCGCCGAGGTAGATCGAGGAGCCCTCGAGGGGCGTGCCCTTGATCGCGTCGGCCGCGGCGACCTTAAGCGGTTCGATGCGCGAGGTGCCCTCCTGCGTCAACGGGTTGCCCTGGTGAATGATGGTGAACCGCACCGCATGGCCGTCCGGCGACATGAACAGCTTGAGGCCGCGCTGGAAATCTGCGGTCTCGAAGGCTTCCGGCGGCAGGTAGAACGAATCGTCGTTCTTGGCCGCGTCGAACGCCTCGCTCATTGCGGTGCCGGTCTTCTGCATCGCGATGGTCTGGTCCTGCTGCGCCTTCTGCATCTGGTACTGGTTCAGCAGCACCTGCTTCTGGTGCTTCATCGACGCGATCTGCTTCGGCATCGTCGCGACCATCTTGGGCATGAGGTCGGCCATGCGCTGCATGTCGGGAACGATGGCCTGGAAGTCATCGGACATCAGGCTGATGCCGTCGATGCTCTCGAAGACCGACCGCATGGACCAGCACACCGGGATGTCGAAGCAGTGCGGCTCCCAGTAGAAGTAGTTGCGCATGGGCCGGAAGAAATCATCGAAGTCGGACAGGTGATCTCGAGTGTCACCCATGTCATCCGAGGTGGTCTTCATCTTGTCGGCCATGCGCTGCGAGACCGCCGCCAGATCTTTCTGGACGCTCATCATCTCGGTCATGGCGTCGATGCTGTTCTGCAGATCGTCGGCCTGCGAGAGCAGATTGTCCAGGTTGGTCTGCATGTAGTCGTTGTTCATGAGCTGCGTGGAGCCGCTCTGTCCGACCGTGTACGGGATCGTCGAGTGCTTGATCGGGTCACCGTCAGGTCGGGTGATGGTCTGCACCTGGGCAATTCCGTGCACGTTCTTGAGCGCCTTGGCGATCTTGTCGATCACCAGGAAGTCCGCCGGGTTGCGCATATCGTGATCGGACTCGACCATCATCAAATCCGGGTTCATCTTGGCCTGCGAAAAGTGCCGGAACGCAGCGTCATAGCCGACGTTGGCGGGGATGTCCTTGGGCAGGTAGATCCGGTCGTCGTAGATGGTGTGATAGCCCGGCAGCGCGATCAGGCCCACCAGCGCCGCCACCACGGCGCCGACCAGGATGGCACCGGGCCAGCGCACCGTCGCGGTGCCGACGCGGTGCCAGCCGGCGGTGCGCGTGTTCTTTCGGGGCTCGAGGACCCGGCGGAAGCGGGTTGCGACCGAGATCACCGCGGGTCCCAGGGTCAGCGCCATCGCGACCACCATCACCATGCCGATGGCCAGCGGGAAGCCCATGGTCTGGAAGTACGGCAACCGGGTGAAGTGCAGGCACAAGGTGGCGCCGGCAATGGTCAGGCCCGAGGCCAGCACCACATGCGCGGTGCCGTGAAACATGGTGTAGTAGGCCGATTCTCGGTCCTCGCCGACACGTCGCGCTTCCTGATAACGCCCGATCAGGAAGATGACGTAGTCCGTCGCGGCGGCGATCGCCAGCGTCACCAGCAGGTTGGTGGCGAAGGTGGTCAGCCCAAAAACGTTGTGGTAGCCCAGAAATGCCACCAGACCGCGCGCCCCGGAGAGTTCGAGCACCACCATCACCAGCACGAGCAAGGTCGCGATGACGGATCGGTAGACCAAGAGCAGCATGACCGCGATGACGCCGAAGGTCACCAGTTCGATCAGCTCCATGCTCTTGTCACCGACGACGTTCTGATCGGTGCTGGTCGCCGCCGGACCGGTCACGTAGGCCTTCACCCCTGGCGGAGCAGGGCTTTCGGTGGCGATGTGGCGCACCGCGGCGACCGACTCGTTGGCCAGCGTCTCACCCTGGTCACCGGCGATGTAGACCTGCACGTAGGCCGCTTTGCCGTCGCGACTCTGAGCGCCCTTGGCGGTCAGCGTGTCGTGTCGCCCCAGAAGTCCTGGACGTGCTGTACGTGGGTGGTGTCGGCGCGCAGATCGCTGACCATCTTGTCGTAGAACGCGTGCGCGTCGGCCCCCAGCGGACGATCGCCTTCGAGCACGATCATCACCGAACTGCTGGTGGTGTACTCGTCGAACACTTTGCCGACACTCTTGGTGGCGATCATCGAGGGCGCGTCATTCGGGCTCATGGACACCGCGCGCAGCTTGCCGACTTCCTCGAGCTGCGGGACGACGGTGTTCAGCGCGGCGATGACCCCGATCCACGCCAGGATGATGAGCACCGCGAACCGGCGGATGAACCGCGGTATCCCCTTGTGCCCCTTGTTCTCCGCCACCGGGATGGCGTCGGTCTGGGCCTCGTCGGCCGGCGCGCTCATGCGGCCTTCACAAAGCAGAAGGTTTCGGCGTTCATACCGGTGGCGGTCCTCTCTTCTTTGACCACGTCATCCACACTGACCCGGCAGCTGATGCTGTTGCCGTCGCCCTGGGCCAGGATGTTGGGCTGTACAGAAGGCAAGGTGGTCGACAGCGTCAACGTCCACGGCAAAGACACCCCCGCGGCGCGCTGCGGCTTGCCTTCGAGGTCCATGTAGTTGATGGTGGCCGTGCTACCCGTGCCGTAGATCTCGTACTTGACGAACTTGGGGTTGAAGTCCTCGGCGTTGTCCGAGCTCTTCTCGGTGATCACGACGGGATTCGACCCGAACACCTGTCGCACATTCGACACGATCACCACGCCGCCGGCGACCGCGACGATCACCAGGAGCGGTAGCCATGCCCGCCGAAACACTCTTGTCATCGCTGCCTTCTCCAGAAGTTGCCGACCGCGCGGTCGTCGGGCATGGGCAGGCACACCGCCGTTGATGCGCCCCCGGACATCTAGCTAGGTAACCTAACGGAAAAAGTGGATAGAGTCCATCCATTTAAATGTCGTCTTCGTTACAACCTGGCGCGGGCCCGCCGCATTCCTGCCACGCGCAGGCAAATCTGATTCCCGCCGGAAAACCCTTGGTCAGCAGCGAAATTCAGACGAAAATCACTCAGCTGTTGGAGGCGAAGTCCCAGACCTGCATGTTGCCGGCGGGATAGCCCATGCAGACGTCGGTCGCCTTGGCGACCACGCCCTTGTTGTTGAAGAAAATCTTGGCCCAGTTGCCCCAGTGGGTGGCCACCTGCTCGTAGTAGACGTTGGTGGCGGTGTCCTCGGAGTACTGCCGGCGGCCGACCGGGTCCAGAGAGAAGAACCAGTGGATGCGGTCCTGCGCCATCTGCTGGATATCGGCGGGGCGATTGTTCCGGTCGATCATGTAGCGCTGGTAGTACACCGGGCTGGTGTCACGCACCGCCTGTAGGTACTGCTCGGCATCGCAGGTGGTGGTGATGATGCGGCGCGGGATCGGGTAGTCGTCGGTCGCGTCGGCACCGGCCGGCGCGGCAAGGGGCAGCGCGGTCGCCGCCAGGCCGACCACCACGGCGGCCAATCCGATACGGAACGATCGAAGCGTCATGCGCGAGCTCCTGTCTGCGGCCGCTGCGCGGCGGCTTCCAGCACCGACCGTTTGCCCGGGCAATAGAAATCTATTGCGGCACTGAGGAATTGCCAGTTCTGTTGAGTGGCGTTCTGCCGCGACAGGTTGGTGGCGACGAACTTGGCCGACTGATAAGCGTCGTGGTCGACGTTGTTACTCAGCCGCTGGCACGCGATCTTCCCCAGCCAGGCGTTGTAGTCCTTCGGGCCGTAGATGCCGTAGGTGTGCAACTGGTTCGCGAAGTCGGTGTCGGGATCGGCATGCGCAGGTCCGGAACCGGACACCGCCACGACGATTCCGACAGCGGCGGCGGCCAACACAGGTACGGCCCGGTGGTGTCGTGTCATGCGGCGCGCCTCCCGATCGCGGATCACCACGATCGTCCAGCCGGTCGCAGCGTCCGGCCTGAAACTATTCCGGTAAGTGGATGAAGTCAATCCACTTACCGCCATGGTGTCCCGGATTACACTGCGGGGGTGATGGCCCGTCCGACCACAGATCGACCGTTGCGCAAGGATGCCGTGCGCAACCGGCAGCGCGTGATCGACGCGGCCCGCGACCTGTTCGCGACACAAGGCCTCAGCGCCACACTCAACGAGGTGGCGCACCACGGCGGAATCGGCGTCGGCACGGTGTATCGCCGGTTCTCCACCAAGGACGAGCTGATCGAGGCCATCTTCGAGGACGCGATCGACGAGGTCGCCGCCATGGCCGACACGGCATTGGAATTCGAGGACTCTTGGGCAGGATTCACGTGGTTCGTCGAACAGATGGGGCAGCAGACGGCCACCGATCGCGGCCTGCGGGAAATCCTGTACGGCAAGGGCGGTGGGGGCAACCGGGTGGAAGCGGCGCGCACCCGCCTGGTCCCGAAGCTCGCGAAACTTGTTGAGCGGGCCCAAAATGACGGCTATTTGCGCCCTGGCATCTCCGAAAGTGACATGCCGATCCTGGGCCTGTTGGCAGGGACGGTCAGTGAATTCGCCGGGCACGTCGACGCCGACCTGTGGCGTCGGTACGTGGCCATCTTCCTCGACGGTCTGCGCGCTCGCGATGGACAGGACCCGCTGCCGGTCGATGCCCTTGACGAGGACCAGGCCGCTATCGCCATGACCACCTCACCGCCGGGATCGTGCTTCAGCAAGGAGTAGCGGCCCGCGGGCTACAGAGACCAGTCGCGGTTTTGTTTTGAGGCGGCTGGTGGCCGGACGTGCCGCCGGGGAAACTCGAGACATGCGCGGCGCCGAACCTCTGCTGACACCCATGCTCATCATCGTCTGCGTCGTGATGGCCGTCGTGGCGGCCGCGGTGAACCGCTTGGCGCTCAACGGATCCGTGTGGGAGGCGCCGAGCGCCGCGGCGCGGGCAGCACTTCAGCTGGCTGCGGTATCGACCGTGCTCGCCGTCGCATTGCAGCGGATGTGGTCGTCGATGCTGGTTCTCTTGCTGATGTTCATCGTCGCCTCGATCACTGCCGCTCGTCGCAGTCAGGCACAGCGCGGGGCCTGGTGGCTGACCGTCGCCCTCGCCGCCGGCATGGTCATGGTGATTCCGCTACTGACACTCAGCGGTGTGGTGCCGTTCAACGGTGTCGCGGTGGTGCCGGTGTTCGGCATCGTGCTGGGCGGAACGATGACCGCATCGGCGGTGGCGGCGCGGCGTGCACTCGATGCGCTGACGCAGCGCGCCGGCGAGGTCGAAGCGGCTCTCGGTCTCGGTATGTCAGAACGTTTCTCGCGGATGTCGGTCATCGAGCGGCCACTGTCGGACGCCCTGCTGCCCAACCTCGATCAAACCCGCACCGCCGGACTCGTCACTCTTCCCGGCGCATTCGTCGGGGTGCTGCTGGCGACCGGCTCGGCCGCACAGGCGGCGGCGGTTCAGGTCCTGGTACTCGTCTCACTCTTGCTCGCGCAGGTCTGCGGCGTCGCAGTCGTCGGGGAACTCGTGGTCCGAGGCAAGATCGCCCGGTCGAACGACGCGATCGCGCCGCCTCGCAGCGCGGGCCCCGTCGTCGCTCTTGCCCGCAGACTCGGGGCGGGCAGGCCGGAACCCTCCACAACAGGACCATAGTCAGGCGGGTTCAGCGGCGCCCGAGACCTGCAGGGGTGGCTCGTAGCGACCTGTACACCGTTTTACCGGTTCGTTAGTTACGGTGATGACGTGCTGAGAGCCCTCAACGAGCTTGTCGACAGGGTGACGCGCACCCTGATGGCCGTCGACGCGGACAACTACGTGGCCGCCAGCGAGCAGGCACTGACCGACGTGGCAGCGCATTTCGGTTTGGATGTGGCGTTTCTGCGGCACAACGATCACACCATCGGCGCGACGATCCTGATCGCTCAATGGCCGATCAGGACCTATATCCCCGACCCGGATCCGATCGGAACCGTCTACTTCAAGGATGCCGATCCGGTCTTCGCGATGGCCGAACATGTCGCAGAACCGGTGATCCTGCGGCCGGCGGCCGAGCCGGACGAATTCCAGCAGCGCATCGAGGAAGGCACCACCGTGCCGGTCATCTCGATGGCTGCCGTGCCGATGAACGTCACCGACACGGCGGAACCAGATTGCTTCACCACAACCGGCACACTGGGCTTCATCAAATACGGCGACCGGCAATGGCTGGACGAGGAGATCACCGCGCTCAAGGTCATCGCCACGATGTTCGCCCACGTCAAGGTGCGGGTGGAAACACTCGCATCGATCAAACACCTTGCCGAGCATGATGACCTGACCGGATTGCGCAACCGCCGAAGCCTGCTCGACCATCTCGATCAACGACTCGCATCGGGTGAGCCTGCCCCTGTCGCGGCGCTGTACATCGACCCCGACCAACTCAAAGCCGTCAACGATCTGCTGGGCCACGAGACCGGTGATCAGGTTCTCGTCGAGCTCACCCAGCGGTTGAGCGAGTACGCGGCCGGCGAGGCGTTCTTGGCTCGCCTCGGTGGGGACGAGATCGTCGCGGTGCTCAACGCGCCCACATCACTCGCCGATGCCCAGGCCTACGCCGAACGGCTGCGCGAGACGCTGGCCGCGCGACTGATGCTGGGTTCGTCGTACATCAGGCACCGGGTGAGTATCGGTGTGGCCGTGGGGATTCCAGGAGCCGATTCGGTGTCGGACCTGCTCCGGTATGCCGAGCACGCGTTGACCGCCGCCAAGGCCGCGGGTGGCAATACCGTGATCGCGTTCAGCGACGAACTCGCGGCGCAGTTCTCGTTCCAGACCGACGTCGAAGTGCATCTGCAGGACTGCATCGACAACGGCGCGTTGTTCCTCTACTACCAGCCCGAGGTCGATTTGCGCAGTGGCGAACTCGTGGCGATGGAAGCGGTGGTGCGATGGAATCACCCGACCCGCGGACTACTGCTGCGTGAGGAGTTCATGCCAACGGCCGAGGCCACCAACTTCGGCGGTGCTGTGGGGCGCGAGGTGTTGCGGATGGCATGCGAGCAGTTTCGACGTTGGCGAGCTGAGGGTTTGGCCCAGAACGTGATGCTCCGGGTGAAGCTGTCACCCGCCCAGGTGCTGACTGCCGGGTTCACCGAACATCTCGCCGCGACGCTCGCGCAGTTCGAGGTTCCGGCGGGTTCGCTGTGCTTGGAGCTGCCCGAGGACCTGTTGGTCACCGAGGCTCAACTGTGCGGCCAAATCCTGTTGGAACTGAAGCAGATCGGGGTTCAGCTGGCGTTGGACAACTTCGGCACCGGGTACAGCTTTCTGCCCAGTTTGAAAGAGCTGCCCATTGATTCGTTGAAGGTCGGCCGCGGGTTTGTCCAGACGCTCGACCATGACGACGAGAACGCCTTGTTCGTCCAGTCGATCGCTCTCCTGGCCGACGCGTTCGGGCTCGAACTGACCGCCGACGGGCTGGAGACCGAGTCCGCGGCGCAAAAACTCATCGCCATGGGTTACCGTCGCGCGCAAGGGCTTCTGGTGTCCGGTCCGGTCGACGCGGACACCATGGGGCAGCTCCTGGCGGCGCCGGTGCTGCGCACCCCGGCGCCGTGATTGCCCGGTCAGACTTTCCGAGCGGTCAGCAGCAATGCCGGTAGGTGCACGCGGCCGGCGTCGTCGACCGGGAAGTTGTGGGGCGGCAACCCGGGGATGTCGGGGAGTTTGACAGCCACGAACGACGCCTGCGTCGCCACGTCGGACCAGTGCGCCGCGACGGCGTCGCGGACTTCGGCTTCGGTCACCTGGTTCGGGATCGGGCACGGCGAATCGGCAGGCAACGCGTCCTTGGTGAACACCAGCAGGTACAGCACGGCACCAGCAGCGGCGGCCTCATGGATACCCCGCAGGTAGTCGTCGCGCGCTTCGACGGGCAGTGAGTGGAACAGGGTGCAGTCGATGACGGTGTTGAACTGCTGGGTGAGGCCGAGGGCACCGATATCGCGGAGATCGCCCTGCAGGAATCGGGCCGTGGTCAGGCCGCGGTCGGCTGCCGCAGCAGCGGCCTGCTCGATCGCGACCGTCGACAGGTCGATGCCGGTGACCTCGAAGCCCCGCTCCGCCAGGGCGAGCGCGACATCGCCCACGCCGCACCCGGCGTCGAGGACGGGTCCGGTGACTTTGCCGGCGTCGATGAGAGCGAGGATTTCCGGCTGCGGTGCGCCGATGTTCCATGGCGGCGGTCCCATGAAGATTTCGTGGCGGTATGCGGCGTCCCAGTCCATCACTTCGCTCATGGTGACCAAGAGTAGTTGGGTGTGCTGCCAACTCCCCGTCAGTCGCGCAGCACGACGCGCTCGTCGCTGCGCCGGCTGGTCACCGCCGGCGGCGCCGCGACGGTGAGTCGCAGGATCAGCGCGATCCTCTCGTCCGCGTCGATGCCGGCGAGGTCGACGAATTGGCGTTGCAGAATCCCGAGTTCGCCGGCGAAGCGAGCGGAAAGCTTGGTGAGATCGGCCGTATCGTGGGCGAACAGCCAGACCGGCGAGATCGGCTGTACGGCCAGGCCGCGCTGCTGCGCATGCACCCACACCGCCTCCGCGGCCGAGCCGCCCGCGGCATAGTCGCGCAGTGCACCACCGGTGACGGTGACGATCGCCAGAGCCGAACTGGCGTGCACCCGGCCGCGCATGTCGTCACCCAGTGCTTCACCGGCGTTCCAGTCGGCCAGTTGAGCCATGACTTCCGGCCGGCGCAGCAGCTCGAGCATGACCAGCCCGCCATCGCCCAGTCCGAGGCTGTGCACGTCGATCCCGGCGTCCGGATCGGGATCGCCGGGCCAGCGCAGCTCGGCGATCATCTCCTGATGCAGGTGGGGGGTCAGGAACCTGATCCGGTCGGAAGCGCCCAAAATCTCTGCCGCTGCGGCGATCTCGCCTGGCGCGGTGATGAGTCGCAGCCGCCCGCCTTCGCATTCGGCAGCAGCCGACAATGCCCCGGCAACCTCGTCGGCCAGGGGCGTGGGAGTGCCTTTGTCGCGGTTGGTTTCGCGCGCGAGCACCGCGCCGTACAGGTCGGCGAGGTCCGGGTTGCCGCCCTTGCCGTACCAGAGTGTCGCGTGCAGCGGTGACCACGACCCGTGGGCCGGCTCGTCGACGGTTACCGGGCCGAGGATGCCGTGGTGGGCGGCGGCAACCCGAGCATTGAACACCGCGGCGCCGACGGCGACGGCGCTCCCCCGGAATCCGACATCGATGGTCGGGCTGTATTGCGGGGCAAGGCAGATCGCGATCTCATCTTCGCCGGCCTCGATCAACCAGGGCTGAACATTGCCGCCCGACGGCGCGCGCATCGCGGCGATCGCAACCTGGCCGGTGAGGCTGGTGGCGGAGAGCGGCTCGTGCGCGGGCGTGGTGGGCCGCGGCGCGCCCATCGACGGCTCGGCGAGTTGGTCCAGCGATGACCCGATGTCGATGCGGCCGCGCCCCGAGCGCAGTTCCTCGCCAAGTCCGATACGCCGCACCGCCTCGGCTATCGCAGACGCCCCGATGATGACCTCCGAGGCCACCTGCGGCCAGGTGGCCAAGGTCCGGTCGAGTTCGATGAGCGACGCCGCGGTGCGCGGTGAGAGCTTTTCGGCTTCGAGGTGGCGCAGGATGTGTGCCACCTTCTCCTTGCTGCTCATGCCGGGCAGCAGGCCGATGTCGAGCGGGCCGAGCAGGCCATGGAGGATCGGGCGGTCAGGTTCGTCGTCGAAACGTTCGACGTCGATGATGCCGCGGTCGCTGGTGGCCATCAGCACCGGGATGCGTCGATGCCGGGCGGCCACCCGCGCGACGGCCTTGATGTCGAGCGAATCGCATTCTTCGACAAAGACATTGAGCCCGTCGACGAAGTCATCGACGGTCTCGGTGGTCAGGCCCTGATGGAATACCTCGACCGGTAGGTACGGGTCGAGTTCGGCGATGCGGCGCGCCGTGGCGACAGCCTTGTTGAGTCCGAGGTCGAACACGGTGGCCGGTATCCGATTCAGGTTCGAGAGCTCGACGCGGTCGAAGTCGGCCAGACGCAGTCGCCCGCACAAGCCTTGGGTGGCCAGGGTGTGGGCGATGACATGCCCGACGCTCAGGCCCGCCACACCGACAGTGAGTTCGGCCAGTCGGGTCTGCTCCCCCGTGGTGATGCTGTTGCGATTGCGGTCGAGGCGCAGTGCCTTGAAGCCGGCCGGACCCAGGATCGAGACGAGGGTCCGTCGCCACGGGTACCAGACCCAACGGGCCGGTTCGTCCAGGAGTGCGGCAGCGGGTTGGGGGCGCAATCGGCGTAGGTTGTCCAACTCGGGCCCGTAGTGGTCGAGGACCTGGACGTGCGGGTCCGACCGGAGAAGATCGAGTGTGGTCGCGGCTGCCGGATTGGCCGGGTCCAGAATTTGTGGGCGATATTCGTTCGGATCAGTTGGTTGCACTATTCGGCTCCAAGTTCTGTGCATTGCCTGGCTGCGCCATTCGGGCCGTCTGTACGCTGCGGAATGGGCCTGGGGGGCAGTTCGTCAGTGTCGCCGACCAGCCACAGGAGAAACCCGTTGATGTGGGCGCTCAGGCACGAATCCACTTCTGCTGCAGCGGCTATCGCGCGTTTGCGCAGCGCCTCGTCGGCGCGGTAAATGCCGGCGGGCACTCGGTGCTGGCTCGGCATTTCCTCACTATCGCATAGGTGGATATCCACCGTCGAGACTGATAACGTCGGCCCGTAGAAATACGGGGCGTGGCCAGGGGGAATGAATATGCGCGCTGCGGCGGCGACAATCTCGATTGACGACAGCGTCACGGATTAACGCAACATGGTCGACCAATCACGCCCGGACGTCGCGTCACTACCGCTACCACCGGTGAATCCGCTGCCTCGCAAACAACGTCTCGCCGCGTGCCGTTCCTTCCACACCGGCACCGATGTCCTGCGCGACGCCGGCGGCCCGGTCACCCGCTTCACCCTCGCGCCGAAGTGGCTGATGCCTCCCCTGGTCGTCGTCACCTCCCCGCAGGGCATCCGGGACACCGTCACCTGCCACGACGGCTCGATCGACAAGACCAGCGACGTCAGCCAGGAGCTCGAGCGCATCATCGGCGCCAACCTGTTCGTCGTCGACCATGAGCACTGGCTGCCGCGCCGACGCACGATCCAGCCCGTGTTCACCAAGCAATCGGTCGCCGAGTTCGGTGGCCACATGTCCGAGGCGGCCGAAATGGTCTGCGCCAGTTGGGACGACGGCGCCGAGATCGACTTGGACGCCGCGGCCCGACGGGTCACGATGCGCGCACTCGGCCAGAGCGTGTTCGGGGTCGACCTGAGCGATCATGCCGAGTCGATCGACGCACCGATGCGCGTGGCCGTCTCCTATGCGGTGTCTCGGGCGATCAACCCGGTGAGCTTGCCGCGCTGGGTTCCCACCCGGGCGCGCCGGCGTGCGTACGCGGCGGCAGCGACGATCCGCAAACTCGCGCTGGATGTGGTGAAGGCATGCCGGGCCGATCCTGAGATGAACGCGCCTCTGGTGCAACAGTTGATCGCGGCGAAAGATCCCGACACGGGTAAGCCGTTGTCGGACTTGGACATTGCCAACGAGCTGCTGATCTTCATGTTCGCCGGCCAGGACACGACCGCGACCACGATCGCGTACGCACTGTGGGCGCTGGGCCGTAACCCGGAGATGCAGGACCGTGTCCGTCAGGAGGCGTCCCGATTCGGCGACCGCGAACTGACTCCCGATGATGTTGCCGGCTTGGGATACACCATCCAGGTGCTCAAAGAGTCGATGCGGTTGTGTCCGCCCGGGGCAACAGGTTCACGGATGGCCACTCGCGATGTCGCCGTGGCCGGGTACCGGATTCCGGCCGGCACGATGATCGTCATGGGCCGCATGTCTGTGCACCGTGACCCCAGCCTGTGGGACAGGCCGCTGGTGTTCGATCCGGAGCGATTCACCGAAGCGAACAGCCGGGGTCGTAACCGCTGGCAGTACATCCCGTTCGGCGGCGGTCCACGCGGCTGTATCGGCGACCATTTCGCGATGCTGGAAGCCACGTTGGCCCTGGCAACCATCGTGCGTTACGCCGAAATCGATTCTCTCGATGACGAATTCCCGATGGTGGCCCCCTTCACGCTCGTGGCCGGAGGACCCATCCGGGCCAGGATCAAGCTGCGCTGACCAACGGCCGCCCCTTGGTGAGCGGGCGGTCCTGCGAGCAGTCTGAGTCGAGCCGGCCGACAACCCCTCGTATGTCGGCCGGCTCAACCCGTTGAATTCGTGGTCTACTCCACGGCGCGGAGTTGGCCGTGCCGGATAAGTGCGGTGACGGCTTCGTCCCAGCGGCGCAAGTTCTCAGGTTCGAGGAAAGCACCCGGGATGTGTCGCTCGATGTGCTTTCGAAACAGGATGGTTCCCGCGCGCACAATCAGCGGAAGCAGCGCACCCCACTCCGGGTCAAGGTCTTCACGGGTCAGCCCCATCTTTTCGAAGTGGACCCGCTGCGCCTCACTGATGGCGAACATGCCGTCAAAGATGGTTTCGCCCACGCCTTCGGGTTCGAGCATCTGCATGCAGATGTACTCGAGCACGTGCGGCTTCTCCGACATGACCTCGGTGAAGCGATGCCCCATGGCGACCAGCGATTCCTCTGGCGGAGCGTCGGGGTTCTGAATCTTGGCGGCCAGCGCGTCGATCGCATGATCGTCGACTGCGGCGATCAGATCTTCTTTGGCCTTGAAATGGTGTTGAACACGCCCGACGCTGACGCCCGCCGCGTCGGCGACGTTTTTCAGCGTCGCCGCCTGCGTCCCGCGTTCCGCGAATACGGTCAGCGCAGCCTCGATGATCATCTCGCGGCTGGTGGGTTTGGCCGGTTCGCGTCGACGTGTGAACACGGTCTCCATGCGAGTAGACAATACATGGAACTCGTGTCACGATTCGACTGTATCGGCAACCAATATCAAAAACTTGGCTAACGGTACAGACATATCGGTACGGCCGGTTGCGTATCGCCGCAAACTGGAGGGCCAAGCCCACACCGCGAGGCAAACGCCGCAGTCAGGAAGAGATCAGGAAACATGACCGATTCGGCATTGCGCGCGCCAGGCGGCCAGCCGAACGCAGGTGCCACGACACAGCGAACGAGAATCTGATGCCGGCGATCACCTACCCGGCCCCTACGGGTCCCGTTCCCGGATATCTCGCGGCACCCGACGGCGCCGGGCCGTGGCCCGCGGTGGTCGTCATCCAGGACGTCCGCGGACTCACCGCCGACATCCGCCGCAGCGCTGACAAATTCGCCGAAGCCGGCTATCTGGCGTTGGCTCCCGACCTTTACGGCGGACACAAGCCCAAGATCCGATGCGTCGCCAAGACCATCCGCTCACACTTCACCGGCGAAGGCCCGGCTTACGACGACATCGAGGCCGCCCGTTCCCACCTTCTGGCCGACCCACGCTGCAACGGCAAGGTCGGGATCGCCGGCTTCTGCATGGGCGGGGGCTTCGCCCTCGTCGTCGCCGCGCGCGGCGCATACTCAGCGGCCGCATCCATGTACGGCCTGGCCCCCAAGGACATCGACAGCCTGGAGCGATCCTGCCCGGTCGTCGCGAGCTACGGAGCCAAAGACCGAATCGTGAAAAAGGGTGCGGCCCAACAACTTCAAACCGTCCTGGCGCGCGCCGGCATCGCCCATGACGTCAAGGAATATCCCCTTGTCGGCCACGCCTTCATGAACGACTTCGGCCTACCCCGCGTTCTCAAACCCGTGGAAACCCTTGCCCGAATGGAGTTCTCGGAGTTGGAGGCCGAAGACTCCTGGCAGCGGGTCTTCGCGTTCTTCGAAGACCATCTCACCTGACAGATCACCAAACATGACCGCAATACTGCAGAAGTCAGCTATTCCGTCGCCGATGCCGCCGTGCACGCTTGATCCGGACCGGTGGGTCAACGCCGGGAACGACGCCGAGGTGAAGGCGTTGTGCCGCTCATGCCCGCGCCGCGCGCGTTGCGCCATCGAGGCCATCAACACCCCGGGCATCTCTGGCGTCGTTGCCGGCGTGCATGTACCCGATGGGGGCCGCCCCCGCGCTTTCGCCCTGCGTCAGCTGCGAGCGGTGGCGGCCCTCACCGGGATGTCTGAAACACCCTGACTACCTCACGCGAGTTCAGCCGGCTCGGGCGCCGGCTCCGCATCCACCGACGATTCCCGGGTCTGCCTGCGGGCAATGCGGGCCGGACCAGCGACGTACCACGCGGCCGCGGCGAGCAGCACCGCAAGGAAGATCCACGGCATCAAGGCTGCCGGCCAGGCCGGGAGTGGATACACGTTGCGGTAGAAGACGTACCCGAGGCAACCGGTGACAGTCATCCCGATGATGACGGCGGCACCGATGCCGGCCTGTGGCGCCAGGCGCCGCACCAGAATCGGGATACCCAGTCCCATCAGCATGTAGGCAACCATGTAGCCGAAGGTCCCCAGGGTTCCGGTGTAGGAATACACATCGAGTTCGTTGATTCCGCTGAGCCCCAAGCCAAGTGCTGCGGCCAGGGCAGCCACGCTGAGCAAGATGATCGCCACATGCGGGGTCTTGCGGATGGGATGTGTCGCCGCCATCTTGCTGTGCACGAGCTGCGACTCCCCCATCGATCGCAGTACCCGACTGGCCGCTGTCAGTGAGCCGGTCACGCAGGCGAAGTTCGAGGCCACCGCGCCCAGATCGATGCCCAACGCAAGCCAGTGAAAGCCAAGGCCATCGGCCAACGTGTTCAACGGCGTTGCATCGGCGGCCAGGTTGTCGGCACCACCGAATCCGACAATCTGAGCGTAAGATGCGTACAGGTAGAGCGCGCCGGCCAGGAGCGCACTGCCCGTGACGGCCCGCGGGATCGTCCGCTGTGGGTCCTTGGCCTCGACGGACAAACACGCAGCCGACTCGAAGCCGACGAAGCCCAGGGTCGCCAATACCATGCCGCTGACCACCTGTTGCACCGTGATGCCGGTGGGCATGAGCGGCGCGAGGGTGAAGCCATGATGAAGTAGAACCATGGTGCACACCAACAGAATTGCTCCGATTGAGAGCACCTCGAGCACCACGCCGGTCCATGCGGAGATCCGGACGCCGCGGATCATCATCCAGGCCGCGCAGACCACACACAGGATTTCCAAAACCACCGTCACCGAAATCGAGGTAGCGGGCGCGCCGGCACTCACCGGTGGAGCCACTCCGAGAAGGGGTTTGGTGTACTGCGAGAATTGGGCGACGCAGCCGACGGAGATGAGCAGATACCCGAGAGCGAGACCGGTCGAACCGACGAACCCGACAGCTCTACCGAACGCGGCGGTGATATGTGAGAGCAGGTCCTCCCCCGGCCGCAACCGCGCGGCCCGGGACACGCACCAGCCCACCAAGAGCAGCACGCACAAGGAGACGGCGTAGGAATACAAGGTGCCTGCGCTGGCGCTGGCTGCCACAAGCGTTGCGCCGGAAACCATCACGGCACTTGGCGCGATACCGGCCGTCGATTGCGCGACGAGCTCGACACCGCTCATACTGGCGGCCGCAAGCCCGGTATCCGCATTCTGCTGAGCATCTCTGAGTTCCTCGAGCCGCTCGACATTGGATATAGACGGCATAGATCGGCCTCCTCATGGTGATTGGTCGGTCCACGAACACGGCGCGGACCGCATGCCGGCTACAGTGCCGACGGCTGGGGTGTGGGCTAAATGACCTAGCGGGGCAACCGCTTTCGGTTCACCAGGCAACTTTAGAGTCGGGTTGTTACGAGAAGTGACGACGAATGTTAAAAGCGCCGACAAATACATTCGTCATTCACACTGAATGACGCGGCATTGGACAGCGGAGACCGGTATCGCGTAGATGTGTATTCGCGGCGAGTCGGCGCAAGCTTCTGCAGATACAGAAAATTCCGGCTATTGCCCGGTGCTGGAATCAGCGAGCCGACTGTAGTTCCGAGCCGCATACCGAATAGCGTTGTAACACAGAATATCTGGAAAGTTATCGTGGATCTCGGGCGACTTCAGAGCACCCGATGACAGGTGAGCCCGGCGCGTCGTTGTGACGCCCATTCGCAAACTCTGCATTTCCCTGTAATTCATCGATAAGAATATTTCACAGGGCTTTGACAGCTACGACTGCCGTCAGCGTGAACTACTTCCTATTGGCGAAGATGATGCGGTGCCATTCTTTTTCGGCGAGCGAGGTGATGTCGCTCATCACGTGCTTGATGGTCAGGTATTCCTCGAACGAATAGGCACTCATGTCTTTGCCGAACCCGGAAGCACCGAAACCGCCGTGCGGCATTTCGGAGATGATCGGGATGTGGTCGTTGATCCACACGCAGCCCGCCTGGATTTCGCGCGATGCCCGCTGGGCTCGGTACACGTCACGAGTCCACGCCGAGGCCGCCAACCCGTACTCGGTGTCGTTGGCCTGCCGCAGCGCGTCGTCATCGTCGATGAAGGGCCGCACGGTCAGCACGGGACCGAAAATCTCGTCGCGGTAGATCTCGGAGTCTTCCGCAACATCGGCGATCAGGGTCGGCGGGTAGAACGTACCGGGACCCTCGGGCATGGTTCCGCCCGTCACGATCCGGCCGCCCTGCTGCTGGGCCCGCTCCACCATGCCGGCGACTTTGGTCCGGTGTGGCGTCGAGATCACCGGTCCCAGATCGGTATTCGGGTCGTGCGGGTCGCCGGTGACGACCTTGCCGAACAGTTCGGCAACTCCGGCCACAAAGTCGTCGTACAACGGTTGCGCCACGATGGCGCGGGTCGCCGCGGTGCAATCCTGGCCCGTGTTGATCAGCGATGCCGCCACCGCACCATGGATCGCGGCATCCAAGTCGGCGTCATCGAAGACCACGAACGGAGCCTTACCGCCGAGTTCGAGCTGGGTGCGGTGGCCATGGACGGCCGCAGCTGCCATCACTCGTCGCCCGACCGCTGTCGAGCCGGTGAACGTCACCATGTCGACATCGCGATGCCCGGCAAGGGCTGCGCCGACGTCCGCGCCCAGCCCGGTCACGACATTGAACACACCTTCGGGCAGCCCGGCTTCGCCGGCCAACCGGGCCAGCGTCAGCGTGGTCAGCGGGGTGATCTCGGCAGGCTTGATCACCACGGCACAACCAGCCGCCAACGCGGGCAACGCCTTCCAGACCGCCATCTGCAGCGGGTAGTTCCACGGCGTGATGGTCGCGACCACCCCGACAGCCTCGCGCCGGATGCTCGACGTGTGATCGGCCGAGTACTCGGCACTGGCCTTGCCCTCGAGGTGTCGGGCGGCACCGGCGAAAAAGTCGATGTTGTCGACGCTGCCGGGCACGTCGAAGTTCGCCGCCAGCCGGACCGGTTTACCGGTCTGCCGCACCTCCTGATCCACGAGCTCGTCGGCGTTCTCGGCGGCCAGTTGGGCCAGCCGCGCCAGAACCGTGGCCCGCTCGGCCGGAGTTGCCCGGGCCCAGCTCGGCTGTGCAGCGCGGGCCGCAGCTACTGCGGTGTCCACATCGGCGGGTGTCGCCAGCGCATATGAGGCCACGACAGCACCTGTCGCCGGATTGATGATGTCGAACGGATTGCCGTCCGTCGTCACGATCTTTCCGTTGATGAAGCTACCTGCGACGACCTCGCCTCCACCTGCGCTCACGATCTAGCACGCTACCCCAAGACTGCTGCGGTTTCCACTCGAAATCACGCTTCCTACGACTGATTCCGTCGTACATGTTGTTCTGAACGACGAAATCCGTGCACAATTGACGCCATGGCCATCTCCGATGCACCGCCTGATGCCGCTGCGCTGCCTGCGCGAAGTAACCAATCTCGGGGCGGTGCCGCATTCCAGCTCGACGAGCTCTCGAAAGAGATCATCGAGCAACTGCAGCAGGATGGCAGGCAGTCCTACGCCGCCATCGGTAAAGCGGTCGAACTATCGGAAGCGGCCGTGCGCCAACGGGTCCAGCGCATGATCGACTGCGGCGTCATGCAGATCGTCGCCGTGACCGACCCCGTTCAAATGGGCTTCGGACGCCAGGCCTTGATCGGCGTTCGCTGCACCGGCGACACCACCAAGGTCGCCGACAAACTCGCCGCCATCGAGTCTGTCGATTACGTAGTGCTGACCGCCGGCACCTTCGACATCATCATCGAAGTCGTCTGCGAAGACGACGGCCACCTGCTCGACCTGCTCAACAGCAAGATCCGAGCCGTGCCCGGGGTGTTGTCCACCGAAACGCTCGTCTATCTCAAACTCGTCAAACAGCAATACAACTGGGGCACGCGATGACCACAATCAATGCAGCACAATCACTTTCAACCGACTTGGCAGCCAAGGCCAAGCGGCATCTGTGGGGCCATTTCGCCCGCCACGGGGCCGACATCACCCCGCCCATCATCACCCGCGGCGAGGGCGTCACCATCTTCGACGACCGCGGCAAGAGCTACATCGACGGGCTTTCGGGCCTGTTCGTCGTACAGGTCGGGCACGGCCGCGAAGAACTCGCGGCCGCCGCTGCCCGGCAGGCCGAGCAACTGTCCTTCTTCCCGTTGTGGTCCTACGCAACGCCGACCGCGATCGAACTGGCCGAGCGCATCGCCAACTATGCGCCGGGCGACCTGAACCGAGTCTTCTTCACCACCGGCGGCGGCGAAGCGGTCGAGAGTGCCTGGAAGCTGGCCAAGCAGTTCTTCAAGCTGACCGGGAAACCCGGCAAGCACAAGGTGATTTCGCGTTCCATCGCGTACCACGGCACGCCGCAGGGTGCGCTGGCGATCACCGGCATCCCGGCTTTCAAGGCGCCGTTCGAACCGCTCACCCCCGGCGGCTTTCGCGCGCCGAACACAAACTTCTACCGGGCGCCCGATGCCTACGCACACGACCCGGAGGCCTTCGGCCGGTACTGCGCCGACCGCATCGCCGAGGCCATCGAATTCGAGGGCCCCGACACCGTCGCCGCAGTGTTCCTGGAGCCGGTGCAGAACGCGGGCGGCTGCTTCCCGCCGCCACCGGGATACTTCCAACGCGTCCGGGAGATCTGCGACCGGTACGACGTCCTCCTGGTGTCCGACGAGGTGATCTGCGCCTACGGCCGCATCGGCTCGATGTTCGCCTGCGACGATTTCGGCTACGTCCCCGACATCATCACCAGCGCAAAGGGTTTGACGTCCGGCTACTCCCCGATCGGCGCGATGATCGCCAGTGACCGCCTGTTCGAACCCTTCAACGACGGCAAGACGATGTTCGCCCACGGCTACACCTTCGGCGGACACCCGGTGTCGTCGGCGGTGGCGCTGGCCAACCTCGACATCTTCGAGCGCGAGGGCATCAACGACCATGTCAAAGCGACCGCCCCGGCTTTCCGGGCAACACTCGAGCAGCTGTACGACCTGCCGATCGTCGGCGACGTCCGTGGCGAGGGATTCTTCTACGGCATCGAGCTCGTGAAAGACAAGGCCACCAGGGAGACCTTCAACGGCGAAGAGTCCGAGCGCCTGCTGCGCGGCTTCCTGACCCCAGCGCTGTGGGAGGCAGGTCTGTACTGCCGCGCCGACGATCGCGGCGACCCAGTGATCCAGCTGGCTCCGCCGCTGATCAGTGGGCAGAAGGAGTTCGACGCGATCTACGACATCCTGCGCACCGTCCTCGACGAAGCGGGGCGACGCCTCTAGACGGCTCTGTCCCGAACTCTTGGCTGCCCGAACAGATTTGGGTGGCTACCCGCCGAAATGGGTGCCGGTCAGATCTTCGGAAGCCGTCCAGACGCGGCGGGCTTCGTCTTGGCTGCGGATTCGGCTGTAGGGCTTCTGTTCGGCGGGTGCACCACCAAGATGCATGAACCCCTTGGGCCCGTACAGCTTTCCGCCGGCATTCGGTGTGGTGGCGGCCATCAGAGCGGGGAGCTTCGCGGTTTCGACAGTTCCGACGATGAGGCCCACTGCTGAGGCTCGCCGGATGAGCCTGACACCGAGAGTATCGCCGTTGCGGCCGATCTCGGGGCGCACGGCGAGCAGGCTCGTGGGGGCGACGCCGGGGTGGGCGAGATTGCTGGAGATCCCCCAGCCGAGCTCGCGGCTGCGCCGATCAAGCTCGAGGCCGAACAATCCGAACGCGATCTTGGACTGGCTGTACGCACCGAAGCCGTTGTAGGACTTCTCCCAGTTGAGGTCGTCCCAATTGATTGATCCGCGGTTCGCCGCAATGCTGATCTGCGAGGTCACACGGGCTTTCCCGGCGCGCAGAAGCGGCAGTAGGTGCGCGACGAGGGCGAAGTGTCCCAAGTGATTGGTGCCGAACTGCAGCTCGAACCCGTCGGCCGTCATCTGCCTGGCGGGCGGTGTCATCACGCCGGCGTTGTTGACGAGTAGGTGAATCGGCCGGCCGTCGTCAAGCAGGCGCTGGCTCAGGCTCGCAACCGATTTGAGGGATGAGAGGTCGAGTGGCTCGACTGACACTCGAGCGTTGGGTGTCTCGTTGCAGATCGTGGCAACTGCGGCGTCGGCTTTGACGGGATTGCGCGCGGGGAGGACAACCTCGGCGCCGGCCGCAGCCAGGCGACGAGCTGTGCCAAGGCCGATGCCGTCGGTACCGCCGGTCACCACGGCGCGGGTGCCGGTGAGGTCGGGCAGGGTGATATCGATCGGGGCGCGATGCATGGGGTTCCTCCATCAGGTGTGAACTCCACAGTCACACCCGCGGGAACCCGTATCCAGGGATCGGCGATCCCTGGATACGGGACGGAGTGGTCGTACTGTGATTGCGGAGAGGAGACGCAAGTGATCGACCGGGCCGGACTCGCCGAATTTCTCAGGCGCCGCCGTAGCGCACTCCAGCCGGAAGACGTCGGACTACCGCGAGGGCAACGTCGGCGCACTCAAGGTCTGCGGCGCGAGGAGGTCGCGGCGCTTTGTCACATGTCCACCGATTACTACACGCGCCTCGAGCGCGAACGAGGTCCACATCCGTCGCCACAGATGATCGCGGCGATAGCCCAAGGCCTACATCTGAGCCTTGACGAGCGCGACCACCTCTTCCGACTGGCAGGCCACCACGCCCCGCCCCGCGGTGCTACCGGCGACCACATCACCCCGGGGCTGCTGCGAGTGCTGGATCGATTGTCAGACACTGCGGCCGAGATCGTGACCGAACTCGGCGAATCCCTGCGACAGACACCGCTGGCAGTCGCGCTGACCGGGGACGCGACGAAGTTCACCGGCCCCGAACGCAGCATCATCTACCGATGGTTCACCGACCCCGCGAGCCGAGAGATCCATCCCGTAGACGACCACGCATTCCTGTCGGCGATGTACGCATCCGGGTTGCGGGCGAGTCTGGCCCTGCGCGGCCCCGATTCCCGTGCAGCGTGGTATGCCGACATGCTCCTCGCGCGCAGCGAAGAGTTCCGCGGATTGTGGGAAGACCATGCCGTCGGGATTCGGCCCGAGGAGGCAAAACGCTTCCTTCACCCGCAGGTTGGGCTGCTCGAACTCACCTGCCAATACCTCGTCGACCCCCAACAGTCCCACCTGCTCCTCGTGTACACCGCCCAGCCGGGCTCGGAGAGTTACGAGAAGCTGCAACTGCTCGCCGTCGTCGGAAACATCGCCATCGACAACCAATTCGGCTGAGCGCACTACCAGGTGGGCCGAAGTCGCCGGTCGTCGAGACGGCGACTTGCCAAGGCCTGCCCTCGGTAGTGACGAGTTACCATGCAGATTGCGGAGTTTCACATCAGTTCGCTGTCACGGGGCTTCGCGCCAAGCCGGAGTGCGAGGGCCACCAGCAGGACGAGGACCAGACCGGTAGCGGCAGCGTTCATGTCGAACGGTCCGGCGTTGGGCCAACCGGCCTCGGACCGCGCAGATCCGCGCAGGAAAGGCACAATCGCGAAAACCGCGACCACAATTACGCTTTCGCCGACCACCACTACCGGGAAGTGCTCCACCGCGATCCGCCACGCGGTGCGATTATCGCAGTCACGCTGCGCGGCGCGGATGCGTGGCAACAGCACACGCACGTTGTAGGCCCCCGCAGCCATCAGCAGCGCAACGCATATCAGTTTGAGTCCGAGCGCGCGGCCGTACGGTGTGGTCAACAGCTGAGTCGGGGTACCGACGTGGGTCCACGTCATCCAGGTTCCGCTGATGATCAACGCCCCAACCGCATACAGCGCAACGACACTGAAACGCTCCCAGAGACGCCGCCATTCATCGGTAAGGGCTGCGGCACTCTCGCGGACATCGCTGTTGCCGGCCGGGCGTCGCCCCATCACCGCCACCGTGGCCAGCACGATGAGGCCCCCGGCCCACAGCAGGGCGCCAACCACATGGGCGATCGTCAGCACGACGCTGGGCAACGCATGCGCCGTCAACGTCCGGCTGATCAGCTGCGGTACGACCGCGGTCAGGACAGCGCAGCCGGCCACACCGATGCCGGCCGAGCGTGACGGATGCCACCGGACCCAGAGCAAACCTCCGATGGTCAGCAAGTAGAAAAATGACTGCACGACAGCGATTTCGCCCGACCCGAGCCAACCACCGCGCGCGGGTGGGGCCGTGATGAATGCAGATACTGCCTGCCATGAGAGCGCCTGCACGAGTCCGGTTTTCGCGAACGCCGCCACCGCACTCAGGTGATGCAGGACCGACGTCGCAAAAACCAGGGCCGCCACCGGAAGCGCGAGGCGACCCAGCCGCCGTGCCAGGATGCCGTGGGCAGAGCACGGACTGACCAGCAAGGCCATGCCCACACCGATTCCCGTGGCACTGGCCAGTCCGATGTCATAGAGGACCTGCGTGACCACGGCCATTGCGCTCGGAGACGGAGGTGTCATGGCTCAACCCACCACCACGGGAGCGTCCGAATCGCCGACTCTCATTGTGTTCGTAGCTGATTCCTGAAAACGTGGCACGCGTATGTTTCCTCGATCGACATGTCCTGGGCAGTCTCGTGTGCACCGGATCACCCGCCATCGTTGTGCCCGCGCGTGGGTGCACGGTCAGCGCAACATGTCAACAGGCTATGAATCGAGACGTGACGACGTTTCGACCGGGCCGGCGAGCTCAACGCGCTACACCGGCTACTACACACATGTCGGCGCTGCCGACCTAGTGGCGCATTGATTAAGCCCGTTCCTGCGAAACCAACTACGACCGACGCAGAGCGGGTCGGCATGATCATTCACACTCAGCGCAGTGAGTCGTTGTATCCGCTTCTGGCGCCGGTCACGAACGGTCTGCGCCGGAACGCATTCCGGCCATGAGCAGACTCAAGCCGTAGTCGAATCGCGCGTCGAAGTCGAGCAGCTGCACGACGGGGCCGGACGCGAGGTGTGGGAAGTCTCCCGAGCGGACGACACCCTCCAGCGTCTCGGTCTCGCCGCCGGCGGCGCCCTGCTGTTCAAGGACTTCACCAAGGACGTAGCAGAACAGCGAGCTGGCCGCCCACAACGCATGTTCGCGGGCCAGGCCGCCGGCCCGGACACTGCCGACGAGCGTATCGATGAAGGTCAGGTTGGCCCGCTTGGCAGCATAGTTTCCGCCGACGATCCGCGCCCCGTCGCGCTGTGACAGCAGTGCCGAACGCAGACCCCCTGCAAGGCTTTTGACGCGATCGACCCAATCCGGGTGGTCCAGGCGCGCATTGTCGAGCGCCTTCGCCAGGATCGCCTCGGCCATCTCGTCGATGAGGGCGTCCTTGCCGTCGACCAGTCGGTAGATGGTCGGGAGGTGGGCCCGCAGCCGGTCGGCCAGCCGGCGCATGGTCAGCGATTCCAGCCCGGACTCGTTTACCAGTGCCAGGGCTTCCCCGACCACTCGGTCCACCGACAGGTTGGCGAGCGCCACACGATCGGGGCCAGTCGAGGCGGTTGACACGTTAACAATGTTAACACTACGCTCCGACCTGCGATTAACATTGTTAATGCGAAGGAGGGCGTGGCGTGGGCAGCGAACTGGGAGCCGATGGGATTGGCGTCGCGGTCCGGCAACTCCGATGGGAGGCCGACGGTGTGGTGTCCGTGCAATTGCAGCCGCGTTGTGGCGAGCTACTGCCAGCCTGGGAACCCGGAGCGCACATCGATCTGCTCCTGCCCACCGGCATCCAGCGTCAGTACTCGTTGTGCGGGCCGGTCGGTGAGCGCTCGTACTACCGCATCGGGGTGCGCCGGGAACGGACCAGCCACGGCGGCTCCGAGTACGTCCACGCGTTTCTGCGTCCAGGACAACAACTTACGGTCGCCGGCCTGCGGAATACATTCGAGCTGCGTCCGGCCGCCTCGTACATCTTCGTCGCCGGCGGCATCGGCATCACCCCTATCCTCCCGATGCTCCGTCAGGCCGAATCCTGGGGCCTGGACTGGAAACTGCTCTACGGTGGGCACACCGCCGCCTCGATGCCGTTCGCCGACGAACTCGGCGAATACGGAACGCGGGTGAGCTTCTACGCCTCTGACGCCGACGGTCGCATCCCTCTCGGCGAGCATTTCGCTCGGGTTCAGCCCGGGGCGCAGATCTATGCCTGCGGCCCTGCAGCACTGCTGTCGGCGCTGCAGGACGCCACCGCCCATTGGCCGACGGACAGTCTGCATCTCGAGCGCTTCAAACCAGGCAAGCGGACGGCATCCGCAGACGCTCCGGTCGAAGTGGTGTGTGCAGCGTCAGACAGGACCGTCAATGTCGAAGCGGGCCAAAGCATTCTCGCCGCACTCGACAATGCCGGGGTCAAGGTGCCGTCGTCGTGCCGATCCGGGATCTGCGGGGCGTGTGAGACCGCCGTGCTCGAGGGCGTCCCCGACCACCGCGACGACATCCTCTCGGAGTCCGAGCGCGCCGCCAACGACCGCATGTTCATCTGTGTTTCGCGCGCCCAGACTCCCCGACTCGTTCTCGATGCTTAGGTAATCCATGCTGAAATCAACAGGTACAGCGGCAGATTCGTACTCCCCCATCTCCATGGAGCGGGTGAGGGAGATCGTCGGATACCCGGAGAGGTTCATCGCCGAGAAGAAGGAGCCGAAACTCGGTGAATTCTCGGCTCGCTTCATCGCGCACAGCCCGTTCTTCTGCATGGCCACCGTCGGCGCCGACGGTCAGCTGGACACCAGCCCGCGGGGCGACCCACCCGGTTCGGTGCGGATCCTCGACCCGTGGACGCTCGCCATCCCCGACCGGCCGGGCAACAAGCTCGCTGATACCCACGAGAACATCACCGAGCATCCCGCGGTGGGACTGGTCTTCTTCGTGCCGGGCATCCGCGAGGTGATCCGGGTGAACGGGGACGCGTTCGTCACCGATGACCCTGAATTGCTCGAGATGCTCAGCGCCGACGGCAAACCCGCGGTGTTGGCCACCATCGTGCGCATCCGCGAGGTGTTCGGGCAATGCGGCAAGGCCGTCATCCGGGCCAAGCTGTGGGAAGGTGACAGCCGCGGACTGGCCGACGCTGTGACATTAGGCGGGGACTTCTACACCCTCACGATCACCGAGAGCGCGGCGAAGATGGCTGAGAAACTCGGCGACCTGGCGGGGTCACTCCACGCGGTGATCGACGTTCATTACGAGAACGAGTTGTACTGACCTCAGACCGCAACCGGGCAGCTCGGCCACCCGCCGAGAAACCCACGGTGGTGCCCAAGTTGGTCGCACCCAAGCGTCTAGATCACCGGCTGGAGCTGGAATCGGGGCGTTGGTGGCCCCGTGAGTGCCTTGCCTCTTCCGGCTGAGGACTTACGACAGGGCACGCCTAGTGAAACAGACTGAGGTTGAGGCTTGGGAGGGATAAGCCAGGCATGCCCAATGACAGCGGGACCGACAGGTTCACGTTGGGCGCCGGCAAACTCGACAGGTTGATCGGCGGAAAGCCACCCAGGCTCCAATCATCGCCCCAGTCAAGACCGTTGGTGTTGTTACGTGCCGTCTTCCCGGAGCGGGAATGGCCGGCCTGATTGTCCTGGTTGACCGTATCGGGCGAGGCCTGTGCAATGCCGACACCAGTCAGCGAAATAGCGAGCGCAGCGGCTGAAATGACGGTACTTCGGGTGATCAGTTTGATTCTCATGCGGCAGGGACCTCCCTCGATTGGCTGCCGTGCTGGGCAAAACGTAGCCGCCGACTCTGGGAAATCCGTATCGACGTCATAGGAGTCGGCTATGCCTACCCCGGATCCCGAGTTTCCGTATCGTCGCTGTACGGCCGAGGCGCCATACAAAAGCCTCTACCGACTCCAGAAGATACTGTCCAACAACGGTATTCACTGGAATCTAGCACTCACGGAGTCTTGCCAAGAAGATCGACCACATGCGCACGGACTTTGCGACTCCGCGAGTTTCGTTGCCTGACACCCAGCAGCCTGCGCCAGAGCTGCTGGACCGCACCAACTTTCGTTCACCCCAAACAACGGTCCCATTATGGCGTGGCGATTCAGCGGCCAGGACAGACTCGCGACATTCGACCGTGACGATGGTCATGGGTAGGGCCGGCTGTGACTCAAAACCAGCTGTATTCATAGGTTTTCGCAAGCAATGTCCTAGAGGTTTGATGGATTCGGCCGATAGCTTCACGTCCGTACTGGGCAGCGGGTCGGGGCCGGCGAAGTTCCCGGGCCACACCGGTCGCACCAGGCACCGAGGTCGCTGCATCTCGGCAATCCCACGGCCTGCCTCACCCGCCATCGGGCCAAATCGCCGCCTGGTTCGGCAAATCGACACCTGGATCGGAGCACATCATCGTCATGACAATCCACTACACCGCTGAAGAGAACCTCGGTCAACCAGCGCGGGTACAGCTACTGCGCCGGGTTCTGGGGTCGGTCAGCGATGCCGCCGAACCCATCGTCGACCTGATGCGCCCTTACGTCGAAGGGCTCGAGAGCCTGCCGGCCGACGGCCGATTTCTGTTGGTGGCGAACCACACTCAGAGCTTCATCGAGGTGCCGCTGATCCTGCACTACGTGCGGCGCGGCATCGGGACGCGGGTGCGGCCGCTGGCAGAGCGGGGTATCGGCAAGATGGGCGGCCCCATGGGAGATGTGGTCGCCGCCGTCGGCGCCGTGGTCGGATCTCCGGAAAACGCCCAGGAATTGATGCGGAACAACGACACAATTCTGGTGTTTCCCGGCGGCGGCCGCGAGCTCGCCAAGTTCAAAGGCGAAGAGAACACCATCAACTGGCTCGGCCGAGCGGGCTTCGCCCGCGAAGCCATCATCGGCGGCTACCCGATCGTGCCGGTGACCCTGGTCGGCGGCGACGACATGTACCAGCATCTGTTCACCCGCGACAGCATGCTGGGCCGGCTCAGCATGACGATCAGCGAGAAGATCACCGGCCGTCCGAACATGCCGATCCCGCTGATGCGAGGGATCGGTCCCACTCTCATCCCACGGCCGCAGCGCATGTACCTGAGGTTCGGTGCCCCCATCACCACGACCAAACCCGCCGATGTCTCCGGTGAGACATGGATCGCCACGGTCAAGGAGACCACCCAGGAAGCGCTGGAAACCAGCTTCGTCGACCTTCTGAGCGTTCGCGCCGCCGACCCCTACCGCGCATTGAATCCGCTGGCGTGGCCCCGTGCCGCACGCCCGGTCAACATGAGCGACGACGCCCGTGGCTAGCCGAGTTCGCACCGAAGGCCGCGCCGGCCTGCTCCCCGGGGAGATGGCACACGCCGCGACGGTCGCTGCGGCCTCAGCAGGCCTGGCGATCTCGACAGCCGTGGTGCCGGTGACGGCATTCCTGGCCTTGGCCGCCGTCGTGCCGATCGGGCTACTCGCTCACCGCCACCGGCTACGGGTATTGATCACCGCTGCCATCGCCGGTGCGATGATCGCATTCCTCATCATTGGTGTGCCCGGCGCCATTACCGTGCTGTCCTGCGCCTACATCGGAGGGCTGGCCGGCATCGTCAAACGCCGCGGCGGCGGTATCGTCACCGTCGCCCTCACCGGTCTCACCGCAGGCGCGGTCCTCGGGACCGTCACAGCCGGCATCTTGCTGGTGCTGACGCCGTTGCGGTCGCTGATCTTCAGCGCCTTGAACGCGACGACGAACGGACTGGTTGCCGCCCTACACGCCGTTCCCGCCCTACGTGACCTCGGCGACGGCTTGGCGCACCTGACCTCGGCCGGATTCAGAGCCTGGCCACTGCTGCTAACCGGCTGGATGGCGGCCGTCGTGACGCTCGTGTCTGTCATCGGCTGGTGGATCATGTCCGGTGTCCTGCGGCGCCTCGGCGGGATCCCCGACGTCCACAACCTCGACCCGCCCCCGGCCGACCTGGCCGGGGCCGCCCCCGCCCCGCTGCCGATGCATCTGGACCACGTCAGCTTCCGGTATCCCGACGCCGAACACGACGCGCTGGCGCCGACCAACTTCACCGTCGATGTCGGCGAGCGTCTCGCCGTGGTCGGTGGCAACGGGTCCGGCAAAAGCACACTGGGACGCATTCTCGCCGGCGCCGAACCCACCACCGGCGCGGTCCACCGGCCCGGTGCAGTCGGCCTGGGCCGCATTGGAGGCACCGCTGTGGTGCTGCAACACCCGGAGACACAGGTGCTGGGTATGCGGGTTGCTGACGACGTCGTCTGGGGCCTGCCCCCGGACACACCAGTGGACGTTGATGCAATCCTGCACCGGGTAGGTCTGGCCGGGATGCGTGAGCGCGCGACAAATGGCCTGTCCGGAGGTGAACTGCAGCGCCTGGCCGTGGCCGCTGCGCTGGCCCGCTCGCCGAAACTTCTGGTAGCCGACGAAATCACCTCAATGGTGGACCCCGAGGGCCGTGAAGCGCTGCTGGCGGTGGTCGACGGCCTGACCGCACACCAGCAAATGTCAGTCGTCGAGATCACCCACTACCGCGACGAAGCCGAGAGCGCCGACTGGGTCATCAGCCTGTCCGGAACCGGAAATGACACCGCAATGGTGTCCACCGTCGCGGCACCCGCTTCAGCCCCGGCCGCTGTCGGTCGCCTGCCCGCGGCAACCGGCGTGCCCGTCCTGCGACTGGACGGCGTCAGCCATCAGTACGCGACGGGCACCCCATGGGCACACACCACGCTGTCCGACATCAACCTCACTGTGCACGAGGGCGATGGCATCTTGATCCACGGCGGCAATGGGTCCGGCAAGTCGACGCTGGCATGGATCATGGCCGGCCTGACAGCGCCCTCCGCAGGATCGGTCCAGATCGATGGCCAACCCGCCGCCGAACAGGTCGGCACGATCGCCATCGCCTTCCAAGCAGCGCGCCTACAACTCATGCGGCCGCGGGTCGATTTGGAAATCGCATCCGCCGCAGGATTCGATGCAGATGAGACGGATCGCATGGTGGCCGCGCTGGCCAGTGTCGGCCTGGACGCCGCACTCGCGCGGCGCCGCGTCGATCAACTCTCCGGCGGACAGCAGCGCCGACTGGTGCTCGCGGGCCTATTGGCCCGCAGGCCCCGGGTGCTGATCCTCGACGAGCCCCTCGCCGGCCTGGATGCTGGCAGCGCACGCGATCTCGTGCAGCTGCTGACCGACCTGCGCCACACCACCGGATTGACGATCATCATGATCTCGCACGACTTCCTCGGCCTGGACCAGTTGTGCCCGCGAGTGCTACGCCTGCACAACGGCGCGATCGAGACTCCAGTGTCGCCCGCGACGGGAGCATCGTCATGACACCCCGTACGCAAGACAAGCCTCGGGGCCCGAGGCCGTTGGTGCTCATGCGACCCGTCCCGGGAACAAGCCCGGTCCACTCGTTGTGGGCCGGCACCAAACTCATCGTCGCCATCGCCGTCGCGGTGATGCTGGCCATCGATCCCAGCCCCCTCCCGATCGCCGCGGTCGGCGTCCTGGACCTGGCGGCCATCTGGCTCGCACGCATCCCGAGGACCGCCTTTCCGTCCGTACCGCCGCCGGTATGGGCAGTCGTCTTGATCGGCTCCGCGATCCTCCTGTCCGCAGGCGGGCCCCCGTTCATCGTCATCACCGGCCTGCATGTGGGACTCGGTGGCCTGCTTCAATTCCTGCAACTTGCGGCATTGACCATCGTGCTGTTGCTCACAGGTGCGGTGCTCTCTTGGACCACTGACGTCGCCGATGTCGCGCCGGCCATCGCGACACTGGGCCGCCCATTGCGCCGACTGGCTATCCCTGTCGACGACCTCGCGGTGGCCCTGGCCTTGGCACTGCGGTCGTTCCCCATGCTGATCGACGAATTCAGGGTCGTGAACGCGGCCCGCACCTTGCGGCCCGCACCAGAGCTGAGCGGGATACGACGGGTGCGACAGCGTATCCGCGACGGTGTCGACCTGATAGCCACCGTCACTGCGATGATGTTTCGCCGCGCCGACGAAATGGGCGATGCGATCGCCGCCCGAGGTGGAACCGGACAACTCACCGCCGGCCGCACCAAACTCCGCCGGTCCGATTGGGTAGCACTGGCGATCGCCGGCGCCGTCTGCGCCACTGCCCTCGGTCTCGATGTGACCATGGGCGGCATCGGCGGTCCGCCGGGCCGTCACTAGGGTTGGGGACCAGCCTGCGCGGGCATCCCTGGATATCACCGGTACTCAGCGATCAATGAATCACGTTGTTGCCGAACGTCTTTCGTCTCGATGCGTCTTCTGGCCGCTCGGTGCACCGCCACATCCGCCGGATATCGGCGTATCCAATCGCGGAAGGTGATCACTCCGCGATTGTCGAAGAGTTTTTATGAATTCCCGGCCGCGATGATTATTCGTTCTCCGATTACGCCGTCGCCGAACGCGCGACGGTCACCAATCGCTTTACCCGGTCAGACGGACGGAAGACGACAGCCAAAACTGATACGACGGCCCTAATCGACCGACAGTTTCTGCCTATGTTCGCCGACTACCGTCGATTCCGTCGCCCACCGAATTTGGCAGAGGAGAAGGACATCGTGAAGAAGTCACGTCTAGTAGTCGGATCAGTGGCCGTATGTGCCGGATTGGCCTTCAGCGCAATCGGATTCGAAACGGCAACGGCCGGCGCGATGCCACCGCCCCCACCCGGACCGGGAGCCCCGGGGGCACCGGGAGGGTGTGTTCTGCTGCTGCCGTGTGTCGGTCCACCTGCGCCCCCGCCTCCAGCGCTTGGAGTACCGAACATTCTCGGGATTCCATTGCTTCCACCGCTATAGGCCGACGGTGAAAATGGGAGGCCTGGATCGATCTCCTGATCCAGGCCTCCCGCATTCGTTCGACCAAATGAATGGACGACGCGCAGGGGGTTTCATGAACCCGACTGCTGGTACTTCCTAGAGATGCCCGACGAGATGCGGCGGACCAAGCAAGTACTCCCGGGCCAAGGCGGGACCCGACCGATGTTGGGGAAGTCACGCCAGACAATCAACAATCAACTACCACCTGAACGCTGTGTTTCATAGGTCATCCATAGGTCAACCACAGATCGTCGCTAATCCGGTTGGCAACAATGACGCGATGCGACACTCGCCAGACGCCTACGAGGCGACCCGTCGGCCACAAGCCACCGGCCCTGCAGCTCCGGCCCCGATGACTCGCCACGACGGCAGCCCGATCGAGGTGCTCGTGGTCGACGATGAACCGGCACTCGGCGACCTGGTCGCCATGGCGCTGCGCTACGAGGGCTGGCTCGTCACGGCAGCATGCGACGGTGCATCGGCCATCAAAAAGGCCGCCGACGAGAAACCCGACATCGTGGTGCTCGACATCATGTTGCCCGACATGAGTGGCCTCGACGTGCTCCACGAACTGCACCGCATCCGCCCAGAACTACCAGTGCTGCTGCTCACCGCGAAAGACACCATCGAAGATCGCATCGCTGGATTGTCCGCGGGCGGAGACGATTACGTCACGAAGCCGTTCAACGTCGAAGAAATGGTCCTCCGCATGCGGGCACTGGTTCGCCGGTCCGGCATCGGGTTTGCCGCCGACAGTGCTCAACTCGTCGTCGGCGATCTGGTGCTGGACGAAGACAGCCGCGAAGTAACCCGTGCGGGAGCGGAAATCAATTTGACCGCAACTGAATTCGAAGTTCTTCGGTTGATGATGAACAACCCGAGACGGGTACTTACCAAAGCCCAGATCCTCCGCGCCGTATGGGACTGGGATTTCGAGGGCCGCTCCAACGTTGTCGAGCTGTACATCTCGTACCTCCGCAAGAAGATCGATGCCGACCGCACGCCCATGATCCAAACGGTCCGCGGGATCGGCTATGTCCTCAAACCTCAGTGACATCGTGGTGGCGGACCCTGCCCCATCATCGCGATGTCGCTGGAATTGCGCGCCGCGTACATGGACGTTGCGGAGCCGCCTGATCGTCGTGGTTGCGGTGCTCGGAGCAGGACTGTGCACCGCTGTCGGAGCCGCCACCCTGGTTGCGCTCCGGCACTTCCTCATCAACCAACTCGACAGCCAGGTTTCCGACGCCGAATCGCGGTCCGTAACGTTCTTTGAGTTCGGACCGCCGCCATTCCTGCGATTCTCCGGTCCCGGGCCGATGTTTCTCGATGCGCCCGGTCAATCGGCAGGCACCGTGGGCGCCATCATTTCGGGGCCCGGTCAGAGTCAGGCGGCAGTCATCATGACCAGCGGCGATCGGCGCTCCGTCAGCCCTGCGGCACTGACACAGCTAGAGCGAGTTCCCCAGGGGCACAAGGTGAGTGCCTACCTCGACGGTCTGGGCCTTTACCGCCTTACCGCGCAGCAGTCCCGGGATACGGTTGTGGTGGCAGGCCTGCCAGTATCGGGAGTACAACAGACGCTGGGATCGGTCACCTGGATGATCGGTGGGTTCTCTGCGGTGGCGCTGGCGGCGGCGATCGCCGCTGGGAGCGCGATGATTCGCCGTGAGCTCGTCCCGCTGTCACGGATGTCCGAAGCCGCGCAACACGTTGCCGAACTTCCGTTACACGAAGGCGACGTACGACTTCCGTCCCAGATCGAACCGGTCAACGCCGACGCTGCGCATACAGAGGTGGGCCGGCTGGGCACCGCCCTCAACCGCATGGTCGACCGGGTAGCCGACGGATTGGCCACCCGCCACGCAAGCGAGACCCGCGTACGCCAGTTCGTCGCCGACGCCAGTCACGAATTGCGTACGCCGCTGGCCTCCATCCAGGGCTACACCGAGGTGGCACGGCGTTTGGTGGCCGAGAGGCCTGATGCGCGACGCGACGATCTGGTCTACGCGCTCACCCGGGTCCACGCCGAGTCCCGGCGCATGAGCCAGTTGGTCGAGGACATGCTGCTGCTGGCCCGGCTGGACGCCGGCCGCCCACTCGAGAACAACGACGTCGACCTATCCCAAATGGTCATCGACGCCGTGAGCGACGCCCACATGGCGGGGCCTGAACATCGTTGGGCCCTAGACCTTCCAGACCAGCCTGTCGTTGTGGTCGGTGACCGCCAGCGGCTGCACCAGGTACTGGCCAACCTGCTATCGAACGCCCGCGTCCACACCCCCGCCGGCACCAAGGTGGCCACCACACTCGCCGTGGGCGACGACGGATCAACAACACTGACGGTGGTCGACAGCGGCCCCGGAATTCCGCCCGATCTACTGCCGGAAATCTTCGAACGCTTCGCCCGCGGCGACGAATCCCGCTCACGAGCGGCAGGCAGCACCGGCCTCGGATTGTCCATCGCCCAGGCGGTAGCTCAAGCCCACGGCGGCACAATCTCAGTCAACAGCGGCCCGAACGGGTCTGCGTTCACGGTGACGCTGCCGGCACGCGGCACACAGTCATAGCCGCGCCCCACAGTTGCCCAACGATCTTCCCAGGTAAGTCACAGAAGATGAGCGCATGCTGCAGAACCCGACGTTGCATCCGGCACGACTGCCGCAGGCCGCTCGTTCACAGTCCGACCCGCGGTGGGCGCGCACAGCGCTCGCCGGCCTATTGGCGGCCACCGCGGTCTTGTGGACCGTGACTCTCGGCCGAATGGGTTGGGCCAACGCCTTTTACGCCGCGGCCGTGCAGGCAGGCGCGCAGAGCTGGAAGGCATTCCTGTTCGGCTCGTCGGATGCCGAAAACTCCATCACCGTGGACAAGCCGCCCGCATCGCTGTGGCCGATGGAGCTCAGCGCCCGAATCTTCGGCGTCAACACCTGGTCGATACTGCTACCACAAGTGCTGATCGGCCTCGCCTCCGTCGCGCTGCTGTATGTGATCGTCCGCCGGCAATTCGGTGCGGTCGCGGGCCTGATCGCCGGCGGCGCACTGGCTTTGACGCCTGTGGCCACCCTGATGTTTCGCTACAACAATCCGGATGCCCTGCTGGTGTTGCTCATGATCGGCGCGGTTGGCGCCCTACTGCGCGCCGTCGAGGACGGCCGCACGCGGTGGCTGGCGTTTTGCGGCGCACTGATCGGATTCGGTTTTCTGACAAAGCAATTGCAAGTCATGCTCGTGGTACCCGCGTTGGTCCTCACCTATCTGATCGCCGGGCCGACCCGGCTGCGTACCCGGGGGCTGCAACTGATCGCAGCGCTGCTGTCGATGGTCGCGGCGGGCGGTTGGTGGGTAGCCCTGGTCGAGTTGATCCCGAGCCGCAGCCGGCCCTACATCGGTGGTTCGACCGACAACAGCTTCCTGAACCTGACGTTCGGATACAACGGAATATCTCGGCTCAGTGGCAGCCACGGCGGATTACCGGAGCTACCCGCCGGCGCGGAGTTGCCGCCAGGTAGTAAGCACGGCGGCTTCCCATTCGGTTCCGATCCCAACATCCTGCGGTTGTTCACGGGCGCGTCCGGGGCACAGATATCGTGGCTTCTGCCGGCCGCTCTGATCTTCCTCGTCGCGGGAATAATCCTGTGCGGCAGGGCGTCCAGAACCGAGCCGCAGCGAGCTCAGTACCTGGTCTGGGGCGGCTGGCTGCTCGGCACCGGCGTCATCTTCAGCTTCATGTCCGGCCTCTATCACGACTACTACACGATGGCGCTCTCCCCCGCCATTGCCGCACTGGTCGGCATCGGAGCCACCGAGCTTTGGCGACGCCGAGCCACCATGTGGATCGGTCTCACCCTGGCAGCGACGATTGCACTGACCACGGGCTGGTCTTGGGTACTGCTGAACCGCACACCGGATTTCGCGCCGTGGCTGCGTTGGCCGGTGGCGGTGATCGGCGCCGGCGCCGCGCTGATCCTCGTAGCCGATGTACTGCGCGGCATCCCGTTCGGATCGTGGGCGGCCCCACTTGCTGTCGTCGCAGTGCTGGCCGGTCCGCTGGCCTACTGTGTAGAGACCGTAGCCACCCCGCACAACGGCGGTATCGTGACGGCCGGCCCGCAGCTCAGCAGCCAGCACTTCCCCAGCATGCCACCCGGCTTCGATACCGCATCGAGCACGCGGCTGGAACAGCTGCTCGAAGCGAACGCAGACAACTACCAGTGGGTGGCGGCCACCAACGGCGCCAATGACGCCGCCACTTACCAGTTGGCGACCGGCCACGCGGTGATGCCGATCGGCGGTTTTGGGGGCATGGACCCATCACCGACCCTGGCGCAGTTCCAGCAGTACGCCGCCCAGGGGCGGATTCACTACTACATTGCCTCCCGCGGCCCCAGATTTCCCGGCGGACAAAGCGGGGCGCAGACCGAGGGCGACAAGATCGCCGACTGGGTGAAACAGAGTTTCACCGCCGCCACCGTCGACGGTGTGACCTACTACGACCTCACCGCGGACCAACACAGCGCACCCTAGGCAGGAATTGTCCAATACCGTTGTCGGATAACCGGAGAAATCAGCACCCGTGGTGTGTGCTGACTACGTCAGGCCGTGTCCGGCCGGATTGGGACCACGCTGACTCAGGACGGCAGCAACCGCCGCACCGACGCCTGCGCCCACACTCACCGACGCGATCACCAATAATGCCATCCTGGCCAGGCGATGCATCCTGTACTGCTTGGGCATATGCGCATCTCCCCACTGTGAAACAAGCTGCCAGGCGCCGACTTTAGCCCACGTCGTTGGGGCCAGCCGAACTCGCGACATTTGCGAATTCTGTCCTACGCGGGCAATTTCGCGCCTGTACATGACGAAGCGCTCATTACCTAGCGCGTACATAATACGTTCTGCGCCAAATGATTACACAACCATGTGCGCCGATTATCCGGTCGGCGCCTGATCCTCAACAATTGGACCAGCAGGGTCATAACCGCCACGCGCGCCTCAATATCCATATCTGGGTGATACAAGATCCATAGAAATTCCCAAGGTCAAACCTCGCGCACGCTCATGCCGACCTGGACGGCCAAAACAAGCAGCTCCACCGGGGAGTGAAGACCGATTGGTCAAAATCAATGCAGCGCAACAGGACTGCACAAGGGGTGCGACACGCGAGAGACCGGGAGGACTGGTCGCTCGCGTGTCGCACTAATTGAGATGATGCCGGAAGGTCATCACCGATAACCAACAGGCTGTCGCGGGCCCATTGGCGAATCCAGCCTATGACCTCCTGCTATGCACGAGCTGTCGTGCGCATAGGAAATGACAATCAGAATTGTAGTCACGACAGGAATCCGCGCGATGAACTGCCCGCCACTGCGTGCAGAGAACGCCGGCACGCGCTCGGTCGCCACTTCCGAGTACGGGGATAAGGGCTGAGCCACTGAAGGTTTCGGAAGGATCGCAGGCCACGTCGATGTTGACGTACCTCGCTGCGGAATTATCCGCAGTTGATCTCGGTGTCATGTATGGCGACCTCGGCGGGTCTGTTCCACACGTTGAATCAGACTGTGCATAAACGTGTTTCGAAGTCGCTGCCCATATCGGCGACGATGACATGAGGTGTGCATGACACAAAATGGCGGCGGCGCAGCACGCGATTTCACACGCGCTGCGCCGCCTGGACAGTTTGTCAGGGAATCCTCTTGATCACCGAGGTGGCGGAGGCGGCGGCGGGCACGGAGCGGGTGGCGGTGCGCACTGGCTTGGCGGCGGCAGGGGCGGACCGGCATTGGCCACACCTGCACCGAGCAGGCTGGCGGTCAATCCAAGCCCGGTGATGAATGCGGCGGCGCCGACATACTTGGGCCGACGTGTGATTGAGCTGGACATGTAGCTCCCTTCCTAGGTGAATCAGTCTGTCCTGCAACGACTGTAGTGCACAAGGTGGTCTGCGGAACGTCATCGGACCTGTGGCATCCATATGCATTTTCAGGCTCACCACTGAGATGAATTGATAGAAAACCCACAACGCCAGCGGGGCGCGACAGCCGGTATGCCGACCCATAATGGAGCCATGGCACCGATCGAACGTCTCAAGGCGGGCCGTCCGTCGGCAGCAACAACCGCCGCCAACCGTCAGCGCATTCTGCGTGCAGCGCGAGAGACGTTCATTGAATTCGGTTATACCACCGCGACATTCGATGTCATTGCAACACGGGCTGGCTTGTCCAGACCGGCACTGCACTATCACTTTGCCAACAAATCGGAGTTGTACCGCGACGCCATCGACCGCCCAGCGGTCGATGTAATGGCGGCAGCGGCCGCTACGGCCCGACGCTCGAAAACGTTGCCCGCACAGCTTGTCAGCTTCTTTTCAACGGCCCTGGGCGCCGACGACCCTGGCCAGTGCAACGCCCAACTTGTTGCCGCCGCCGTTCGCGAATCGGTTCGCAATGAAACACGAATCGTCACTGACCGCTCGGTGCTTCGTATGGCCCGGGCGTTCATCTCGTCGGCAATGCGTGAGGCTATCGATCGAGGCGAGCTCAGCGATGAGATCAACATCATCGATGCCGTCGAAACGATGGTCGCGGTTCTTTGCGGTATCGCCGCTTACCCCTCGGCGGTTGGCCCTGCCGACAACCTTCCGGCCATCGTGAGTACTTTCGAACTGCTGATCACCGACAGACTCCTCGCCGGTTGACACGTCGCACCGGCCTACAGAGCTGCAAACGCCACCTGCGCATGAGCGACGGTCCGGCCGCCAGCCGCAGTTGCGCTTGTGTCACGGTTGACATGATTCACATACGAAAACCCCACAAGTACAACATCATTCGGCCCTATCCTGCCTAGATCATCATCGGCGCTGAATCAACGACCAAGGCATTACCAGGACGGGAAAGAACTGTTGACAACATTGAAATGCGGCTTCGTGATGAGCATCTGTGCGGTCGTGGCGTTGTCCGTCGGAGCTGCGCCCTCACGCGCGGATCTAGACAACCAGCTGAGCTTGGTGGACGGCCTCGATCGCACCTTGACGGTGCAGCAGTGGGACACGTTCCTCAACGGTGTATTTCCGTTGGACCGCAACCGGCTGACACGTGAGTGGTTCCACTCCGGCCGCGCCACCTACAAGTGTGATGGCAACGGCTGCGGCCAGTTCACCGGCACGTTGGAGTTGGGCTATCAGATCGGCTTCCCGTGGGCCCTGGGCGTAGGCATCAACTTCAGCTACACCACGCCGAACATTCTCCTCGACGATGTCAATCCCGGCACATTCAACAGTAGCGGGAGCGGCGGTGGCGGCATCATCACACCAAACCTGTTGCCGGGTGTGTCGATCTCCGCCGATCTAGGCAACGGCCCGGGTATCCAGGAAGTCGCGACGTTCTCGGTGGACGTTTCCGGCCCGACGGGTTCAGTGGCGGTGTCCAACGCGCACGGCACTGTGACCGGTGCAGCCGGCGGCGTGCTCTTGCGGCCCTTTGCTCGCCTGATCGCCAAGACCGGTGACTCGGTGACCACCTACGGTGAACCCTGGAACATGAACTAACCGGGCAGCCATCGAGGCATGGAGGCGCTGGATGAGGAATACACGGCCCAGAAGATGCCCGGACGCGCCTTGGCCGCCGAGATGAGTCGGTCGAGGGAACGGGGCGAGTTCGAAGATCAAATGAATCCCCAGCGGAGTAGCGGAGCCGCCAAACGAGCGGCATTCAGACGGGGTTGTGCGCCGAGATCGCCAGCCCGCCAGCGGGACTCAGTCCGTGACGAGCGGGTCGACCACCCGGCCGCGTCCCGGTTGCACCTGCGGCAACCGGGCTACGCGCCGGGCGGTCGAGTCGCTGCACCAGGATCAGAACGGCGGAGGCGGGAGTAGTGGGCCGCCCGGGGCCGGCGGAGCCCCTGGACCCGGAGGAGGAGCGAGGCCGGGTCCACCGGGCGGCGGGGGCGCACCGGGCCCCGGCGGCAGGATGCCCGGCCCGGGCGGTGGGGGCGGCTGCGCGCCGGCCACGGCCGCGGTAAATCCGGCGCCCGTGCCCATCAGCGCGACCGCCAGCAATGCGACCGCTGCACGATGACGTGACTTGTGCTGCTTCGACATTCACATACCTCCTCTTCTGCGGAACTACTTACAGTCGCCGACACTAGCTCATTCAATCGACTGAAATGAATTGTCTAATCGCGGTAACATCGTGCGTTGAAACGTTATATCGCAAACCGTGCAGCTACTTCTACGATTGCCGGTTCAAGCTCTAATTAGCCTTGCTACCAGTCGATTTGGTCGGACGGTGCCGTAGCACAGCAACACAATATTGTTCATCGGAATGGGTAAATATTCGGAGTTCGCGCTTTTCCGACGCTCCTCTCCGCTGCATATTCATATTGTCGCGATACGCGATCCATACGAATTCCCCAGGATTGGAATCGCATTTGAGCCGAGTACGACTCAACGTCGTGAGCACAATGCAAGCAGCGTTATTTTTGCCAGACGGAGGTGTCGGTTGACTGTCAAAGTCGCGCGGCGCCGTGCGGCGTCTGCACTCGCGTACGTCGTGGCACGCGATAGGCACGGTGCACTCCGCAGCGCACGACGGGCGACTTCTCGCTTCGAGGCCCTTACGGGTCATCCGAGCGCTCTTCCCGCCAGTTGGAGGGGAAGTCTGGCCAGATGGCGGATAACAGCGGAGCGGCCCGACGCGGCACACTCGGTCCTGAACAGCCTCACGGCATCTCTGGAGGCAATGGCCGGAGCACGATCGGCGTCGCGTCAAGAACCAGGAGGCCACGGACGCGCCGCGCGAACCCACGACCTGCCACGCGATTGCTTAGTTGGTCGCGTCCGAAAGTGGGTGTAAAAGCACCGGTCGGTTCGCAGCTTCGTGGGTGAGCATACGGGCTGGGGAACTCA
>NZ_JBJIAO010000041.1:0-43864 GCF_045310825.1 Mycobacterium sp. SMC-21 | reverse complement strand
GATGATCATCCTCGGGAAGGTGCGCCCACTTTCAGGCCGCCTCCTCGGGCCTCATCCACAGGTATTGATCATTGCTCTGCCCCTGTTGACGGAATTTACTGTCACGCATTAATACTTGGAGCATGACGTCCGCTCGCCGCCGTGCTCCGCTGCCCCAGCTGGCCCTTGCCGGCGTGGCCATCGCCCTGCTGCCGACGGGCGTCGCGCAGGCCGATCCCGAGCCGGCACCGGCACCGGCTCCCGTGTCCGCCGGCGTCACCGGCGTCCTCAACGACTGGCAGAAATCCGTCTGTGCGCCAGGCAGTTTCAACCAGGACGATCCGGCGATCGCCGCCCGTGACTGGCCCGGCGCGGTGCGAGCGGGCACCTGCGCGAGCGCGGTGAATCCCGGCCTGACCAACGGCCTGTGGATCACGCAGTGGACCGCCAACAGCGACATGACCTCGGCGCTGCAGCGCAATTTCATGGCGCTGTTCGCATCGGCCGTCAGCGATCAGACGGCGATCATCACCTTCGCGGTGGCCAGCCCCGAGGCACGCAAATCCCTTGAGCCGCTGACGAAGTTCGGGTTCACCATCAACCCGGTGCCGCCGCTGGCCTGACGGCCCCTGCCCCAGAACACCGGTCAATTGATTGCGGGGCGCAGCCGGTTGCCCGAGTGCGCCCCGCCATCACAGCACGTGACTGCGTTTCTAGAAGTCCCAGTCCGAGTCTTCGGTGTTGACGGCCTTGCCGATGACATACGACGAACCCGAGCCCGAGAAGAAGTCGTGGTTCTCGTCGGCGTTGGGCGACAGCGCCGACAGGATCGCCGGGTTCACGTCGGTCTCGTCGCGCGGGAACAGCGCTTCGTAGCCGAGGTTCATCAGCGCCTTGTTGGCGTTGTAGCGCAGGAACTTCTTGACGTCCTCGGTGAGGCCGACGCCGTCGTACAGGTCCTGGGTGTACTCCACCTCGTTGTCGTACAGCTCGAACAGCAGCTCGTAGGTGTAGTCCTTGAGCTCGGTCCGCTTGGCCTCGTCGACCGCTGCCAATCCGCGCTGGTACTTGTAGCCGATGTAGTAGCCGTGCACCGCTTCGTCACGGATGATCAGGCGGATCATGTCGGCGGTGTTGGTGAGCTTGGCGCGCGAGGACCAGTACATCGGCAGGTAGAAGCCGGAGTAGAACAGGAAGCTCTCGAGCAGCGTCGAGGCCACCTTGCGCTTGAGCGGCTCGTCACCCCGGTAGTACTTCATGACGATCTCGGCCTTGCGCTGCAGGTTCGGGTTCTCCTCCGACCAGCGGAACGCCTCGTCGATCTCGACGGTCGAGCACAGCGTCGAGAAGATGTTGCTGTAGCTCTTGGCGTGCACCGACTCCATGAAGGCGATGTTGGTGTAGACGGCCTGCTCGTGCGGGGTCAGCGCGTCCGGGATGAGGCTGACGGCGCCGACCGTGCCCTGGATGGTGTCCAGCAGTGTCAGGCCGGTGAAAACCCGCATGGTGAGCTGCTTTTCGCTGTCGGTCAGGGTGCCCCAGGACGGGATGTCGTTGGACACCGGCACCTTCTCCGGCAACCAGAAGTTGCCCGTGAGACGGTCCCAGACCTCCGCGTCCTTGTCGTCCTGCACGCGGTTCCAGTTGATCGCGGAGGCCCGGTCGATCAGCTTCATACCTTCAGACACCGTGACCCCATTTCGCCTGGAACTGTGTTTGCCGGATCGGCACCACAGACACTACCCCTGGTGTCTGCCATCGCCGAACACCGCTAAAAGTTGTGTTCGCGTGTCGCGCCCGCGGAGCCGATTCAGCGGATGAACTCATACTCGGTCGACTTGAATTTCCGGGTTTCCAGCCAGTACTGCCAGGTCATGCCGCTCCACAGCGTGCGGTTCACGCCGTGCTCGTCCATGTACCAGCTGTGGCAACCACCGGTGCTCCACACCGTGCCGGCCAGGTTCTGCTGCAGTTCGGCGTTGTACTCATCCTGGGCGCGGCGGCTCGGCATCAGTGCGGCGGCGCCCGCCTTGTCGGCCGCGGCGATGGCCTGCGCGGCGTAGCGGATCTGCGACTCGATCATGAACACCACCGAGTTGTGGCCGAGCGCGGTGTTCGGGCCGAGCAGGAAGAACAGGTTCGGCATGTTCGCCACGGTGATGCCGCGGTGCGCCGCCATCCCCTCGCGGTTCCACCGGTCGACCAGGTCCTCTCCCCCGAGGCCCTTGATGTCGACGTAGGTGTACGAGTCGGTGACGTGGAAACCGGTGCACCACACCACCACGTCGACGGGGTGCTCGACGCCGTCGCGGGTGACGATGCCGGCCGCGGTCATCCGCTCGATGCCCTCGGTGAAGACCTGTGTCTTCGGGTTGGCGATCCCGCGATAGTAGGTGTCGGAGTTCAGGATTCGCTTACAGCCGGCCACGTAGTTCGGCGTCAGCTTGCGGCGCAGCTCGGGGTCTTTGATGCTGCGGTTGATGTTCCATTTGCCCAGCAGCTCACCGATTTTGAGGAGCCGAGGCTGCTTGGTCATCGCGAAGCCGACGCCTTCGTGGATCCAGTAGATGGCATCCCGCATGAGCGCGCGCGTACCCGGCACCCGGCGGAAGGTGTTCTTCATCCATTCCGGAAAAGCGTTGTTGGGCCGCGGCATGACCCACGCCGGGGTGCGCTGGTACAGGTGCAACTCGGACACCTGGTCGACGATCGCGGGCACGATCTGGATGGCGCTGGCGCCGGTCCCGATCACCGCGACGCGCTTGCCGGTGATGTCGACGCTGTGGTCCCACTGTGCGGAATGGAAAGCGGCACCGGCAAATTCGTCGCTGCCTTCAATTTCGGGAACCGCCGGGATGTGCAGGCCGCCCGCACCGGAGATGAGGAACTGCGCGATGTACTCCTGGCCGTCGGTGTCGTAGACGTGCCAGCGCCGCTCGTCTTCGTCCCAGTGCGCGCGGTCGACATGGGTGTTGAACCGGATGTTGCGGCGGAGGTTGTGCTTGTCGGTGACGCCCTTGAGGTAGTCGAAGATCTCGGGCTGGAACGACCACATGTGCGTCCAGTCGGCCTTCGGCTCGAAGGAGAACGAGTACATGTGTGACGGGATGTCGCACGCGCAGCCCGGGTAGGTGTTGTCGCGCCAGGTGCCGCCGACCTCGTCGGCCTTCTCCAGGATCAGGAAGTCGCGCTCGCCGAAGCCCTGCTTGCGCAGCGCGATGCCCATGCCCAGACCGGAGAAACCGGACCCGATGATCACCGCGCGCGTCACGATGGGCTCGGCGGCCTCGTTGCCGACGGACTGCGCTCCAGTTGACTGCTCGACCGTCATGAACCTGCTCTTTCCTGGGAACGGCGGTACCGGATACTGCACAGTCTCCGGTCCGACCCGCGAGGTGTCAACGCACCACGTCAGGAACGGAATCGTCAGCCGACGGACTCTTCGCGGCGCACCGCGTCGTGCACCGGCAGGTCCAGGTCGAACCGGATGCCGAGCAACCTGGCGGTGCCGTTGATGGCACCGATCATGATGGTGGTCATGTGCGCGACGAACTGGTCGCGGGGCAGCCGGCGCGGAGTTTCATCACTACCGCCGAGCCACCAGTCGGTCGCCGATGCGGCCGCGCCGAACAGCGTGAACGCCGCCAGCTCGAAGATGGCCGAATCCAGATCCATGTCCTTGAGTTCGCCGCTGATCATGGCGGCGATCGCCAGGGTGATGTCGCGGCCGCGGTTGACGGTCGTCATCGCGGCGGCGGACTGGTCGGCGAACCTGCCCTGCAGCAGGAAGCGCACCACGTTGGGGTGCTGGTCCACCAGGTCGACGTAGTGTTCGACGGCGCGGCCGATGATCTGCCCGGTCGAATCGTGCTCGATGTCGATGGACGGAATGACGGCCGCCCACAACATGTCGCGCATCCGCTCGCCGATCTGCGAGAACATGTCGGATTTGTCGGCGAAGTGCCGGTAGATCTTGGGCTTGGCGGTGCCGGCCTCTTCGGCGATCTCCCGCACACTGACGTTCGGGCCGAGCCGGTCGATCGCGCGGAAAGCGGCGTCGACGATCTCCTCGCGGACCTTGAGCCGGTGTTCGCGCCAGCGCTCGCTACGGGCGTCGACCTTCTCGGGCGCACCCTTGGGCGGAGTGACCTTCACCTGCACGGTGACCGACGGAACGTTCACGCCCGGCACACCAGGAACTTTCACCCCGGCCTGGATGCCGGTGCGTGGAAGAGATGGCCTGCGCACCCCGCCACTGTACCGGGCGGGCCAAATCTGACCTGCTCAGACTGCCCGGCGCGGCGCATGTCACACCTTCGGACGCCTCGTCACAGCCAGCGGATCAACAGGCTGCACGCGTAGCATCGGCGTCAGGCCTCGCCCGAAAGTACCGGCCCGACAAGGAATTGATCACATGGTGCAGCGGTACGACGTCATCGTCGCCGGCGGAGGTCCCGCCGGATCGGCGGCTGCGTGGCAGGCCGCGCAAACCGGCGCCAGCGTGCTCGTCATCGACAAGGCCACCTTCCCGCGCGACAAGCCGTGCGGCGACGGCCTGACGGCCCGCGGGGTCAGCTACCTGCAGAAGATGGGCCTGGCGGACGAGGTCGCCCGGTTCCACCGGATCAATCGGGTCACGGTGTTCAGCCCGCACCAATGGGAGCTGTCGTTCCCGCGCCGCCCCGGCATGCCCGACCACGGCTGCACCGTCAGCCGTACCCACCTGGATGCGCTGTTGCTCGGCCATGCCGCGGCCGCGGGCGCGGAGGTGCGCCAGGGTGGCGAGGTGGCGGGTGTCGAGCGCAACGACGACGGCCGGGTCACCGGTGTGGTGCTGAAGGATGGCGAGACGGTGCACGCGGACGCCGTGATCGCAGCCGACGGCGCCTACTCCCCGATCAAACGAGCGCTGCATGTCGACTCGAGTTATCACGGCTATTCGGCGATCGCCATTCGCGCCGAGATGCCGGCCGACCGTCCCGACTCCGACGCGCTGGAGATCTACCTCAAGCTGCTGTTCGACGGTGACCAGCTGCCCGGCTACGGCTGGGTGTTCCCGATGGGCAACGGCACCTTCAACATAGGCCTCGGCTACGTCAACAGCTACCGCAACTGGCAGGCCATCAACGCAACGCGGTTCCTCGGCGACTTCCTGCACACGCTGCCGCGCGACTGGGCGCTGCCGTCGATCGACGAGTTGAAGAAGAACCGGAGCGTGCGGGCCTGGCGCCTGCCCATGGGGTTCACCGCATGGCCGCCGTGGCAGCCCGGCGTCCTGTTCGCCGGTGATGCGCTGGGCGCCGGCAAGCCGGCCTCCGGTGCGGGCATCTCGAAAGCACTCGAATCCGGTTTGGCCGCAGGCGAATGCGCCGTCGCCGCGTTGACCAACGGCGGTCCCGACGACTTCACCAACTACCAGCAGCGCATCGAGGCGGCGTGGGGACGCGAGTACCGGCGTGGCCGGTTCTTTCATAAGCTGGCCGGCATCCCGTGGGTGGCCGAGGCCGGCCGCCGCGCGGTCGACAGCCGCGTCTTTCGTGATGTGCTGCTCAAGTCGCTGTACAAGAAGGCCGAGGGGCCGGCACACACCTGACTACGCGGCCGGCCGCGCGCCCTTGCCTGACGGCGTGTGATCGGCCTTCGCGCCGGCGGGCGCGTCGGATTTGGTTGTGCTCCTGGTGGATTCGCGCCGCCGATCGCCGGCTTTGACGGACGGTGTGGTCGCGTCGGTACCGGCGTCCGTATGACCGGCGTCCACATGACCGGTGTCCACGGGTTGTGGCCGCCGATCGCGGGTCTGCCGCACCGGCGCGACGGCGTCTGGTGTCGGCCGCAGCGAGCGTGCGCGCTTGGCCGGTTTCCCCTTCGAGACGGCCGATGACGACGGGGCCATAGTGCTCGCCGAGGCCGCGGTCGAATCCGGGTCCCCCGACGTCGCCGTCCGCGGTGCCGTCACGGAGAGGCGGCTTCCAGTTGTCGGCACCGCCTGAGGTGTCGGTGCCGCGGCGACGGACTTGGGTGCGGTACTCGGCGGCGTTGCCGCCGTCGGTTTCTGGCCGCCGACCACCTGCAACAGCTTGGCGACCGGGCGCGTGATATTCGTCAGCGCCGCAGTCAGATTCACCACCGACTGACGGATCGCCTTGGCCAGCGGCGAGTTGTCCACCGACTTCGCAGGATGCTCGGTTGTGGGTGTGGCCGGTTCGGTGGCATCCACGACCGGTTGCGGCAGCGTCGGCGTGTAGCTGCCGGTGCGGAGAATCTGCATTGACTGTGCGAACGCTCCGGGCAGCTCTTTGAGGGCGGCAGAGATCTTGGCCTGCGGCGTGGTCCAGCTGAATTGCTTGACCTGGCTGGGATCCGCGGTGCGGTCATAGGCGCTTTCGATGATGACGCGCAGGACTGGGTCCATGGCGTCGACGAGCCGCTGCGCCCCGATCAGCGACGCGGCCAGACGCAGCGGCGCCAGCAGCGGCAGGCGCTGCGGGAAGGTCACGTACGTGGTGTTGCCGACGGTGGTGCTCACCGTGTTGGAACTGGTCTTGGGCTCCAACGCATAGCCGGGAAGGACATGTTCGAACATGATGCCCAGCAAGGCATTGACAACGGCCAGCGGGTTGAAATAGGCCGGGAAATCGGCGAATCCGTCGTACTGGTTCTGGTAGATCGTGGTTTGGAATGGGCTGTCGGACGGCCCCGGTCGTCCGAGCGGAAAGAGATCACCCAGGATCGGCATACGACTCCACGATGTGAAGCGCGACAGGATGCCGCCGTTCGGCTGGTACGGATCGCCGATGAGGGTGAACGTGTAGTCGCCGGCGTGGGCGACGTACGCGGGGTCCTTGGCCATGTCGGCGCGCGCGATCTCGGCGACCTGTGCACCCTGGGACATGCCGAGGATGGTGATCTTCTGACCGGGTGCCTGTTTGGCGATGTCCTGCTCGAGATATCCGGCACCGATGCGTTCGGACTGCTTCAGCGAGTGCGGCCAGTACGGGACGCCGGACAACCCCGGCAGTGCGGAGATGATCGGCCATTCGACGTTGATCTGCCCCGGGTATGGCACTACGTGGAATGAATCCCCTTGCGGGACAGTCGTTCCGTAGAAGAACAGCGGGATGCTCAGCCCCAACGGGTCGAACGATCCTCCGACGCCGATGGTGGTGTTGACGAGTTGTACCGCGGCCTGCGACACGATCGGAGCGCCAGGCGCCGACACGCCGACCACAGTCGCCGCGGCGATACCCACCGCGACACCCCTCGCCAGGACCGTGGCCGTCCATCGCGGCGATTGCAATTGTGTTGAGTTGACCCCCATAGCCGCAGGACGCTATAGCAACAGCCGGTTTTGAACAAGACCTCTTTTTAAAAACAAGAACTCTTGTCAAAGCGGCCCGCAGTCGGATGCACCGGGGTATGGCGCGGATTGCGATCAGCGCAATGAGGCGGTGATGCCGGCCCGGACCACTGCCATGAAGCTGGTCAGATTGCCGATGAGAGTGTCGATGCTCGGCCGTTGTTCAGCGTCGGGCTCGTAGTCGTGCAGCCAGTCGGCAACTGCCTCGAACAGACCGCCGACGGTCAGGACCGCCAGCGCATGGAAGTCGAGCGTGGTGTCGGCCGCGATCTCGGGGAACTCGCGACGCCGCCACAACTCTTCGACAAACGTTGCGGTCCAACGCCGATTCTCGCGGCGCTGCCGCTCGACCCGTGGCGAGATGCCTGCGCATTCCCCGAACGCCACCACCGCGATCCTGGGGTCGTCGACCAGGGCGTGGGCAAACGCCGACAGCAGCCGCTCGACCATATCGTCGTTGTCAGCGGTGGTGTCCTCGAGGATCTCGACGACCTGGCGTTCGATTCGCTCGGCGATCTGCCGGAGCAACTCGATGTAGCAGTCTTCCTTGCTGTCGAATGTCTCGTAGAACGCCTTGTTCCCCACGAACGCGTTCTGGCAGATCTGCTCGATGGACGTGTTGGCATAACCGTCGCGGGCGATCAACTCGAACGCGGACGCCAGCAGTTGTTCCCGGCGGTGAACTCGACGCTGCTCGGCGTCGAGACCACGGATCGTACGCGGAGCTCGTGATGTCGCGGATCGTGGCGCGGTGGTGCGTTTACCTGCGCCCGCCGACGGTCTGCTCATGGCCTGGGAGTGTAGTAGCGCTGAGCAAACGCCACGGGCTACAACGGCGTCAGCGCCGACCGCGCTTGGCCTGGCCTGACTTTCGGGCCGATTTGCCCACGGCGCCCTTCCCGGCAGCCGCCCGGGCCGCCTGCTTGGCAAGGGTCTTCTCGCGCGCGCTGCGTTTCGGCGCCGGCTCGGCCTGGCCCCGCGACGAACTGGCCTTTCGGCCCCGCACGATGCCGATGAACTCCTCGACCAGTTCCGACTGTTCCCCTTCCGGAAAGGCCAGTGCGACGGGGCAGGTGGGCGCGTCGGTGATCGGCCGGTACGTGAGATCCTTGCGGTGATACAGCCGCGCGAGCGACTGCGGCACGATGAGGGCACCCATGCCCGTCGCGACGAGTTCTATTGCACCCTCGGTGGTTTCGGGCCGGTACTCGACCGCGTTTCCCGGTGCATCCGCCCAGCCGACGACGTCGTCGAGCGGCACGACGATCGGCTCGCCGTCGAGGTCCGTGGCGGTGATCTCGTCGGCCGCGGTGAGCACATGATCAGTCGACACGACAGCCACCGTCGTCTCCTCATACAGCGAGATGACGGCCAGCCCCGTCGTGTTCGCCGGCAGCCGGAGCAGCGCCACGTCGACGCCGCCGGCCCGCAGCGTGTCGGCCGCATCGGCCGCCGAGACCGGATGCAGAATCAGCGCCGCCTCGGGATGACGCTCGGCCCAGATCCGCGCCCACTTCGCGGGCGTCCCACCGGGGACGTACCCGAGAGTCAATGAGGCCGACGAGGACGGTGTCACGGCGATCACGCTACCCAAACGCGCGTCGGGCGGTTCGTGGTCAGCGCCGATAATTGAGGCATGACCGAGCTCGGCGTCTTCACGTTCCATCTCGTCGAGCTGCCTGTCACGGCGACGGTGCCGCTGCTGCGGCGACCACCGCAGCCCGACCGGATGGCCGGGCTGCGCTACGCCGAATGTCTGTCCCTGATGCGGCTCGGCGCCCCGACCATCTCCCCCGACCGGCTGCAGTTGCGGCGGCTGGCGATGTTCGCCCGGTGGGAGGACGAGGCCGCGATCGACGCATTCCTGGCCGGTCCGGGCGCGCGGTTCGCCACGGGCTGGCATGTCCGGATGACGTTTCTACGGCGCTGGTCCACGCTCGTGGCGCTCCCCGATCTACCGCAGGAGGCCGAGGCTTCCGACGATGACGAGCCCGTCGTCGCCGTCACCCTGGCCCGGATGCGACTGCCCGAAGTCCCGCGCTTCCTCACGTGGGGCAAGCCGGTCGAGCGATTGGTGCGCGACCATCCGGACGCCACCCTGGCGTTGGCCGCGATGCGTCCGCCCCGTTCGATCTCGACCTTCTCGATCTGGACCTCGGTGCGGGCGATGACTGGGATGGTGCACGGCCGGGGTGGTGTGACCGAGGTCGCCGACCCGGCTCGACATGCCGATGCGATGGCCGAGCGCCGGCGCCGCGACTTCCACCGCGAGTTCGCGACCTACCGGTTCCGGCCGCTGTCCGAACACGGCTACTGGGACGGGCGTACCGGTTACGTCCCGCGGCGTTCCAGCTTGTAGTGCAGGCGGACGGCCGGCAGGTTCCACATCCGCAGCACATGGTCGGTGCGAAGTACCTGCTCACGGTCGACGTAGAGGTCGAACGTCTCATGCACGGGTACCCGCCGCGCGAAGTAGCGCCCGCGGTCGCGCACCAGGACGTACGCCCCGTCAGCGCCCCACGGGCCGGCCGGGGAAGACAACCGCAGACCGCCGTCCGGCAGGTGCTGCGGCCGCAGGAAGACCTGGACGTTGCCCTCTTCCAACGGGAACGTCACGTGCACGCTGGCCCGGTCGGCACCGGGAAGCGTTCTGCGCGAATAGCATCCGCTGAACACGGTGTCGCCGTTGCCGCGCAAGGTCCGGATCCAGCCGGCCGCGACCTGCGCGCCGGTGCCGTCGGTGATCACCGAGACCCGACCATCGATGCCGCGTGCCACGTCAAGGGGACGCATCGGTAGCGCCAGTTGCTGTACCCGCTTACCGAACATGCGCGATATCAATTCGCCGCCCGGCCAGAACAACGGTGACCAGCTGCTCCACACCTCCATCCGCCAGCGCGCCGTGTGGGTGTAGAAGTCGTGAATCATCGGGTGGACGGCCGCGGCATCGAATCCGGGCCCGGACAGTCCCTCGAGATCGGGCTGCAAACCGGCGTCGGGGTCGTCGTCGCGCAGCGCGCCACCGCGGCGGGCCGCTTCATCACGCAGCCAGTTGTTCCCGCCGCCCCGGGACCCGAGTGGCGCCTGCAGCCAGGCATCGACGCCGTCGAGGTCGACGCCTCTGCCGGTGGCCCGCCAGAACTTGCGGGTCGCGAGATCCAGAGTCGAAAACTCCACGTCGCGGATCGTACGGGGTCATCGCAGCGACCTACCGATAGGCTGATGCCCATGAGCAGGCCCAACGCGCAGTCCATGAAACCCGCCACCGCGGCGAAGAAGCTGGACGTGTACTTGCCCGCGACACCTGCCGAGTTCCAGGAGAACGCGATCACCCGCGCCGACCTGGCGGCGCTGCAGGCCGATCCGCCACAGTGGCTCAAGGACCTTCGCAAGAACGGGCCGCACCCCAAGAACCTGGTGGCCGCCAAGCTGGGTATCTCGATCGCCGGCCTCGCACGCGGCGGCGTCGAGAAGGCGCTGACCACCGAGCAGATCGACGCCCTGCTCGAGGAGAAGCCGGACTGGCTGATCATCGAACGCGAGAGCTACCAGCAGGTACTGCGCGAGCAGCGGCGGATCAAGGCACTGCACGCGGATCAGGCGCGCGAAGCCTGACGACCGGTCGCCACCTACCACCGGTCGTCACAGCAGCACTCACCAGAGATCGAAGCCCACGTTGGTGTTGGGGTAATGGCTGCTGAAGCTGTGATTGATCCAGTAGTTCTTGGCGAGAAAACCGGTGACACTGGTGTTCGCGACATTCGTGTTGGTCTTCGAGTCGTTGACCTCGTAGGTGGCGGTCGGGCCGCCGACACCAACCCGGTAGGCGACGTGCATGTCGAGCGAGTCGCCCTGTGGCGCAACGGCTGTCACGGTTTCGGTGGCGCCGGGTGCCAGTAGCCGCTGAGGACCGTCGACCCATTTGCCGTTGGGGCTCGTCCCGTCATCGAGCAGGAACTGCACCTTGTCGGTGTGGTTGGTGATCGTCATGGCGATGGTCGGCTCGCCGGGATGAGTGACCGGCATGGTTCCCGCGTGGGCGACCGCGGCGAAGGACAGCGCGGCGGCGATCCCCGTTCCTGCTGCGGCGATCCGAGCCGTCGTGATGTTCATGGGGCCTCCTGTACGTGAATGTTGTGATCCGAGAAGGGGTTTGGGCCGTCTCTTGACACCGACAACTATTTCGCGAGCGGCCACTTTCCGGATTCCCCCGAACAGCGGATTCGCCGGTGGAACCGTTCTCCCCCGATCGGCGGACAGACCGAGGCCGCTGAACAGCCGCCATGCCGATCTGCTTTGGTAGAGGCGATGGCTACACCAAACGCGCCGCTGGGCATTGCCACGTTCAACGTCAACGGGATCCGGGCGGCACGCCGTCGCGGCTTCGACGCCTGGCTCGCCGGGCGCGGACTCGACGTGGTGGCCCTGCAGGAGTTGCGCTGCCCGCCCGACCAGGTCGGCGAATTCGACGGCTATCACGCGGCGATGGATTCCGGCTCGATCCCGGGCCGCAACGGCGTCGCCATCCTGACGCGCGACGCGCCGACGGCCGTGCGGACCTGGGTCTCGCATCCCCCGCGCACCCGGGGGCTCGGGACATTCGCGAACGAGGGGCGGTACCTCGAGGTCGACCTCGCGCACGCTCCCCTCACAGTGGCGTGCCTCTATCTGCCGAAAGGCGGCCTGCCGGCGCACCTGCAGCGGCCCGGCAACATGCGCGATCTGCCCGACGGCGGCGCCAAGTACGACAGGAAGATGCGCTTCCTCGGGGCGTTCGCGCGCGAGCTGAGCCGCAACCGGCGGGCGGCGCTCGCGGCGGGCCGCGAGTTCCTGCTGCTCGGCGATCTGAACCTGGCGCACCTTCCGCACGACGTGACGAATTGGCGGCCCGCACAGAAGATGGAGGGCTTCCTCCCCGAGGAACGCGCCTGGCTGGACGCACAGATCGGGCCGCGCACACTCGTCGACGTGGTGCGGACGCTGCATGGTGACCGGCCCGGGCCGCTGTCCTGGTGGAGTTGGGCCGGCGAGTCGTTCGTCAAAGACGTGGGCTGGCGCATCGATCACCACCTGGCCACGCCGCGGCTCGCGCGGACCGCTATGTCGGTGACGGTCGACAAGGAAGCCGCGCCCAGCGCGCGGCTGTCCGACCACGCGCCTGTGGTTGTGCACTACGCCTTCCCCTGAACCGCCGCGCGATGAGTTGTGCGCGGGTCGGCTGTCTACCCCTGTGACGGCACCCGCTTCCGGGCGCCGCGGACCACAGGAGCAGCCCGATGCACGCCATGATCTTCGTTCACCTGCCCGTCGCCGACGTCGCGCGCTCGCGGAAGTTCTTCTCCGGGCTCGGCTATGCGGTCAACGAGACGTTCAGCAATGACAACGCAGTGACACTGGTGCTGGGCGAGAACCAGTTCGCGATGCTGACGCAGCGCGATGTCTTCGATTCCCTGCACACGGCCGAGACCGCCGATGCGTCGAAGACGAAGGAGTGCGTCGTCTGCTTGGGTGTCGACCGCCGCGAGTGCGTGGACACCCTCGTGGACGGCGCCATCGCTGCGGGCGCCACGCCGGGCGACACCGATGACGAGGACTTCATGTACGGCCGCAGCTACCACGACCTCGACGGCCACTCCTGGCAGATCTTCTGGGTGGACCCCACGGCCACGTAGCCCAAAACTGACCCCGGCCAAGCCTGCACACCGCTACGATTTCCCAGCATGCAGTCAGCATTCGCACAGGATCACGACCTGGCAGACAGCCCGATCGATCCGTCATGGGTCGTCGACGGCAAGCCACGGGCACGGTCGCGGCGCTGGCACACCAGTGGTGACTCGGCGGTCGAGTTCTATATCTGGGACTGCTCGGCCGGCACATTCGACTGGACCTTCGTCGTAGAGGAGACGGTGCACATCGTCGCGGGCGAGGTCCGAATCGGTGATCCGCAGACCGGAACTTGGCTCCGGCCAGGCGATTCCGCAGTGTTCGCCGCCGGCACCACCCACCGGTGGTACGTGCCCGACTACGTCCGCAAGCACGCCACGCTGCGCACCCCACTCCCGACGCTGCTGATCCGGGTCGGGCGCGTCGCGACGCGGGTCGGACGTCGCCTGGCGTCCACGATCCCGAGTCGCGGGTAGTTCGTCGGAGTCAGTGTCCCCCACGCACGCTGAGCAGCGTGAGGGCAGCAGCCACCTCGATCGGGTTGCGCGCGAAGGGTTTCGGCAGCAGTTCGTCGATGCGGGCGAGACGCCGGTCGATGGTGTTGCGGTGGGTGTACAACCGTTCGGCGGTGCTCGTGCGGTTGAGACCCTCGTCCACATAGGTCAGCACCGTCTGATGCAGCACCGGGCTGGCGTCCTTCAGTTCACCGAGCACGTCCGCGACGAACTGGTCGGCCGACGAGGGATCCGTGGACAACAGGTCTACGAGGTGGACGTCCTCATAGCGCACGATGGACAGCCCGGAGTCCAGGCGAGCCAGAAGCCTTTGCGCTGCAGCGGCGTCCATGTGCGTCCGCCGGAAGCCGCTGACCCCAGGAGCCGCACGGCCGAGTGCCACGCGCGCACCGCACCGTCGCCCCAGGCGTTCGGCGAGTTCGGCGACCGTCGGCGTCGTCTTCGCCGGTATCCACAGCCACACCGCAGCGGTACCGGCGACCACAGTCAGCCGCCGGTCCGCGCCGCAGGCCCGCATCACCTGCTCACTGGCGCGTTCGAGTTCGGCGACGTCCTTCTCGGAATTCACCCAGACGACGGCGCCGATGTGCGAACCGGTCAGCGCGTAGCCCAGCTGCGCTTCGGCACGCGACGGTGCGATGTCCGCGCCCTGGAGCAGGAGCTCGACGGTGGCGTACCGCTGCAGCTGCGAGCCACCGGCGAACTCCTCGCGGACCCGGCGGATGTGCTCAGCGAGCTCAGCGATCGAGTCGTCGACGAACGTCGTGAGCGAATTCCCGGAGATCTCGATCAGTTCGCGAAGCTGATCCGCATCGTCCGTCGTCTTGAAACACGCCGCCAGCCACCAACTCCAGGCAACGCGTTGTGCGGATCGCCACCCCAGGACATCGTCAGTCGTGAGGCCGCGCAGCACCACATCGCGGGCATACGTGCGCATGACGCTTCCCGTGGCGGGACTGACCCGGCGACCGGGCTCGGCGATGTTGGACGTCAGCCAGTGCTTGAGGTGCGAGACCACCATCTGGGCATCGGCATCCGCGAGCACCGGGTCATCGGCGATCGCCCGGTACTTCGGGTCCTGCAGCGACGCTGCAGTCAGATCGTCGATGACGTCTGCGGACCTCGCCAGCATCGACTCAGCGAGTTCCCGGATCAGCCGGCGGACCGGATCGGATGCATCGGGCCACAGCTGATCCGGTGTCATGGCAACAGTCTGCCGCTTACAGACCGAGGTGATCGGCGAGTTCGCGGTAGTCGACCATCCACAGGCCGGGCGAGCCGGTCGGGTACTGCGAGCGGAAGCCGAGGATGCGCTGGACGCGCTCCGGCAGGGTCTTCACCACGTCGCGATCGACCAGGAACGGGTAGGCCTCCTCCCCGACCAGGAACCCCGGGTTGAACGCGAAGGACACCGCGCGCCGGTACTCATCGGTGGTGACGTTGGCGCCACCGCCGTGCGCGGTCTTGCCGCTGAAGAAGAGGGCATCGCCGGCGTTCATGATCGCGGGGAACGTCTGCTCGGGCGTCCCGCGGTCCTGGAAATCGGGCCACTTGTGGCTGCCCGGGATGACGCGGGTGGCGCCGTTCTCCTCGGTGAAGTCCGTGAGGGCGATGAGGAAGTTGAGGGTGATCTCCGGGCCGGCGGGGCCCATGCCGACGAAGGGGTACCAGTTCTCGAGGTCGCGGTGCAGGAACTGCGCGCGGTTGCCGGGGCCGATCTCGATCACCTGGGCGGTGGTCATCCAGTACGTGCCCGATTCCTCGAGGAAGGTCGCATCACACAGGGCGTGCACCAGGTCGTGGTTGATGATCTCGTTCCGGAAGACCGGGCTGTGGGTGACCAGGTTCGTCAGGCGCTTGGTGTTGGCGCCGTGGAACTCGTTGACGATCTCGAGCTCGTGCTTGCCGCCGGGAGTCAGCGCGGCGAGGGGGCCCTCGATCTCGGCGTTGAACCGGGTGACCTGCTCCGGGGTCAGCAGACCCTCGATGATCACCCCGCCGTCCTCGGCGACGATGGCACGGATATCCGCGACGTCCGCGGTGTGAGGAAGCTTCCGGAGGTTCGAAACAGCGGTTGTCATCGCGTGATCTCTTTCTGCGAGTTGAAGTTTGGGGAGAACGCCGAGTTGTTGGTGTGGCGTTGATCTCACTATTGCCGCCGGGCCCGGTGGTGTGCCATGGCACCTCTCAACCAATCGAGCGGGCGGACGGTGCATATTGCACCTATCGGTTGAGGCCGCCGGCCAGCTGTCGCTTGAGTTCGAATTTCTGAATCTTGCCGGTGGCAGTCTTGGGGAGCGCGGTGAACTCGATGCGGTCCGGGACCTTGAATTTCGCGACGCGGTCGAGCAGGTGGGCCCGCAGTTCCGCACTCGTGACAGCCGCACCTGGGCGCAGCGACACGAACGCCACGGGCCGCTCACCCCAATGCTCGTGCGGCATGCCGACAACCGCGGCCTCCAGCACGGCGGGGTGCTCGAGGATGGCGCTCTCAATCTCGACCGAGCTGATGTTCTCGCCGCCGGAGATGATGACATCCTTTGCGCGGTCACGGATTTCGAGGTAGCCATCGGGGTGACGCACCGCGAGATCGCCAGTGCGGAACCAGCCGTCCGGCACCGCTGCCGCAGTGGCGGCCATATCTCGGTAGTACGCGGGGGTGACGTTGTTTCCCCGCAACGCGATCTCACCGATCGTTGCACCGTCTGCGGGCACGTCCCGGCCCTGTTCGTCCACCACCCGAACCGGGTCGGAAACGACGTTGCCGACGCCCTGGCGGGCGTTCAGGCGGTCACGCTCGTCTTCCGGCGCCGAATCCCATTCCTGCTTCCACTCATTGATGACGGCCGGGCCGTAGGTCTCGGTCATGCCGTAGAGATGGGTGACCGCGAGGCCGCAAGCACGGGCCCGCGCAAGCAGTGCGGGTGCGGGCGGCGCTCCGCCGGTGGCCACCCACACGGTTCGTTCCGCGCGGTTCGCGGGCGGCTGCGAGGTCATGGTCGACAGGACCGTCGGCGCCGCGCACATGTGGGTGACCGCGTGGTCCTCGACGGCCGTCCAGATCGCCTTCGCCTCGACCTTCGGCAGGCACACGTGGGTGGCGCCGGCCGCGGTGACCGCCCAGGTGAAGCACCAGCCGTTGCAGTGGAACATCGGCAGCGTCCACAGGTACGCCGAGTCGAGGTCCAGGCCCGAGCGGAAGGCCATGGCCAGCGCCTGCAGGTAGGCGCCGCGGTGGGTGTACACCACCCCCTTCGGCTTACCCGTGGTACCCGACGTGTAATTGATTGCCACCGTGGCGAATTCGTCATCACAGGCAACATCCATCGGCGCTGCCGACGCCACGTAGTGCTCGTATTGCTCATTGCCGGCGATGACCTTCACAGTGCCGCCGACCAACTCGGCCGCCTCCCGCGCGACCGCGATCAGCGGGTCCGTTGCGATCAGCACCTCGGCTCCGCTGTGCTCGAGGATGTATGCGATGTCCCCTGCGCTCAGGCGAGAGTTCAGCGGCACCAGAACCCCACCCGCGTAGGGCACTCCGTAGTGTGCCTCGAGCATTTCCAGGGTGTTGTGCGCCAGCACCGCGACTCGGGCACCCGGCCCCAGTCCGTCACCAACCAGCGCGCCCGCGAGGTGCCGGCAGCGCTCATGCAGATCGCGGTACGTCAGCACGCGTGCGCCGTCGATGACGGCGACCTTGTCCCCGTGCACCGCAGCGGCTCGATCGAGAAAACGCACCGGGTTCAGCACCGACACTGCATGTGTCACAGCAATCCATCTTCAAGCAGCCGAGCACCTTTCGATGCCAGGGCACGGACGGGGAGATCACCCATGGACAGAAATCCGGCGGGCGCGTCGATCACGGCCGTCACGGTGTTGACCGCTGCGGCAATGGTGCTCACGAAGGACTCGAAGCCGGTCAGTGATGTCAGCTCGATCGTCTGGTCAGCGCCTTCGATGCGGTAATCGTCACCCGCGGTGAGCGAGTCACTCGGGTCGAAGAAGCCGAACATGATCTCCAAGTCGATGACCGCACGGCCGCCGCGCAATCCGCGGGCGGCGTGGGTGACGGCGGCGATCTGGCCACGTTCGACGGTGATGTGCTCGCCGACGCGAGTGATCTCGCTGACCGTCGCGGGTGTCACCCGGTCGACCGCGATAGCGTCCAAGGTCCAGCCGAGGCCGCTCGCCAGCGCACCGATCGATTGTTCGAAACCGTAGTGGCCGACCACATCTCCAGATTCCTGCGCTGCGGCGAACTGCGCAGGCGTGAGTCCCAGGCCGAACTTCGACAGGATCGCCCCGTACCGCGACATGTTGGTGCGGCGGCGGATGATCACGCGGTCGACACGTTGGGTGAGGGCGGTCAGCAGCAGAGGCAGGGTGTCCATGAGGACGCCGGGGTTGGCCCCGGTGCCCAGGACGGTCACGCCGTGCGTTTTCGCGGTGTCATCGAGGCGACGCGAGATCTCCGGGTGACTCGACCACGGGTACGCCAGTTCCTCGCAGATGCTCATCACGTTGTACGCACGTTGCAGAAGCGGCACGAGGGTGTCGGCCACGTGATTCAGATCCGACGTCGTCGCGACGATCGCCAGGTCCGCCGGGGGCAGACCCGCGGGGTCGTCGACGACGGTCACGCCGGTCGCCGCGCTGCCGACGAGGACGCCGAGATCCGTGCCGACGACCGCGGGATTGCGGTCGGCCGCACCGACGATCTGGACGTCGGTGCGTCGCAGCAGGGATTGCGCCATGGCGCGGCCGGTGGCGCCGAGACCCACCATCACGATTCGTTGTGCCATTATTCGTTGTCTTTCAGAGGGATTCGTTGTTCGGTGGTTTCGCTATTCCTGCCGGCCCGAGGACGGCAGGAGTATTCCGACAACGGGTCCGAGTGCGAAGGCGGCGATCAGGGAAACGACGATGACGGCGGAGACCACGCGACTGTTTCCTGCGAGCAGATCGAGGTTGAGCAGCATGATCGCCAGGATGGCCAGCAGCCCCGCCATGCCGAGCAGTGGCGCGATCAGTGTCCGCGTCAGCGGCGCCCCGTGCGGTTCGCGACGGAAGAACGCCAGCACGGCCGCGCAGGTGAGGATGAGCAGCACGACGTATCCGATGGACCCCAGACCCGATGTCCACGTGTAGATTTCGCTCATCGGGTCGAGCCCGATCATGGTGCCGCCGGCCAGCACAGCGCCGGTGGCGATCGCGACGGCCACCGCTCCCCGGTGCGGCGAGCCGTGCGTCGGGTGGCTCGCCGACAGGGTGGTCGGCAACAGGCCCCGGGACGCCAGCGAGAACGTGTAGCGGGCGAGGATGTTGTGCCACGTCAAGGCGGCCGCGAAGGTGCTGGTGACGAACATCGCCACGGTGAGGTCGGCACCGATGCGCCCGAGGTACTGAAGCGCCACTGCGGAGAACAGGCCCTCGGGGTCGGCTGTCGCGGCAGGGACGACTCGACTGTCGCCGACGCCGCTGATCACCGCCCACGAGGTGAAGGTGTAGAAGAGTCCCACGACGATCACCGAGATGATCGTCGCCCGGCGCACCGTCCGGGCAGGATCACGCGCTTCGTCCCGGAACACCGCAGCTGCCTCGATGCCGATGAAGCTGAGTACGGCGAAGATGAGGCCCACCCCGGGTGCGCCGCTGAATATCGTCTTCAGCGAGAACATCCCACCGGACAGACCTTCCGGTCCACCGCCGCGCGCGACGATCCAAAGGTCCAGTGCGAGAACGATGCTCACCTCGGCGACCAGGAGGACACCCAGGACCTTGCCGGACAGCTCGACGTCCCGGTAGCCCAGGAACAACGTCAGCGCCAGTCCCACGCCGGCCCACAGCCACCATGGCGACGCGGGTCCGCCGTAGGACTTCACCAGCGCGTCCACACCGGTCCCGAACAGAATGAAGAGCCCGATGAAGATGCACGTATACGACAGCATGGCCAGATAGCCGGTGCCGATCCCGGCAGCTCGGCCCAGACCCGCATGCACGTAGGAGTAGAACGCCCCCGCCGAGCGGACGAACGGCGTCATCGTCGTGAAACCGGTGACGAAGAGCAGCAGGACGACGAGGGTCGCCACGTAGCCGATGGGCAGGCCTGCGCCGTTGCCCAAGGCCAGGCCCAGCACCATCGGCCCGCCGACCACGCAGAGCGGGGCGGCCCCGGCGATGATCATGAGGGAGATCGAGCCGACGCCGAGCTTGCCGCTCAGACGGGGCGTAGTCCCGGGCTCAGCGGCGTTCTCGCTGGTAGCCGGAGCGGTGCTCCCATTTGCTGTCGTGTCCATCGTCAGAACCTGATCACCGAGCGGATGCCGACGCCGCGCTTCATCTCGTCGAACGCGTCATTGATCTCTGCCAGGTCGATGACCCGGGTCACGAGCGAGTCGAGATCGATGCGGCCCCGCATGTAGTGCTCGACGAGCAGCGGGAAGTCGGTGGCGGGCTTGCTCGAGCCGTAGTTCGAGCCGATGAGGGAAAGCTCTTGATCGGACATGACGAAGGGGTCGATCGTGACCTTCATGCCGTCGGCCACCTGCCCCGCGACGACGGCGGTGCCACCTCGAGCCAGGACCGCATAGGCGGCTTCGATGGTCTGCGGCAGACCGATGGCCTCGATGGCCACCTCGACGCCACGCCCATCGGTGAGCTCCGCGATCCGGTCCGCCAGATTCTCTTGGGCGCTGTTGATAATGTCGGTAGCTCCGAAAACCCGTGCCTGCTTGAGCTTTTCGTCGGAGATGTCGGCGGCGATGAGCTGGCGGGCACCGACCAGGCGGGCACCCTGAATCGCGTTGAGTCCGACGCCGCCGCATCCAATGACCAGCACGGTGTCGCTCGGGCGCACCTTGGCGGTGTTGACCGCTGCGCCGACACCGGTGGTCACGGCGCAGCCGATCAGCGCCGACTGTTCGAAGGGGGCGTCATCGCGGATCGCGATCGCGCCCGATTCAGGCACCATGACGTACTGACCGAAGGTGCCGAGGCCGGCGAAGCTGAGGACGTCCGCACCATCTGCCGCGGTGATCCGCGACCGGCCGTCGAACGAGAGGTGGTTGGCCGAATGTTGAGCGACCATGTCGCACAGGACGGGCCTGCCACTGATGCAGTAGCGGCACCGGCGACATGAGGGCGTCCAGGACAGGACGACGTGATCGCCCTTCTTCAGGGTCGTCACCCCTTCACCCACACTCTCGATGACGCCCGCGCCTTCGTGACCGAGGATCATTGGCGTGGGGACGTCCCACTCACCGGCAAGAACGTGAAAATCGCTGTGACACAATCCACTTGCCTTGAGCCGCACGAGTACGTCGCCGGGCGGCGGGGTCGATGGGAGCGAAACGGTTTCGATGGTCAGCGGCGCGTTCGGCGTCCTGAAGACGGCGGCGTCGAATTCGATGGTCATGGCAGATGTCCTCTTGAGGGTGGATGTGGTGGATCAGATGCGGCGGCGACGGTCGGCGGCTAGCCGCGAAGAGTGCGGATGAGCTTCTTGTTGGCGAACTCTTCGATCCCCGCCCGGCCGAGTTCGCGCCCGAAGCCGGATCGCTTGACGCCGCCGAAGGGCAGTTCCATGCTGTCGAGACCGACGCCGTTGACGAACACCATGCCTGCCTCGATCTGGTCGGCGACGCGTATCGCCTGCCCGGGGTCCGTGGTGAAGACGTATGAGCCCAGTCCGTAGGGCGTGTTGTTCGCCAGCTCGACAGCCTCGGCTTCGGACCCGGCTCGATAGATGGTGGCCACCGGACCGAACAGTTCCTCGGTGGACGACGGCGACGTCGGCGCTACGTCGGTCAGCACGGCGGGCGGGAAGTACGCCCCCTCTCGCTCGCCATCGCGAACCAGCGTCGCGCCGTCTGCGACAGCGCGCCGGACCTGTTCTTCCAGTCGCTCGGCGGCGGCAACCGAGGACAGCGGAGCAAGCGAGCCGGCCTGGGCCAGAACCTGTTCCGTGAACGCATCCACGAACGGTTCGTACAGATCGTCGGCAACGATGAACCGCTTTGCGGCGTTACACGCCTGACCCGCATTTTCGAATCGGGCGGCTACCGCGGCCCGCACGGTGGCATCGAGGTCATCCGATGACAGCACGATGAACGGGTCCGAGCCACCCAACTCGAGCACCACCTTCTTCAGGTTCCGACCCGCTACTTCCGCGACTGCTGCGCCGGCCCGTTCAGAACCGGTGAAGGAGACACCTCGCACCCTGGGGTCGGCGATGGCGCCGGCGACCTGTTCATTGGTCGCATAGGTGTTGACGTAGCAGCCTTCGGGAAAGCCGGCGTCGACGAAGATCTGCTGCAATGCGGCGGCTGATTCCGGGCACTGCGGCGCGTGTTTGAGCACGATCGTGTTGCCCAGAGCGAGATTCGGCGCGGCGAATCGGGCGACCTGGTAGTACGGGTAGTTCCACGGCATGATGCCCAACAACACGCCGATCGGCTGGCGGCGGACGAACGCCGTTCCCTCTCCCTCGATGAGCTCGATCGGCTCGTCCGCGAGGAATGTGGCGGCGTTGTCCGCGTAGTACTCGTAGATGGCTGCGCTGAATTCGACTTCACCGATGGCCTGGTCGAGGGACTTGCCCATCTCGCGGCGGATGATTTCGGCAAGTTCGCCGCTGCGCGAGTTGTGCAGTGCGGCAACTTTTCTCAGTAGGTCAGCGCGCTCACTGACGGATGCCTTCCTCGACCAACCCTGATAAGCGTTCTCAGCCGCTCCGAGCGCGGCAGCCACCGCCGCATCTGTCGCCGTGGGGTACTCCCGGACCAGTTCGCCGGTCGCCGGGTCGGTCACGACATACAACGACATGTTCATTTCGCTGACTCCTGTTCGTGCTCAATTGATTTCGGTTGAAGTGCTGCTTCGAAGTCCGCACGCAGGGCCTTGCGATCGAACTTGCCGGAGGCGTTGAGGGGAAGCGCGTCGTACACGACCCAACGGTCGGGAATCGCATAGTCGGGCAGGCAAGTGCGCAGAAACCCGACGAGTTCCTGCTCATCGAACGCCGCGCCGGCGCGCGTCTCGATGGCGACCGCGACACGCTGCTGGAGAATGTCGTCGGCGTACCCGAAAGCGCATGCGGCCGCGACGGTTTCGTGGCGAGCGATGTGGGACTCGACGAATGTCGGCATGATCTTCTCGCCGCCGCGGTTGATGACGTCGTCTGCCCGGCCGTGCAGCCACAGCAGGCCGTCGCCGTCGATCCGGCCGACATCGCCAGTGCGCAGCCACTGCCCGGTCATCTTCTCCGCCGTCAGCCGCGGCTCGTCCCAGTAACCGAGCATGCGCGTCGGCCCACTCAGCCACACTTCGCCCAACCCGCCGGGCGCCACGTCATCGCCCGACTCGTCGACGATGCGTAATTGGACGCCGGGCAACGGCAGTCCCACGGACTCGGCTTTCGTCGCCGCCAGATCGCTGGGCAGGAACGTGCACACCGACGTGAACTCGCTCAGCCCGTACGCGTGCACCAGCTTGAGATGCGGCCACCGCTGCTGCAGCTCCTGCACCCAGGCCTCGGGCATGGCGCTGCCGCCGTACATGATTGCGCGGACGCCGCTGAAGATCGCGTCGGCCTCGTCGTGCAGCATCAGCATTCTCAGCATGCTCGGCACCGCTGCGAGGAACGTGACCGGGTGCGCCATCAGTTCTGTTGCCGCGTCGCCGGTCCGATAGCGCCGCAGGAGACTGATCGTCCCTCCGGATGCGACCATGTGCGCCAATTGATCCGCGAAGCCCGTGTTGTGAAAGATGGGTACGACGATCAAGGTGCTGTCGTCCGGTCCCGTTTCGAAGTAATCCGAGAACGCGTATGCCAGCTCGGCCATCGCGGCGCTGCTGATGACCGCACCCTTGGGAATCCCGGTGGTACCTGAGGTGAAGCTGATGAGGGCGGGGATCTCGCCCCCATCTGAATGGTCGCTTGCGGCAACCGATTCGAGACTGCTGCGGCTTGTCTCGCGCAGAAGCTCCGACAGCTCCAGGTACTGTGCACCGGTCCGGGTGGCGAGATCGGTTCCCCCGAGGCCGGCATCGTGAAGCACCAACTTGGCATCGACCTTCGCGATCTGCGCGACGACCTGACTCTGCGCGAGACGGGTATTCATCGGGACGACGATCACGTGCGCGCGCTGACATCCGAGAAACGCGACAACCCATTCCAGGCAGTTTTCGCCGAGCAGCACAACGCGATCACCCATGCGCACACCGCGATCGAGGAGTAGGACGCCGAAGCGCGTCATCGCGTCATCGAGTTCCGACCACGTCAGAGTCGTTTCCCCGCAACGTAGTGCGATGGCATTCGGCCGCGTGTCGGCCCAGTGCGCAACGGCGCCCGACAGGCTGGTGTGTCCGGTCTGCGGTGAGCGGATCATCGGCGTACTTCGGTCAGAGTCTGGATACCCGGCCCGAACCCGCCCAGCGATCGTCCGATGCGCTCGAACTCTCTGAGCGCGAACTGCCACGGGAGGACCTCCGGTCCCCACGCCCCCGGCGGCGGGCATTCGCGCAGCGCGGCGAGTGCGGCAACAGCGGCGCCGAGGCCGGTACCACGGGACATCGGCGCGTCGTCGACGAGTGCGAGCGCCCCCTGGACCCGAGCGCCGTCGAGAACTTGAATCAGCAACGCCGTCAACGCTTTACCGGCCTTCGGCGCGGAAGCGGCCTGGTGGCGGGCCCACATCAGCTTCCAGAGGAACTCGGCCGGCTCGACATCGTGACCGGCGATGTCCACCAGGACGTCATTGTGACCGAATCCGATGCGACCCAACGTCGAAAACGCCGCGTTGGCCCAGTCGGGCCGCAGCGATCCCTTACAACTCGCGTTGCGCAACTGCGGGAAGAATCTGCTGAGGGTTCGCGGTTCCGGGTGCGCCGTGTCGAAGGCATCGATGACACCGAGTGGCTCGGGAAAGGTGAAGGTACCCGCGGTTTCCGGAACAAAGCCGGGCGACTGCACCCACTGTCCGTCCCGCCACACCGGGCACGGCGTCACCGCCATGTGGAGCATGTGGCGCAGCGGAGCCAGTCCGCCGGGGTCGCGCTCGTGTGTTGCCCACACCACCTGGACGCCGTCGCTGTCGGGAAATTCGTCGAGCAGGCGGGCAGCGCACCAGTTGGACACCCCGGGCGACCAGCCGGCACCGCTGATGAGCGCGACGCCGGCGCGCTGGGCCTCGGCGTCCAGGGCCAGGACGGTTTCGGTCGCCTCGAGGTCGTCACCGATATCGATATAGGTCGTGCCTGACCGCAGCGCGGCCTGGGCGAGGCCGTCGGATCCGGCGAAGAACGGTCCGGAAAGGTTGAGCACCACGTCGACACCTTTGAGGTCCACCGACTCCGCGGTGACGTCGACGACGCGCCCCCGGACGCGCGCCGGATCCAGCGACTCGGCACGCTGGACAGCTTCGGGCGCCCGATCCATCGCCAGGAACTGCGCATCCGGGAGTTGCTCGAGAAGGATCCGCAGCGCGGCGCTCCCCATCTGCCCCAGTCCGGCAATACCCACTGACACCATGTCGAACCTCTTCCAATATCGCAGGTTCACCATCAGTACCTGCACGAACGAACATTCGTTAAGCTAGCGTTGGCCGTGGCTTCCGTCAATAGGTGACGCAGAGTCAATTGCCGACAGCCCGGCCACGACACCCCGACAACCGCAGCTGCAGGCGAAGATCCGCTCGGCACACAGACCGGCGACACCGGGCACACCGTTGAGCCGGGTACGCACTCGAGCGCCGTAACCTTGGACTCAGCTGCCAACAGGAGGAAAGATGACCGCCGCACGAGGAACCTCGGCTCGGCCCGCCTCGAGCGCTTCGGAACTCGACCGCTCAGCCGACATTGCCAACCTCGGCCGGGTCTTCGATCTGGATGTCATGCGCGAACGCATCCTGGCAGCGGCCATCACCAACGTCGCCGATCACGGATTCGGTGCGTTCACAGTCCGGGAAGTCGCGGCCGTCGCCGGCATCAAAGCACCCGGACTCTACAGCCACTTTCCGTCGAAGGAGGCAATCCTCACCGAGGCGGTCTCCCGGGTGCTGGCCGACTTCCTGGAAAACTCAACGCATGTCGACGGTGTCGATCCCGAAGCAGACCTGCGCGAGACGGTACGACAGCACGTGCTTTACCAAATGCACAACATGCACATCGCCCGCGTGGCGGATCTCGTTCTCTACACCGCCTCCGCCGGCCAGTTCTTGTCGACCGGCGACTACGACAGATTGCTGGCCCTGCAGAGCGCCCACCTGAATCTGGTGCGCGATCGCGTGACAGCCTTCGCGCCCGACGTGTCGGAAACCAAGGTCACCGTCGCCTCCATGGCGATCATCGCGATGTGCGATCGTGTCGCGAACTGGTTCCCGGCAGACGGTGCGCGCGACCCCGAAGAACTGGCCGACCTGCATTGGCAGCTGGTACGCGCCATGCTCGTCGGGCTCGGACCGAACCACTCCTAACAGCGGCGGGTCACCGTCTCGCCACCCGGTCTGCTACCCGGGGCGGTCCCCATCCACTGCGCCGTCCGAGCATCGGGCCGCCAGCCAGCCATCTCTGCGTGGCGAATCATCACTGCACGCCTAAATCTCAAGGGCGCGAATGCTATTCGTGAATGATTCGGAGAGCCGCGGACGACGAAACCAACCAACCGTTGACACGACTTTCGCGCGGCAGTAACCTACGTCACTCATACGAACGAATATTCGTTCGGTCACACCTCCCGTAGTCCGCCGACGTAGTCGGGCGCAATCCGGATTTGATCAACAAAAGGACAGCAGATGAGTCTGCCCGAGTTGGCGGCCACGCGTGCCGCTGCCGCAGGTGCCGTCGCGTGGGTCTTGATTCGACGTAATACCAAACAGCGCAATATGTTTCATGCTCATGCCGCATGGCCCACGGGTGTCCCGGAAGAACGGGTGAGCCGCAACGGCATCCAGGACACGCGCGAAAGCTCCCGCGTCGAGGCGCACGTGAAGAGCCGGTGGTCGGTCTTCGCCGCGTACGGGCTCCTGGCCGCCGCCACGCAGGCACTCGTGGTGAACTACGCGCCCGTGACCGGCGACGCGGCCCGGCATTTCGGCGTGTCAATCGCCGCAATCGGTTGGCTGTCACAGGTTTTCCCGCTGATCTACGTGCTGCTCGCCATACCCGCAGGCCTGGCACTCGATCGGTTCTTCCGCCCGGCCCTCATCGCAGGCGCGGTACTCACCGCGGCCGGCGCGTTCCTGCGGCTGGTCGCCGGTGACTTCACCTGGACGCTGATCGGACAAATGGTCGCAGCGGTGGGTCAGCCCTTCGTCCTCAACGCGATCCCCGGCCTCGCCGTCAGCTACCTCGCCGTAAAGGACCGCGCCACCGGCATCGCCGCCGCGTCCTCCGCCACGTTCGGTGGGATGGTCGTGGGATATCTGCTCGGCGCGTGCCTCCCGGGCGAAAACCACATCCACACCTTGACCGTCATCACTGCACTGCTCGCCCTGGACGCCGGGCTGTGTCTCCTGGCGGCGCTTCGCTTCGCACAGCCACTGGGCGGTCCAGAGTCCATTCGCACGACTGGAGGACTTCGGGCCTTCCGCACCGCATTCGGCAACCGCTATCTGCGGCGCTTGTGCGCGGTCGTCGCCATCCCGATGGGCACGTTCATCGCACTCGCCACCTTCGTACAGCCACTGCTCGAGCCCTCGGGTGTCTCAGAATCGACCGCCGGCCTCGTTTTGGCCGTCACCATGATTGCCGGGGTCATCGGCTGCGCCGTCGTACCGGTGTGGGCCGACCGGCACCGCCGGGAAGTCCAGATCATGGGCGTCGGAATCGGTTTCACCGCGGTGGCGTGCCTACACCTGGCGCTGGCACCCAGTACGACGATGGCCTTCCTCACCCTGATCGGGGTGGGCTTCGTGCTACTGCCGGCGCTGCCCATCGTGCTCGCCTTGAGTGAGCGCCACGCTCCCGATGCCGAGAGCACCGCGGCGGGACTCATCTGGATGGCCGGCAATCTGGGCGGCGTCGTCATCGCCACCGCCGTCGGATTGCTCGTCACGCATCCCGCGACCGCTTTCCTCACTCTGGCCGCGGCGACCCTCATCGCGATGCCGGCACTTCGCTGGTTCGACCGACTACAGCGCCACGAAACTGCCCCCTGAGCTCTTGGGCGGCCACTAACCAGAGTGGGCCACACAGCGGGAATTCAGATATGTGCACCATGCACCGCTCCCGCCCCAAAAGAGGTGAGCACCGTCGTTGTGACCCAGCTCACCAGACCGCGACAGTAGTGCACCACCTGACGAGCAACGGCGGGAAACCCCTCCCGCCACTTGGCGGCGTCCCGCCATCAACCGCACTTCGAGAGGAATCACCACCATGACGGACCTTGTGTTCCTGGCAGCCGCGGTATGGCTGGCGGCCGTCGGCTACTACATCGGATGGAAGTTCATCCGCGACTACGGCAACTACCTTCTCGGCCTGGAATCCTTGATCGTTGGAATTTCTGCCACCAACTTCCTCGTCGGGTCGCTGCTCGGCGCCGCGGAGGGCGGGATCGCCTTCGACGTCTCCTTCTTCCTCGACGCGTTCTCCCGGTCGGTCGGTTTCACGCTGATCCTCGTCATGGGCCTGATGGCGGTCACCCATCGGTACAAGCCGACAGTCGCTGTCGAGGTCGGCGTCTTCGGACTGGCCGCCGTCGCCGCGATGTTCCTGAAGAAGTTCCACGACGAGACACTCCACGTCGGACCGGCAACGTTCTACCTGGTGGCCAATCTGCTGACGACAGCATTCCTGGCTTACTTCGCCAAGAAGGTCTGGGACGCCGGCGCCCGAAAGATCGCAGTCGCAACAGGTTTGGTCACTGCTGCCGCGACGGCCATCGCGATCACCTATGACTTCTGCCCGCTCCCCTTCGACGACCACAACCGCACGTTCTTCTACACCGCTGCGCTGGCGACGTGGGGCGCCCAGGGGGTCATCTACCTTCGCGCCTACCGCGCGCTGTATGCCCACAACGTCGCCGCGGACGCGGGCACAACCTCGAGTTATCGAAAAGACCTCCGGCACAGCCTCGGATGAAGACGACACACCAAAATGAAAGGAAAACAATGAGATTGAAGGTTGCACCCTCTCCCGTCCTTGCCGCTGCGGCAGTGGCTGCGTCGGTGGCGAGCCTGTGCATGGCACCGGCAGTACATGCCGCGCCGGTCGACATGGCTCCGCAGGTCTACGACAAGGTGTCCCCGGACGGCTGGCATCTGAATCTGCAGATCAAGAACGAGGTCGTGAACTCTGTTCCCAATCTCGCGGCGGCGGCCAACTCGCGTGAAGCATTTGTCACTGCCACCGCGACCGCAACGGCGACCGGTGGTGGAAATCCGATCCAGGACAGCCTCTTCATCCTCGGCTATCAATTGGGTTGCCAATCGGACGTTTCGGCAGGTTTGGTCATGGGCGGCACCGGCGGCGTTGCCGGTTCAGCGGGCGTACCGTCCGGCGTCGGCGGCACCATCGGCGCTGCGGGCTTCCTGGAAACCATTGTCCAGCCTGGCGTCATCGTCGATCTGCCGATGACCAACATGGCGCTGAGCCCGGGCAACACCGCGTCTCTGGGCGTTGACAATCTGCACATCAAAGCCGATGCCTGTGGCGGCGACGTCAACATCCGCTCATACGCATACTTGCGCATTTCGACTGCGGCCAGCCACTTCTCGTACGCCATCTACGGCGACCCGATCAAGATCTGACGTCCCACGAGAAAGGAGAGCTCTGTGTCACAACTCCGAGTCGGTCGATTCGTCGCGGGCAGTGCGATGATTTTCACGATGGGTTCAGTCTGCAGCGCTGTCGCGAGCGCGGACCCGATTCTGCCGTTTCTCCCGGGAACGCCTACCGCCCCCTATCCCGGGGCATATACCTACGAATTCGGCACGGGCGCATACACCTATCCCCCGCACATGACCGACACCCGCGGGGTGCGAACCAGCGGGCCCACCGCGGATCCCACGCAGACCAGCGTGAGTCTGCCTAATAGCAAGCCCGGTCCGTCAGCGCCCAATCAGTCGTTCATCCTGAACTACACCAACATGCGCTACGGAGTGCAGGGTGGCATCGTGCCACCCGACAGCACCTCGGCCCTCCTACAGTCCGACACCGGCACGCTACCGGGCATGGTCTCCAATGCGGGGCCGTGGCCGCAGCCCCTGTTGGAAAGTCCCACCGGGACACCACCGAAGACGGGGGTGCCCACCGGCGAGGCGACAAATGCGGCCCCGCCGAGCTACCCGCAACTTGAGCCGCCCGCCCAGCCCGCGCCCACTCAGCAGTCTGCGCAATAACGATGGCCACCGTACTCAACTCGGTCTCGATCCGGACCGCGGCAGTTCTTCTCGTCATCGGCTTGTTTACCGCGGACTGCGGCAACGAAGACCAACGGGCGCCCAGCTCGACGGCGCCCACGAGCACCTCCCCCGTCCAACCCACAGAGAAAGGCCTGTTACCGCCGGAGGCTCCGCCCTTCACCTCACCACCTCCACCGACCGACCCCAACAGAGCCGTCACATCGCCCTCTCGCCGATGATCAGGGGTGCACGGTGCACCCCTGCACGACGGAAGTCGGTGGCCGTTGTCGTGGCCACGTCGAATCATCGCTGGCGACACTGAACCTGTCAGTAGCGAGATGCGGAGATTGCCAGGGTGATCCGCTGCGGGCGGCAGTTCATCATTGCGCAGGTGCTGACCGACACTGCCGCCCGCTGCATCTCGCGTCATTCAACCGCGAGTGCGATGGAGGAAACCGTGAAAGAGCAGACCTTGTCGAAATCACCTGAGGGCGACGCCGAAGTCGCATCGGTCGACGTCGTGATTGTCGGTGCGGGCTTCGCCGGCCTGAGCGCCGCGGATCGGCTCTCCAGTCAGGGTGTATCAGTTCTCGTCGTAGAAGGCCGTGACCGGGTCGGTGGCCGTTCGTACTCAGGGGAAGTGGCCGGTGTCAAGGTCGACCTGGGTGCAACCTGGGTTGCCCAGCGCCACAACGCAATCCGTGACCTGATGGAGCGCTTGGGATGTTCGCTGACCCCTCAGTTCGATGAAGGGCTCAACGTTCTCTGGATGGCCGGGGAACGCCAGACCTACACCGGCACCCTGCCGACGACCGGACCGGTGGACGCCGAGGACCTGGGCCGCATCCTGATGGAGCTGACCACATTGCTGGACACCATCGACGTCAACGCCGCCTGGAAATCCCCCGACGCCGGTCAGCTCGACGCGATCTCGTTCGGCGAATGGTTGGACCGGCAGCAGGCCGCGACCAGCACACGTGCCCTGATGTTCATCGTCACCAGGGTGCAGTGGGGCTGCAGCCCGCTCGACGTGTCACTGCTGCATGTGTTGCGCTACATCCAGGCCGTGGGCGGGCTCGATCACATGCTCGCCGTCGAAGGCGGACAGCAGGAGTTCCGCGTCACCGAAACCACGCAGGAGATCGCCAAGCGGCTCGCGGCGCAGATCGGCGACCGAATTGTGCTGAACACCCAGGTCCGCGAGATCTCCCAAGACGACAACGGCGTCACGGTCTTTACCGACTCGGGAGAGATCAGCGCCAAGTACGCCATCGTCACCGCGGCCCCTGAGCATCGGGCGTACATCGAGTACCACCCCGCCCTGCCCGCCAAGACCGAGGGGCTCACGACGAGCTTCCCGATGGGTGCCCTGAGCAAGGCATTCGTCGCCTACGACAAGCCCTTCTGGCGGTCCGAGGGGCTTTCGGGTGAGGCATTGACCGATACCGCGCCGGTGTTCATCACCTTCGACGTGTCCCCCGGCGATGGCGGGCCGGGCATCCTGATGGTCTTCTGCACCGCTCGGGTGTACGACGGCTTCGGTCCGGACGTTCGGCGGAAACTGGTGCTCGACCAGTTGGTCGAACTGTACGGCGAGCAGGCCGGCAGCCCCATCGACTACATCGATCACTGTTGGGGCACAGAACCTTTCGCCCCGGGTGGCCCGCATCCGGCCGCGCCGCCTTTTGCATCGGTGAACTACGGCGAGGCCCTCACCACGCCGCACGGGCGCATCCACTGGGCGGGCACGGAAACCGCGGGCGAGTGGGCCGGGACCATGAACGGCGCCATCCTGACCGGTCTGCACACCGCCGAGCAGATCGCCCAACGACTGGGCCGCCCCGCAGAAGTCTCGGCATAACCGTCGGGCGCCCCTCGGGTACGAGCAGACGGGCCAAGCACCGTCGGCCCTACTCACCCCCCGAGGGGCGCCGATGCCAATCGGCCTTGGGGCGGCCTCGCGGCGTCATCTCGAAGGCTCACCAATTATGCGCAGTAGTTCGGTGGCAACGGCTTTCATCCCGTCTGCGGTCGGGTGAAACGAACTCGCGATGCGATGAACAGGCTGCAGGGGCTGGATCCACGGGGAAGGGCTACCGAGCTCGTGCCCGCGGCCGAACCGGGATGCCTGCGCGAGATCGGTTCCGGTTTGTTCTGCGACGTCGGTGAATACGCGCGACAGCTGATCGTGAATTGCCGCGAGAGCGTCGACGACAGCTTTGTCGAACGGAACATCCATGAAAGGCACGGTCATGTCACCGACCATCGGGAGATAGTCGACGAGAATGACACGTGCTTCCGGTGCGCGCGAACGTGTTTCGGTCACGATGCGGGCCAGTCCCGCGGCGGCCTTGTTCTGCTGCTCCACGGTCGCCGTGGGAACGTCGGCGGGAATCCACCGCTGCAGGAGTCCGCGCGTGTAGCGATTCAGCGTGAAATGGACGCCCAGCTTGACCGCAGAACCCAGGTACTCCAGATCGTTGCCGGCGGCCGTTATCAGTACCAGGTCGGCGTCAACGGGCAGCGAGAGAATCTGCGGCGCGAACTTCACGAGTCCGACGCGCTGCGGCGTATCCAGGACGGTTGACGTCGTCGCGCCCGAAACCGTCAGATCGGTGAGTTCGGCGCCGAGGGCACGCGCCAATACGTGCGCGTAGTTGTTGCCCGAACGCATCGCAGCGCGGTTGACGACCGGTTGGATGCCTGGGCCGGCGGCATAGGAGCTGCCGAGTGCAGCGATCCTGCGGTACGTGGTCATGGCGGTGCACCTCTATCTGTCCGGACGCGCATGCGATGGTACGGCCCGTCCCACCAACCCGGGGTCGGTTGGCCGATGCCGGCACCGCAGTCGGTTCAGCCGAGGACACACCTAATTCTGCGCGGTGCGAATCACACCGCTACCGGATACAGGTTGTTGCATTTCGGTGTGGTGCGCACCACGTCGGCCCCGGCAGTCTGAGGCACATCGCAAGGCGCCAGTGCCGGCGCAGGAAGGAAACGACAGATGAGCATCCCAGTACCCAACCCGGAGTACTACGACGTCGTCATCATCGGCGGCGGCATCTCGGGAATCGGCGCGGCGGCGTATCTAACCAAAGAGTTCCCGGCGAAGAAGATCGCACTGCTCGAGGGGCGCGCCGCCATCGGCGGGACGTGGGATCTGTTCCGGTACCCCGGCATTCGGTCCGACTCGGACCTGCACACCTTCGCATACGAGTTCAAGAGCTGGCGCGATGAGAAGGCGATCGCGGACGCACCGCTGATCCTGGACTACCTCAAGGAGACCGTCGAGGAGTACGGCCTCGACAAGATCATCAGGTACCGCCACCACGTCGTGGCCGCCGCATGGTCGAGCGACGACGCGGAATGGGTCCTGACTGTCGAGGTGACCGATGCCACCGGTGCGGTGCACAACGAGGTGATCAAGGCGGGGTGGGTCTACGCCGGCACGGGCTACTACCGGTACGACGAGGGGTACACCCCGGAGTTCGAGGGTCGCGACGACTTCGAGGGCGACATCATCCACCCACAGTTCTGGCCCGAGGACTACGACCACTCCGGCAAGAAGGTCGTCGTAATCGGCAGCGGCGCAACCGCAATCACGCTCATCCCGTCGCTCCTCAAGGGCGAGGGCGCTGCCGACCACGCCACCATGCTGCAGCGCACGCCGACGTACATCATGTCGCTGCCACGAGTCGACACGCTGAGCCTCAAGCTCACCCGGCTCCTCGGCGAGCGGCGCGGCTACCTCGCGACCCGATGGAAGAACGTGTTGCTCGACTGGGTGGTCGTCGAACTGATGACCACGTTCCCGAAGACCGCACGGCGCGTCATCCGCCACCTGAACAAGAAGCAACTGCCGGCGGGATTCGACGTGGACCGGCACTTCAACCCGCCGTATGACCCGTGGGACCAGCGCCTGTGCCTCGCGCCCGACGGCGACTTCTTCGCCTCGATCCGCGACGGCAGCGCGTCGGTGGTGACCGACCGGATCCGCCGCTTCACCAAGACCGGCATCGAACTCGAGTCCGGTGAGCACCTGCCGGCCGACCTCATCGTCACGGCGACCGGGCTGAACCTGCGGCTGTTCGGCGGCATCGACCTGACCGTCGACGGCCGACCGGTCGAGCTTTCCGACGCGGTGGTGTACCGCGGTGCCCTGCTGTCCGGTATCCCGAACTGGATGATGGCGATCGGCTACACCAAATCGTCCTGGACACTGAAGATTTCGCTGCTCGGCAAGAGCCTCATCGAGCTGCTCCGGTACATGGACACCCATGGGTACGACACCGTCGCGCCGTATGCGGCAGAGGGCGTCGGCACGCGGTCGATCCTCGACTTGGACGCCGGGTACATGCAACGCGCCAAGCGTGCGCTACCGCGCCAGGGCGACGGAATGCCCTGGCAGATGCGGAACGTGTTCCTGGAAGACCGGAAGATGTACCGGGGATCGATCATCGACGACAATCTGCGCTTCAACTCGCGGCTGGAACGTGAACTCGCCGTCGGCGGCACGCAAAACGAGGATCGCCGGGCCGAGATCAACCGGGCAGCGTCCGGACGAGTCGCGTCATGACGGCGACCCTTGCCGGACCCACGACGCCGGACCGCCGACTGACCGCGGCCGAGCTGATGCAGCGGAGCCTGTTCACGGCTCTGGGCCGGGCTCCGCAGGCCGTCCTCCGCCGGCTCGTCCCGCCGACCGTCAACGCCGACGGCGACGTGATGGCGCCGGAGATCGCACTGCTGATGCGCTTCGCCGCCGAGGAGCCTGATTTCAGTGACGGCACCGTGGCCGAGGCGCGCGCCATCATGGCGAACGACTGCCGGGTCTTCGCGGACAAATCCGAGAACGTGACGGTGGACGTGGACCCCGATATCGTTCTCCCCAGCGGTATTCGGGCCAGCCTGTATCGCCCGAAGGTGCGCTCCAACGGGCTCGTGCTGTTCCTGCACGGCGGCGGTTTCGTCCTCGGCAGTCGCCAGGATTACGACTCCCCCGCCCGCCTCATCGCGGCCGGCGCCGGCGTCAATGTCCTGTCGGTCGAGTATCGGCTCGCTCCGGAGGCGCCGTTTCCGGCGGCCGTCGACGATGCCTGGGACGCATGGCATTTCGCCGTCGCCCGCGGCACCGACTGGGGCATCGATCCGGCGCGGATCGTCCTGCTTGGTGACAGCGCCGGCGCGAATCTCTGTGCGGTGCTGTCGAACCAACTCCAGGGCGACGCATTGCTGCCCCGGATGCAAGTGCTGATGTATCCGGTCGTCGATGCCGTGGGCAGTTACCGTTCGCGTGCGGAGTTCGCCGACAACCCCGCGCTGACCGCCAAGCAGATCGCGTGGCTGTCCGAGCTGTACGTCCCCGATGCCGATGACGGCTCCGACCCACGGGTCTCACCGATTCTGGCGGAGGACCTCTCCGGGGTGCCGCCGACGCTCGTCACCGTCGCCGGTTTCGACACCTTGCGGGACGAGGGCATCGCATACGCCCAGCGGCTCAAGGACTTCGGCGTCCCGACCCGCCTGCTACGAGAAAGCGGCCTGGTGCACGGGTACATCTCCATGACCCAGATCAGCCCAGCAGCCCGCGATGCGGTGAGCCGCGTCGCCGCCGCGATCCGACACGCTCTGCGCTAGTCACCCGGCAACACAACACCGAGCGAAACGCGCAAAAGCCCGACTAATACGTACAAGCTCGCGTTGTGATGCCGGTTACAGCGACCCTTCTGAGATTGCTCCAGTCACCCCCTCAGGAGATAGCTGATGTTGGTAGCCCTCGGCCTCACCATGGTCGCCGCATTCATGGTCGTCATCATGACCAAGCGCGCCACGCCCATCGTGGCGTTGATCGCCGTCCCCGTGGTCTTCGGCCTGCTGGCCGGGGCGGGCAGCGGGATCGGAAAGATGATCACCGACGGCATCAAGGACCTGGCGCCCACCGCCGCGATGCTGTTCTTCGCGATCGTGTTCTTCGGAATCATGATCGATGTCGGGCTTTTCGATCCGGTCATCCGCACCGTGATCCGCATGGTGGATCACGATCCGGCGCGGCTGGTGGTCGGCACCGCGGTGCTCGCGGCGGTTGTCTCCCTCGACGGTGACGGTTCGACGACGTTCATCGTCACCGTCTCGGCGCTGCTACCCCTGTATCTGAAGCTGGGTGTCAGCCCGGTGGTGCTCACCGTGGTCGCCGGGTTGGCGAACGGCACCATGAACATCCTGCCGTGGGGCGGCCCGACGGCGCGCGCGGCGGCCGCACTGAAGATCTCGCCGTCCGAGGTGTTCGTCCCGATGATCCCGTCGCTGATCGCCGGAATGTTCATCGTGCTGGCGTTCGCGTGGCACCTGGGAGTGCTGGAGCGCAAACGGATCGGCTCGATCGTGGTTCGCGAGCGGGTCCTGGCCGGTGTCGGAGGCGGGCCGGAACCGTCGGGCCTCGGCGGCGGTGACGCATTCGAAGGTGCCGCCGACAACTCGGGCGCGATCTCCGGTGAGGTCGCCCGACCAAAACTGCTGTGGTTCAACGCATTTGTCACCATCACGCTGCTGGCGGTGCTCACCATGGACATCCTGCCCATCCCGGTGCTCTTCATGATCGCCGCTGCAGTAGCCCTCATGGTGAACTTCCCCCAGGTGGCCGAGCAGCAAGCCGCGATTACTCGGCACTCGTCATCGATCGTGTCGGTGGTGGGCATGGTGCTCGCTGCCGCGGTGCTGACCGGAGTGTTCAAGGGCACCGGCATGGTGGAGGCGGTGGCCACCTGGGTCACCGGCATCATCCCCGAGTCGATGGGCCCGCACCTCGGCGTGATCGCCGGCATTCTGTCCATCCCGTTCACGTTCCTGATGTCCAACGACGCCTTCTACTTCGGCGTCCTGCCGGTGCTCTCGGAGACCGCGGGCCACTACGGGATCAGCGCGGCCGAGATGGCGCGGGCCTCGATCACCGGACAGCCGTTCCACATGCAGAGCCCGCTGGTCCCGGCGATCCTGCTGCTGGTCGCGCTGGCCGGCGTCGGCCTCGCCGATCATCACAAGAAGGTGTTGTGGCGCGCGGCGGTGGTCTCGCTGACCATACTGGTGGTGGGCGTCGTCCTCGGCCAGATACCGCTCTGACGCGCCGATCCGCGGCCGATCCGTCGTCGACGGCGATAGCCTCGACCATCATGCCGAGGATCCGATTACGCACGCAGATCCTGATCCTGCAGATGGTGATCGTGACCGCCAGCCTGGCCGCCGGTTTCGGCATCATCATCCACCGCACCGACACCCAGACCCGAACCGAATTCGCGCGCCGCGCCCAGGCCATCGCAGAGACGGTGGCCTCGGATCAGGAGGTCCAGGCCGGCGCGGCCGCCCAATCGGCGGCGCGCCGGGCCGGCCACCCGGCCTCCGCCGCGGAGCTGGCCGCCGCCCCGCTGCAGCGGCAGGCCGCGGCCATCACCGCCCGCACCGGGGTGTTGTTCGTCGTGATCGCCGACAACGCCGGCTATCGCATCGCACATCCCGACGCGACGCAGCTGGACCGGCCGCTGAGCACCGATCCGTCCGCCGTCCGCGGTGGCAAGTCCGAACTGACGGTGCAGCAGGGCACCCTCGGCGATTCGGTCCGCGCGAAGGCACCGATCCGCGGTCCGGACGGCACCGTCGTCGGCCTGGTCAGCGTCGGCGTGGCGATGGACACCGTCAATCAGGCCACCCACCGCACCCTGGTCCTCATGGTGACGTTGGTGGCGATTGCACTGACGGTGGGCGGCATTGGCTCGGCGCTGCTGACCCGGCGGTGGCGCCGCCTCACCCTGAGCCTGGAGCCCGAGGAGATGGCCGAGCTGATCCGCGAGCAGGACGCGGTATTGCATTCGGGCGCCGAGGGCGTCATCGCGATCGATGCGGACGGCATCGCCCGGGTGATCAACGAGCGGGCGCGGGAGTTGCTCGGCATCACCGCCGAACCAGGGACACCGCTCGGCGATCTGGGCCTGACTCCCCGCGTGGCCGCGGTCGCGGCGGAGCCGACGACGGTGCCGGTGGCCGCGGCCGTCAACGAACGCGTGGTGTTGGTGTCGTCCCGGCGGGTACACCGCGACGGCACCGATCTGGGCACGGTGCTGACGGCCGTGGACCGCACCGACATCGAGGCACTCACCCCGGGAACTGGACTCGGTGCAGGCAATGAGCTCGGCGTTGCGGGCACAGCGCCACGAGTCGGCGAACCGTCTGCACGTGGTGGCCGGCCTGCTCCGCGACGACCGGACCGCCGAGGCGCTGAGCTACCTGGACGAGATCACCGGGCGAGCCGGCGTCGCCCCCGTGCCGGGTCTGGAACGCCTCGACGAGCCGCATCTACGGGCATTCGTCGGGGCGAAGGCGGCCCGTGCACACGAGCGCGGCGTCGTGCTGCGAGTGGGCGACGAGACGGCGCTGGTCGGTACGCTCGCGCACCCGGTGGACACCACGACGGTGGTCGGGAATCTCCTCGACAACGCGATCGACGCGGCGGCCGAGAACTCAGCGCCGGACGCGCACGTCCCGGCAGTCGAGCTGGATCTGCTGCGCGACGGACATGATCTGGTGATCGTGGTGACCGATACCGGGCCGGGGTTCGCCGTCGACGACCCCTTCTTGGAGGGCGTGACCACGCGATCTGATCCGACGGTGCCGGGCGGGCGCGGTATGGGCCTGGCCATCGCACGGCAGGTGGCACGCGGACATGGTGGGGACGTCACCATCGCCGCACGCGGCGGCACGGACGGCGAGCCGACGACGGTGCTGGCGACGATTCCGGGAGGTGTTCTGGACGATGACGCGTGAGCTGCGAATCCTGGTGGTGGACGACGACTTTCGGGTCGCCGCGCTGCACGCCTCGGTGGTGGACTCGATGCTCGGATTGGTCACGGTCGGCTCGGCGCGAACCATCACGGAAGCCAGGACGATGTTGGCCGATGCCGACGCCGCGCAGGCACCGGTGGATCTGGCGCTGGTCGACGTCTACCTGCCGGACGGCTCCGGCATCGACCTGGTGCGCAACCTGCGCTGCGACGCATTCATTCTCGGTGCCGCCGACGATGCGGCGAGCATCCGGGCCGGGTTGGCCGCAGGCGCCCTGCACTACCTCATCAAGCCGTTCCCGAACACCGAGTTGGCGCGGCGCCTGGCTGCCTACACGGCGTATCGGCGGATTCTCGACGGCCCACACCTGACGCAGGAACAGGTGGACTCGGCGGTCTCGGCGCTGCGGTCCGAGCGGCCGGCAGCCAAGAAGGACGACGGCGCCCCGCTGACCGAGCGCCTGATCGTGGACGCGCTGCGCGAGGCAGGGGAACCGTTGTTGGCAGACGAGATAGCGCAACTGGTGGGCATCGCCCCGGCTACCGCGCGGCGCTACCTCGCGGATCTGGTGCGGGCCGGCACCCTCACGATGGGCCTGCAGTATGGCTCTGCAGGCCGCCCTCGCCAGCGTTATGCCCTGGCGTGAGAAGGTGATTGGCCTTCAGCCCGGATCCGGTGAGGACGGCGACGACGGTGTCCGCGGCACTGATCTCGCCAGCCGCATGCAGCCGGCGCAACGCGGGCACGACCTGGGCGCTGGTGGGTTCGACGAACAGCCCGGTCCTGGCAAGCTCGCCCACGGCGGGAACCAACTCGTCCTCCGGGACCGCGACGGCTGTCCCACCGGTGTCCCGGATCGCTTGCAGCACTTCGCGATCCCGCACGGGTTTGGCGATGGCCGTCCCCTCGGCGACGGTCGTCGACCACTCGTGTTCGGCGACCTCGTCCCACCCCTGTTCGATGGCCGTGACGAGCGGACAGCAATTCTGCGGCTGGCTGACGAGGATTCGCGGCATCAGCTCTATCGCGCCGGCTCGATGCAGTTCGCCGAATCCGATGGCGCAGCCGAGGACCAGACTGCCGGCACCGGCGGGCACAAGAACCGCTGTGGGGGCACGGAATCCGAGGTCTTCCCAAATCTCGTAGGCGATCAGTTTGATGCCTTGCAGGAAGTACGGATGCCAGTTGTGGCTGGCGTAGAACGTTGTGTCGGCTCGGCGCACCGCCTCGTCGGCCACGTCCTGTCGGGCGCCGGAGACCAATTCGATGTCGGCACCGTGCAGCCGGCTCTGCACGATCTTGTTCGGCGACGTAGCCGCCGGCACCAGGATGTGGGCTTCGATACCCGCTGCCGCGCAGTACGCCGCGACCGAGGATCCGCCGTTGCCGCTGGAGTCCTCGAGAACTCGGTCGATCCCCTGGTGGCGCAAGGCAGTCACCATCACCGCGACGCCACGATCCTTGAAACTGCCGGTGGGGTTCATCGACTCGACCTTCAGGCCGACGTCGACGCCGTCGAAGGTCCGGGTGATCAACGGCGTCCGCCCCTCGCCGAGGGTCACCGGATCGATGTGCGCCAAGGGATCATTTGGCAATGCCGAGCGGTAACGCCACTGGGAGTTGATCGCAGTGGCGATCTGCTCGCGGCCGATGCCCGGTAGCGGTTCGAAGGCCAGTGGGCTGCCGTCGTCACCGCGCCAGCGGGGTTGGTCAGCGGGATATCGCCGCCCGCTTCGGTCGACGAGACTCGGTCCGGGCACGCTCACCGCGACCCCTTCCATTCCCGAGACCACACGCAAATGTCCCCCAAAACCGTTGCTTTGGGGGACATTTGACGTCTGCTCGCGGTCAGAACACTACAACATGCAGCTGACGCAATTCTCCACCTCGGTGCCCTCCAGAGCCATCTGGCGCAGCCGGATGTAGTACAGCGTCTTGATGCCCTTGCGCCAGGCGTAGATCTGCGCCTTGTTGACGTCACGCGTGGTGGCCGTGTCCTTGAAGAACAGCGTCAGCGAAAGCCCTTGGTCCACATGCTGAGTCGCGGCGGCGTACGTGTCGATGATCTTCTCGTAGCCGATCTCGTACGCGTCCTGGTAGTACTCCAGGTTGTCGTTGGTGAGGTACGGCGCCGGGTAGTAAACGCGACCGATCTTGCCTTCCTTGCGGATCTCGATCTTCGAGGCGACCGGGTGGATCGAGCTGGTCGAGTGGTTGATGTACGAGATGGAGCCCGTCGGCGGAACGGCCTGCAGGTTCTGGTTGTAGATGCCGTGCGCCTGCACCGATTCCTTCAGCGAACGCCAATCATCCTGCGTCGGAATGTGAATGCCGGCATCGGCGAAGATCTGGCGCACCTTGTCGGTCTTCGGCGCCCACTCCTGGTCGGTGTACTTGTCGAAGAACTCACCCGAGGCATACTTCGACTTCTCGAACCCACCGAACTTCGTACCGCGTTCGATCGCAATGCGATTCGAGGCGCGCAGCGCGTGGAACAGCACCGTGTAGAAGTAGATGTTGGTGAAGTCGATGCCTTCTTCGGAGCCGTAGTGAATCTGCTCGCGGGCCAGGTAGCCGTGCAGGTTCATCTGCCCCAGGCCGATGGCGTGAGAATCGTTGTTGCCCTGCTCGATCGACGGGACCGACCAGATGTGGGTCTGGTCCGACACGGCGGTCAGGGCCCGGATCGACACCTCGATGGTCTGCGCGAAGTCCGGCGAGTCCATGGCCTTGGCGATGTTCAGCGAGCCCAGGTTGCACGAGATGTCCTTGCCGACCTTGGCGTAGGACAGGTCCTCGTTGAACAGCGACGGCGTCGACACCTGCAGGATTTCCGAGCACAGGTTCGAATGCGTGATCTTGCCGTCGATCGGGTTGGCCCGGTTCACCGTGTCCTCGAACATGATGTAGGGGTAGCCCGATTCGAACTGCAGCTCGGCGAGGGTCTGGAAGAACTCGCGCGCCTTGATCTTCGTCTTGCGGATGGCGCCGTTGTCGACCATCTCGTAGTACTTCTCGGTGACGTTGACGTCGGCGAACGGCAGTCCGTAGACCTTCTCGACGTCGTACGGCGAGAAGAGGTACATGTCCTCGTTCTTCTTCGCCAGCTCGAACGTGATGTCCGGGATGACGACGCCCAGCGAGAGGGTCTTGATCCGGATCTTCTCGTCGGCGTTCTCACGCTTGGTGTCGAGGAAGCGGTAGATGTCGGGGTGGTGCGCGTGCAGGTAGACCGCACCCGCGCCCTGGCGGGCACCGAGCTGGTTGGCGTAGGAGAACGAGTCCTCCAGCAGCTTCATGATCGGGATGACGCCCGAGGACTGGTTCTCGATGTTCTTGATCGGCGCGCCGTGCTCACGAATGTTGCTGAGCAGCAACGCAACTCCGCCGCCGCGCTTGGACAGCTGCAGCGCCGAGTTGATGGAGCGGCCGATGGACTCCATGTTGTCCTCGATGCGGAGCAGGAAGCACGACACGGGCTCGCCGCGCTGCTTCTTGCCCGAGTTGAGGAACGTCGGGGTGGCCGGCTGGAACCGGCCGTCGATGATCTCGTCGACCAGCTTCTCGGCCAGCTCGGTGTCACCGGCGGCCAGAGTGAGGGCGACCATCACGACGCGGTCCTCGAAGCGCTCGAGGTAGCGCTTGCCGTCGAACGTCTTCAGCGTGTAGCTGGTGTAGTACTTGAACGCGCCCAAGAACGTCGGGAAGCGGAACTTCTTGGCGAAGGCCCGGTCGAGCAGCTGCTTGACGAAGTTGCGGCTGTACTGGTCGAGCACCTCGCGCTCGTAGTACTCCTTCTCGATCAGGTAATCGAGCTTCTCGTCCTGCGAGTGGAAGAACACCGTGTTCTGGTTCACGTGCTGCAGGAAGTACTCCCGCGCCGCGAGCACATCCTTGTCGAACTGGATCTTGCCGTCCGCGTCGTACAGGTTGAGCATCGCGTTGAGAGCGTGGTAGTCGCTCTCACCGGGCAGCGCGTGCGTGGTGGCGGCTACCGGTTCTGCAGCTGTGACGGTTGGTGGCACGAGAGTTCCTTCCAGAAATCTTCCAGACCCTCACGAACGGCGATGACGTCGTCCGGGGTTCCCATGAGTTCGAGGCGGTAAAGGTACGGAACACCACACTTACGAGAGACCACATTGCCCGCGTACGCGAATTCAGCACCAAAGTTGTTGTTGCCCGCGGCAATAACGCCGCGGATCAACGACCGGTTGTGTTCGTTGTTGAGAAAGGCGATGACCTGCTTCGGCACGTAGCCACCGTCGTTGATGTCCGGGGTGGCACGTCCGCCGCCATAGGTCGGGAGCACCAACACATAGGGCTCGTCGACCTCGATGCGGCCGTGCAGGGGGATGCGAGTGGCCGGGATACCCAGCTTCTGGACGAAGCGGTGGGTGTTCTCCGACACGCTGGAGAAGTAGACGAGATTGCTCACTGTTTCCTTCTCCTCCCCCGGTTGGTTGTCTTCTAGGCGGTGACCGCCACGGTGCTGAGCGCCTTGATCCGGTCGGGACGGAAGCCTGACCAGTGCTCGCTGTCGGTCACGACGACCGGGGCCTGCAGGTAACCGAGCGCCAGCACGTACTCGCGAGCTTCGTCATCGATGCTGATGTCGACCTTCTCGTAAGCGATGCCCGCCTTGTCCAGCGCCTTGTAGGTGGCGTTGCACTGCACACATGCCGGCTTGGTGTACACGGTGACGGTCATCTCGGTACGACTCCTCTTCGAAAGGCCTGGAAGCTGAACTGAACATGGCTGGCAACTGACGGGGTAGCGCTTTCCGCTGATATCCCCATCCGGATCAGCGGCCCGGCAACCCCTGAAATTCCCGCATCTCCGGTCGTCCCGAGCCACTGCTGTCAGCACGTCCGGGAATCCCCGTCCGACCGACTTTGCGGCCCCGGCCGACCCTCAAATTGTGGGGGCCTGTCGGTCCGTCAAACACTACACCTAGTGGGCGACAAACCGAACAGATACAAGATGTTCTGAACAACATTCGTGAAATTCCCAGGTCGTAAGGCCGAATCCGAGACACTCTCTCGGCGTGTCGCACATCACACCCGGGGGCGTGTCGCGCTCCGACTACCGGTTTATCACCAGCCACCGACATTGATTGTGTTCAACCCGTTCGGGCGAGGATGACCTTGCTCGTTCGCCGCTGGTGATGACCCTCCCAC